>NZ_NBCN01000001.1:288223-611143 GCF_002099185.1 Streptomyces sp. CB03238 | reverse complement strand
CTCGCCGGTTACGCAGGCGACTTGACTCAGTCATTGAGAATCACCTGCACCCTGACAATGCGCACCACGGTGTAGGTGCCCACCGCTTCGTCGGAGACGCGGAACCGACGGCCCACCAACTGCGGATCGCGAGGACCGCCGGGGCGCACGGAACCGGCAACCCGGATCACGTCGTCGCGCCGCAACACCGGGGTGTCGACCGGCAACACGGCCTGATAGTCGGTGACCGCCGGCTCGACGGCGACAGACCCGCCGACGGGCTGGGTGATGGCCGGGCGGCCGATCGGCATCACCGCACCAAGGCCGTCCCAGACCAGCTCATCGTCCGGCGCGGGCGGCACGAGCCGGCCCGTGGTCTCGTCCAGCACGTCATCCGTACGGCCTGCGCTGCCCCGCCACACCTCCAGCTTGTCGTCCAGGATGCGGCCAACAACCCGGCGCGCACCCTCGACATCAAAGGCCACGAGCCCACTCCCCAAGCTGGGTGAGCATCGCCTTCGTCAGCGAGTACGGCTCGGTGCCGAGGTCCGGCCGTGCCAGCGCGGCGCGTTCCAGGGCCTCCGGGTCGATCGCGTCCAGGAAGATGGCTGCCACTGGCCCCGGGTCGGGCGTGTCGGCAATCGCGACGCGGGCCATCCCCGACCACTGGCTGTCGCCGCGGTCGGCAACGTGCAGCAGAATCTCCGGCCGCTCCCCGGCGAAATGACTGACGGTGTACGCCTTGACGGCCCTCGGGTCTATCCGTGTGCCGTCGATCTCGATGTCGGCCTTACCGCCCTGCGCGCTGATCTCCACGCGCCGGGCGGCAGCCGTGTCGTTCGTCTGATCCATTCAGCCGACGCTAGGAGGGCTGTCGGACAGCTCCAGCGATCCTCACTGGCGCGCTAAGGCTCTCGGACAGCGGCTTCCTGTGGAGCGGTGAGGCGGCCGGAGCGTATGGCCTCCGCGAAGAGAAGAATCCCGAGCGCCCCACCTGCCAACGTGATGGTGCCGTCCGAAGCTGCGGTGACCGCGTCCTCGAGGTCCCACCACTCCACTGTCATACCGGTCTCGGCGCCGCTCAGTTTCCGCTGTCCCGTGGTGAGGTTCCCGAAGGTCGCGAAGAGGTGCAGCTGCACCGTGGAGCGATTCAGAAGGCGTGTCACCGCGAGGGGCACGAGACGATCCGCAGTGACGCCCGCTTCCTCTTCAAGCTCCCTCAGTGCCGCCGCCTCCGGGGCTTCGTCCGGCTCGATCGTTCCGCCGGGCAGGTTGAGGGTGTCGCCGTGAAGGTAGTGCCAGACACGAACGAGTGCGATCTTTCCGTCCTGTCGTCGCGCGACGACCGCGGCGCCGTGGCCGATCTCCTGGTACTCGAAGATGGCCCGGCTTCCATCGGGTCGTGTGACGTCGTCTCGGTGGATGCAGAAGTTCTGTGTTCGGACGGGCTCAAGACTTTGATGGCGGGTCCAGCCGCCTTCTGTCTGCACCATTGTTGCGACTGCCTTCGGTAGATGTCACTGGGAAGGCCCTCTGAACTGGTCTTGTGCCAGCTTGCCTTGGCGCGACCGCATCCGGATTGCAGAGTCTTTTTGTCATCTGCGTACAAGGGCGATGCTCCGACGGGGCCATTGCGGGTGCCTTGGATCTTCGGAAACGAGACCCCGGCGTGGATCTTGGACGTATGTTCGTCCCCATGTGATCAGTTCGCGACGGAGAGCGAGGAGACGTGGTCTCGACTTTATCTGGCGGGTCCAGTTCCACGGGGAGAGTTGAGCGGACCGGCCTATGGTCTGACGCCTGCGGCCTGGGCGACCTCGCGCGCCTGCACCAGGTGCACGAGACCTACAGCGAGGCCCTAAAGCTCGGCGCGGGTTGGAGCGACCGCTGGACTGCCACCTGGCGCATGGGCCGGACGCCGGTCACCTGCTCGGTGCGGAACCTCGCTGAGGTCGAGGTGTTCCGAAGCCAGCCGGTACGCCGTTTCACCTGGCGGACAGGCCAGTGGCACCGGCCGGGCCTGGAGTACCTGGTCAGCACTGACCGGCACCATGGCTTCGAGAGCTTCGAGGAGGAGCTGCTGCTCCTGATGGCCGACTTCGCGGCTGACCTCGTGGAGGCGCTTGCACAACCGTTTCGCCTGGACTTCTTGACCACGGACGGGATGGTCAAGCACACCCCGGACTTCCTGCTGCTGACCGCGTCGGGGCCGTGGCTGGTCGATGTCCGACCGGCGGAACGCATCAAGCCGGAAGACGAGGTGAAGTTCGCCGCGTCGGCCGAGGCGGCACTGGCGGCCGGCTGGAACTACAGCGTGGTGACCGGCTGGCGGAAGCACATCGTGAGCATCGTCGACAGTCTCTCGGCAGGTCGGCGCGACCTGACGGATGAACTGGACGTTCAGGAAGAGATGTTGCAGGCAGCGGCCTTGGGCCCTCTCCCGTTCGGCGAGCTGGTTGAGCAGTGCAGCTATTCGGTGATCGCCCGGGCTCACGCGCTGCATCTGCTGTGGCACCGCCGGCTGGGCGTCGACCTGTCCGCCCCGCTGGCCGACTCGAGCCTGGTCCGCCTGGCGGCCGGCAACCGTCGACGCGGAGGCGAATGGTGACGACGCCGACCGCGACCGCCTGGGAGCTGTCCCCGGGGAACGAGCTGATCGTCGGTGGCGATGAGTGGACGGTGGAGAGGTTCGAGCCGCAGGTGGGCAAGGTGGTCCTCGTGCGGTCCGAGGGTCCTGCCTGGCACACCTCTGTACGGCAGCTGATGCATCATCCCGGTTGTCGGCCGTCCACCCGGACTCGTAGGGATCTGCCGGCCGCGAGCCGAGGGCGGCAGCCGAAGGCGATGTCCGACCTGCCGCCCGAAAAACAGCAGTTGACTCTGCTGCGATTGGCGCACCTGAACGAGGTGGGAACCGGCTACCGCAGCGGCGACCCGCTGCTGGCAGCGCCGGGTGAACCGCGCCCGCAGTACGACCCTGACGCCACGACGTTGACACAGCGCAGGCAGGCCAAGGCGGAGGAACTGCGCCGGGCCGCGGCGGAGAACCCCGAGGAGGCCGCCGCACTCGGCCTGAAACAGGCCGGCTACCGGACGCTGATCCGCTGGGACATGGACCGCCGCCGGTTCGGACCGGTGGGTGTCGCCGACGACCGGTGGCTTCGCGAGGCGACCGGGCGCCGGATCTCACCGAACGTGCGGGAGGCGCTGTTCGCGGTCCGCGCGGAGACGCTGCACCGCTCCAAGCTCAGCGCGAAGGACCGCGAGCGCCTGATCCATCAGTACGTCCGGGAGACGTTCGGGCCGGACGAGCCCGTCCCCAGTTACCAGACGCTGCGGGTGGTGTGGCAGGAGTGGTTCGGCTCCACGGGGGCGCGGCAGCGGTATGTGCGCTCGGCCGCCCGCGCCCAGGAAGTGGCCACCGGCAAGCACGTCGTGGTGCACCGCCCGGGCCAGGTGGTGGCTCTCGACACCACGATTCTGCCCGTCAAGGTCCGCGAGGACGTCTTCGGTGAACCCGTATCTGTTCACCTGACGCTGGCCTTGGACGTGTACACGCATTCGATCGTGGCGTTCCGGCTCACCCTGGTCTCGGACACCTCTGTCGACGTGGCCATGGTCCTGCGCGACGTGATGATGCCGCTGCCGATGCGGCCGGACTGGGGCGAGGAGATGGAGTGGGCCTACCCGGGCGTCCCGGCGACGCTGGTGGCCGAGTTCGCAGGGCACAAGACTGCGGGCCTGCCGTTCTTCGCCCCCGAGACCGTCACCACCGACCACGGATCGGTGTACAAGAACCATCACCTGATCGAGGTCCAGCGGGTGATCGGGGCGAACATACGCCCGGCCCGGGTTCTCCGCCCGACCGACAAGCAGGCCGTGGAGCGGGCCTTCGGCGCCATCCAGTCCCTGCTGTTCCGGATCCTTCCGGGCTATCAGGGGGTGGACGCCGCGGACCGCGGCGTGGACCCGGAGGGCGATGCGGTTGTGACCGTCGCCGAGATGGAGCACGTGATCGCCACCTGGATCGTCCGGGTGTGGCAGAACAGGCGATTCGGGTCGTACGCGCCGAGCTGGGACCCCGGTGGTGACCACAGCCCGAACAGCCTGTTCGCGGCGTCGATGGCCCAGGGCGGCTTCGCCCTGCAGATCCCCCGCCCTGAGCTGTACTACCAGCTGCTGCCGGCCCACCGGGTGATGATCCACGGCAAGCGCGGCGTGAAGATCAAGAACCTCTGGTACAACGGCGACGCGCTGGACGAGTACCGCTTCATGCCCTCGCGCCGCGGCGGCGTGGCCAAGAACAGGTACGTCTTCCCCCGCGACCCCCGCGACCCGCGCTTCGTGTTCTTCCAGGACCCGCGTACCCATGACTGGCACACCCTGCGCTGGACGGGCCTGCCCCGCGAGGGTGAGATCCCCGCGTTCAGCGACGCACGGGTGCGCGAGGCGATGCGCGAAGTCCGCGTCCGCGGTCTGGCCCCGAAGTCCGACGCGGAACTGCTGCCGCTGCTGCTGGAGCTGATCGGCGGCAACGTCCCCGTCGAGCAGTGGCCGACCCGGCTGACCAAGAGCCAGCGCATCGAGCATGCGCGCGAGATGGCCCAGGTGGCGGCTGCGGCGGCCGACCGCCCGCCCGGTGCCACCGAAGCCGTTGCCGACGAGCGGGCGCGAGCCGAGGAAGGAGAAAACGTCGTGCCGCTGCGATGGCGGGAGCGAGCCCAGCAGGGGCAGGCAGCGGTGGACGACGAGCGTCGCCGCCGACGGGAGAAGGCGGTGCCCGAGCGCCCCGCCCCGCCTCCGGCGCTCGGGCAGCGGCTGCGTGAACGCAGCCTGCTGGCTCTGCCGGACGAAGACGAGCGCGAGGACATCGAGGGGGGACTGTGAGCGCAACCGGAAGTACGCCGCCGTGGGCGGGCGCGGCCTCATTCCTGCCGGAGCCGCCGCTGGACCGCACCCGGTACGCCAGCTGGCAGCGGTGGCGGACGACCCGCGGCAGCTTCATCCCCGCCCCCGTGATGTCGGCCGGCAAGTACGCCCGGATGACCCCGCGGCAGCGGCGAATCTACGACCTGCATCGCCTGGCGACCCACAGCAGCCTGCCAGTCCAGGCCACTCCGATGAGCGAGGACGTGGCGTGGCTGGTGCGCACCCGGATCGAGGACGGAGCCTTCAGCCACAAGGCGAGCACCCGTACCGGGGTGATGGTCAACGGCGGCGGCGCCCAGGGCAAGACCGAGACCGTCTGCGAGGCAGTGGCCGCCTTCGAGGACGAGTGGCTGGAGCTGAATCAGCAGATCAACCCGGGCGCGATGCCCGGCACACGCGACCTCCACGCCCCGGTGGCGTACGTACGCTGCCCGGTCAAGGCCACCCCGATCTCCACCTGCCAGCGCATCCTGGACTTCTACGGCGAGGACTACAAGGGGATGCGGCTGGAGGATCTGGTCCGCACGGTGAACGCCGCGATCCTCGACCATGCCACCAAGGCGCTGGTCATCGACGACATCACGCGGCTCAAGCTCCACCGTGAGGCGGACCAGGACGTGCTGGACCTGATACGCGAGATGATGAGCATGCCGGTGACCTTGATCCTGGTCGGGGTCGGCATCCCCACCTCCGGGCTGCTGCGGGACGGCCGGCGCGACCCCGTCACCAAGCAGTGGGTCTTCCCACCGGTCAGGGACCGGGGCCGCAGCCCCAACGCCCATGCCGCCACCCAGCATGAACGACGCTTCGAGCTGATCGACCTCGACCCCTTCGGGTACGACACGCCGGAGCAGATCGCTGCCTGGACGGCCCACCTCAGAGGGCTGGAGGGCTGTCTTCGCCTGTTGAACGATCCCGACGGCATGCTCACCGCGGGCGACATGCCCGAGTACCTGTTCCGCCGTACGAACGGTGTGGTCGGCCTGCTGGAGAAACTCATCCAGACCGGCTGCCGCCACGCCATCGAGACCAAGGCGGAGCAGCTGACGATCGATCTGCTCCAGAGGTGCACGGTCAGTCCCACCGACCTGCCTGACCTGGACGCCGAGTCGGGCGAGCAGCCTTCCATCCCGGAGGTGCCCGCCTCGAAGAAGAGGAAGCGGCCGGGCCGCAACAGCGTCTTCGACGACGACGGCCCGGCGGCCGGAATCGCGGGAGGCGCGTGATGACACCGCCCCCGCTCGCGCGCAGTCTCGCCCCACTGCCGGAAGAGTCGCTGCCCGGCTTCCTCCTGCGGCTTGCTCACCGCCTGGGCAGGTCGCCCGGCCGGATCGCCACCTTGTGCGGGCTGTCCGCGTACGAGCGCCGGCCACCGGCCTACCACCTGATCGGCCTGCCCGACGACGTCGCTACCACGTTCGCCGCCGCCACGCGGCTGTCCCGAGCCGAAGCCAACGACCTCACCCTCCGCCGTTACGGGAGCACCTACCCGCCGCTGGCGAACGCCCAGGTCCACTCCAAGATCAACACGGTTGCTCTGCGGGAGTACTGGGCCTTCAACGCCAGCAGCCGGTACTGCCCCGAGTGCCTGAGCGGTAACCGCAGCCCCGTCCAGTCCGCCTTCGGCGGGCCCTGGAAGCTGAGCTGGCACCTGCCGGTGGTCTTCGCCTGCCCCCTGCATCACCGCCTTTTGGAAGTGGTCTGCCCGAGATGCGGAAACGTGCTGGGCGGAGCGTCGCAGAACCGAGGCAGCCTGGTCCGGGAACCACAGCGCGACGACCTCCACCCCCTGCAGTGCCGCAACCCGACGTCGGAGCAACGCGCTGCCGGGAAACGCAGGGACGTCTGCGGGGCCCGGCTGGACGCGGCTCCTCAGGTCAGCGGAAGCCACCTGTCCGCAGCGGAGCGAGCCCGCCTGATCGGCTTGCAGGAACGCCTGAATCGGCGACTCGTGCCAGACCCTGCCGAACCCGCTGCGGGCGAGCCGGGTGACCCCTTCCCTGATCTCATCCTCGCCGCTCAGCTGATCAAGCTCAGCTGGCCTGCCGGCGCCGAATTCTCGCCCACGCACGCGACAGCCGCTCCCATCGACGCCCACGCCGCACCGATCACCGCGATCCTGGATGGCCCCTTGGCCACCACCAGCAAGTACCTGCGGATGGCGGACTTGCGGCCAGCCCCGAGTGACCCCGCAACCTGTGGAGCCCTCCTCCTTGCTGCTGACACTCTCCTCGGTGATCGCGAGCCGTCGTCGCTGCGTGAACGTGTCCAGCCACTGATGCAGGCGGCCTATGAGCGAGCTCCGAAGCGCGCCTACCAGATTCTGCGGGGCACGGAGGTTTCCGCGTCCCTGGCCCGCTCCCTGGTCCGGCGGCGTCGCATCTTCCACGCCGGCGGCGGCAGCCGCGGAGGCGGTCACCTGCGCGTTCCTTCACGGGACTGTGGCTTCAGCCCCGAGGAGGTGCCGCAGTTGCTGCCGCAAGCCTGGTTCGACGACCATCTCGCTCACCTTATCGACCACATGCCGCAGGTCAACATCGGAACCGTGCGTCACCTGCGGCAAGCCGCATCCTTGAAGCTGATGGAGATGACCGCCGGCGGCACCTGGGCCCGATGCGCCGAGACACTCGGCATGCCGCGCGGCGTAGCCGGCGGGACGCTCGACGTACTCGACAGGGCGGTGCCCAGCAACCTATGGGAGGAGTTCGAAGCCGGCGTCGAACGGATCGCCGCCGAGCTCGACACCAGCCCCAACCGGGTCAACTACGCACGCCGACGTCGCGTCATGGCCACCTGGCGGATGCCGCCGCGCGTTTGGCCCGAGCTGTGCAGCGGGATACCCAAGCTCGGCCGTCTGGCGCGGCAAGAGCCTGACTTTGCCACGGTTCTCGTCTGGGTTGAGGTCACCCAGTCCGAGCATCTCAACTGCCCTCTTCTTGCGCTTCCCAGCCAGGACCGGAGGCTGCTGGTCGACCAGGTTGCCCAGTTCCTCACCCCGGCCAACCAGAAGGCCGGACGCCTTGAGCTCCGCCGCCGGCTCGACCTGTATGCCGCCCATCTCGCCGCGCAATGCGACTCCGCGGCCCCCGATACCTCCGAGCTGAACAGTTCGGCCGCTACATCTGACCGGAGCACCGCCGACGGGATATGAGAAGCGGCGGACGCCCGGCGTAACTCGCCCGCGCCCGCTTGTCAGTGGCTCTCCGTGAACGGCTGGGCATGATCGAGCTACGCCGGCGCATAGCGGGTGGTGTCGTGGCAGCTCAGAGTAGCGGCCCGGACCGTGTGTCAGTGGTCCCTGGCAGACTCGAAACCATGATTCCGAGGTCGAGATTCACACCGCTCCCGAACGAACAGGGGGAGCGCATCGAGCCCCTCCTCCCGCCGGCCGAGAGCCGTACGGGGCGAGCGGCCGGGGGCTTCGACGTGACTGCGGGCGGGCATTGAGATGGCCGATTTCAAAGATGAACTGTCGCCGGAGCTCATCGGGCGTCTCGCGGGTGACCTCGCGGGTGCCTCGGCCTCGTTCGACCGGACGGCGTTCGAGCAGAAGGCGGGCACCGGTATCGGTGAGCTGGAGCTGAAGGCCCGTATCGACCAGATCGCCCGTGCCCTCGCTGCGACGATGCCGACGTCCCCCGAGGAGGCCAGCCGGGTGATCCGTGGTGCCCTCGACAGCGGGGGCCTCACGGGGTGGGCTTCCAAGCGCCCGACGGCACCCCGGAGGGCTGTGCGGCCCTCTTGGTTGTCATCCCTGTGGACGAGGAATCGAGACGTACCTCTCCTTAAGAATGATGTGAGGGTGGTGTTTCGGTTCGTACCATGTCCGGGCCGCTGACATGCCCCGCGGCGATGCTCGCGTTCGGACTCTGGAGCCATCACCCTTGTTCACCCATGCCAAGCGGCATCGCCGCGCTGTCGTCCTGGCCGTGGCGGCGGCCCTCGCCGCCACTTCGTTGAGCGGCTGTACGCAGAACACCTCCGAAACGCCCGCCGATGATCCCGCCGCCCGCGCCGACCTGCGCGCGTTCTACCACCAAAAGCCCCGGTGGAAGGCTTGCGGCGAGGAGGAGTGCGCCACGCTGAAGGTCCCCATGGACTACTCGGCGCCCGGCAACGGCAAGACCTTCACCCTCCCCCTCATACGGGCCGCCGCAACCGACACCGCCCGCCGCAGCGGGTCGCTGGTCGTCAATCCCGGCGGCCCCGGGGAGTCCGGGGTCGCCCTGCTCCAGGACGGCGGAGCCAAGTCGTTCAGCAAGCGAATACGGGCCCGCTTCGACATCGTCGGGTTCGACCCGCGCGGTGTGGCTGGCAGTAAACCCGCCGTCGACTGCGGTCCCGAGGGCGAGGAGGAGGTCGACGACGGAGCGCCGCAGCCGCTGCACCCCACAACGGCCGCGCAGCGCCAAGCCGCCCTGGCCGAAGCCGAGAGCACGGTCGCGGCCTGCAAAAAGCACAGCGGCCCGATCCTGCCGCACGTGGGAACGGCCGACGCCGCCCGCGACATGGACGTGCTGCGCGCCGCGCTCGGCGATACCAAGCTGACCTATTTCGGCTGGTCCTACGGGACGTATCTGGGCACCACCTACGGCGAGCTGTTCCCCTGGCGGGTACGCGCGATGGTGCTCGACGGGGCCATCGACCCCTCGCTCAACTGGGTCGAGCGGGCCCGCAGCCAGGCCGTCGGCTTCCGCGCAGCGGTCGACGACTACGCCGAGTACTGCGCCGACGTGGTGGGCAACGCCTGCCCCGCCGACACCCCTGACGGCATTCGTGAGCTGATCGACGGTCTGTACGCGCAAACCGAACAGGAGCCGCTGCCGGTCGACGACGCCGAATGGGGGCTGGACACGGCGGCCCTGCACAGCGCCATCGTCACCTCCATGTACACCCCCGAGGAGCAGTGGGAGGCCCTGTCCCAAGCCCTGAGCGAGGCGGCCGAGGGTGATGGAACACGGCTCGACCAGATCGCCGCCGGCGAAGAGGACACCGAGGAGGGCAACGCCGAGGAGGACGGGGACACCGGCCAGGACGAGGACACCGGCAGCGGCAACGAGCAGGAGGAGGAGAGCCATCCCGACAACTCCGACGTGGCCATCACCGCCGTCGACTGCCTTGACATACCCCACCCCAAGGACCCCCAGGCGTACTGGAAGGCCCTCGACCAAGCCCACCGCGCCGAGGGCGACTTCGGGTCCGAGAGCGTGATCGCCGAACTCGGCTGCAAGGGCTGGCCGCACCGCGGGCCAGGCCCGCACCGGGTCAGTGTCGACGGTCTCCCCCCGGTCCTGGTGGTGGGCACCACCGGCGACCCCTCCACGCCCTATCACGAGGCACAGAGCCTGGCCCGACAGCTACCTAAGGGCATGCTGCTGACTTACGAGGAACTCGGACACACCGCCTACGGGCGCGGCAGCAGCTGCGTGGACAACGCCGTGGACAGCTACCTCATCGACCTCAAGCCGGTCAAGGCGGGCGCGACCTGCTGACGCCCGGGCCCCCCGCCACACTCCGCGTGCCGGGCACGCACGCCCCACACCCGGGGTTCGCCGCGCGGGCGGCGGCGACGAAGGCGCGCGTGTTCTCGGCCGTCTGGCCGCTGTCGGTGTAGAAACCGAGGTCGATCAGGCCGAGGGAGACCAGCAGTCGGTGCCCGGCCCCTCCGGCGCGGCCACCGGCGCCGTGCGGCTCGCGCCCCAAACCCCGCGCTGACTCACCCGGGTGCGAGACGCCGACCAGTTCGAGAGCAGCGATAATCGCCTGGACCGCGCGTTCGGTGATCCGGCAGACGGCGGCGAGGGCACGCAGCCGCTGATCCCTCGCGCCCAGCAGCCTCCCGCTCCGTCCCCTCGAGCGGCACGTACCCGGTGGGAAACGCCAGATATCCTAGATCTTCGAGCAGCGCGGTCGCGGCATCGGCGAACAGAAGAGGCAAGATCGGACTGGGCAGTTTCCGGCTGACCCCGACCTACGCGTTCCTTCACCGTCCATCTGGCGTGCACGCAGATGCAGCGACGGGGAAGAAAGGACAATCGGTGTCCAGTGACGCCGCAGTCTGCGGATTGACGCTTCACTTTGTGGCGGATCTTGCGGGCTGAAGAGCTACGTTGCGGGGCCGAGGGCTTGGGCGGGTTGCGGCGGGGGGTAGGTAGGTTACCGCCTTGCATGGACGCCGGAGGGGCGTTTACCCTGCTTGAGTTCCGCCTGTGCCCACTCCGGGGCCCGGCGCTGTGTTTCGAGGTGACGACTTATCTCCCAGGCCAAGTAGCCGTCCGCAGTTCCCCACGTTCTGATCGTGTGAACGTGTCCGGGGGCGGACGTCGCGCTGGCCTGAGTTGCGTCACCCACCCCCGCATTTCCTTGTCTTTTTCCGGGTGCAGCTCTGCTGTCTGCCCCGGGTTTCGTGTTTTCCGGCCCCGGTGCGGCTGACGGCAGGGCTCCCCGACTCCGTGAATCAGGAGCCCCCGCAGTGCCTTCCTCCGCGCTCGACGATGAGCCGCAGCACACCACCGAGCCCTCAGACCACCCCACGCCCGGACTGTCGAAGATGGGCCTGGCTGCCTGGATTGCCCTCCTGGTGCTGCTGGGCGCCGAGCTGATGGACATGATCGACCAGTCGGTCGTCCTGACCGCCCTGCCCGCGATCCAGGAGTCGACCGGCGCCGGGCCGGACGCGGTGCAGTGGCTGACCACCGGCTATTCCCTGCCCATCGCTGTCGGGCTGATCACCGGCGGGCGCCTCGGCGACCTCTACGGCCGGCGAAAGATCCTCCTGATTGGCACCGTCGTGTTCACCACGGCCTCGCTGCTGTGCGGCCTCGCTGCCGGGCCGGGCGTGCTGATCGGCGCCCGCGCCCTCCAGGGCGTGGGCGTGGCCATCATGATCCCGCAGATCCTGGCCACCCTCCACGTCACCTTCGAGGGGCAGAACCGCAGCAAGGTGTTCGGTCTGTACGGGGCCGTCATGTCGCTCGCCAATGTCCTGGGCCCGGTGATGGGCGGTCTGCTCACCGAGGCCGACCTGTTCGGGCTGTCCTGGCGGCCGATCTTCCTGGTCAACGTGCCCGTCGGCCTCGCCGTGCTCCTCCTGGGACGCCGGTTCATCCCCGAGTCGAGCGTGAAGAAGGCTGCCCGGCCGGACCTGACCGGCATGCTGCTGTCCGCCTTGGCCGTCGTTCTGATCGTCTTCCCGCTCAGCGAGGGGCACCTCCATCACTGGCCGTTGTGGTGCTTCGCCATGCTCGCCGCCGGTCTCCTTGCGCTGGGGGTCTTCATGCGCCACCAGCAGCGCAAGCAGAACAAGGCACCCCTCGTGCCCCTGTCCCTCTTCCGGGGTCGGCAGTTCTCCGGCGGCACTGCCGCGCAGCTGATGCACGGCCTGCTGTGCGGGCTGTTCTTCATGACCTGGACGCTCTACCTCCAGCACGGGCTGGGCATGAGCCCCTTCCACGCGGCCCTGGCCTTCGTGCTGCTCTCCCTGGGAGAGCTGGCCGGCGCGACGATCGCGGCGAAGAGCGGCGGGCGCTTCGCCCGTCGCCTTCCCCAGGCCGGAGCCCTCATTGCGGCCGCTTCGATGGCCGCCTACGGACTCCAGGCCGCCGCAGCCCAGGCAGACCTGACCCTGCTGGCGATGACCGCTCCGGTGGTACTGATCGGCTTCGGCCTCGGCATGGTCAGCGGCCCGCTGGCCGACCTGTCGCTGGCCCGCGTCCCGCACGAGGACGCCGGAGCCGCCTCTGGGCTGTTCAACACCGCCATCCACCTGGGCATCGCCCTCGGCACCGCGCTGACCGCCCTGGTGTTCTTCACCACCACCGGCGGCTCGCCGGACCCCGGACTCAACCGCGACGCGTTCATCACCGTGCTGTGGTGGGTCGGCAGCCTTCTCACGCTGATGTGGGCCCTGATGTTCTTCCTGCCCAAGCGCACGAAGAACCGAGCCGGCTAAGCCGGTTCCCCAAGGCGGCGGCACTTCCCGGTGCCGCCGCCTCTCCCCGTACACCTCACACAGCCACGAGGGCCCACCCAGCGGCGCAGCCTTCAGATGCATCGGACAGTGGGCTCCAGACTAGTCACTGAACGACGTTGGCGATCTTGGTGACAGTTGTCAGTGTTATGTGTCAACTAGAGACGTCAGTCGCAATTGTTCCCCCTGGTGTGGATATCCCGTACTCACTGCCACTCGATGACGACCCGGTTGAGGGCGTTGTCAAAGGCGAAGCGGCCAGGCTGTCGATCGAGTGGATCGCTGTCGAGGGGCTGAATCTCGAACTGGACCTCACGGTCGCGGTACCCGCTGTCCCAGGTACGCATCTCCGCGACGGCACGCTGAACCAGTTCATCGGCGCCGAGGCCATGCCCGATGACGCCGATTTCGTAGAGCTGGCGGCCGTCTTGGTCCTTCTCTGCCTGCCGATTGACCAGGTAGCCGATGGCACCCTTGCCGACCACGGCCATGTACTGGAACCGCGGTCGGACGAGCCCTCGCTCGACTGCCGGAGCATCGGGCTCAAAGCGGCTCAAAGCGTTGTCCATAGTGCACGCGAGCCACAGCCACATCCACTCCCAGGACTCTCGGCCTCGGAACGTCACCCCCGACCATGACTCATATGCCGGCTGGTCAAGCACGCCGAGCAGAGCTTCCGAGTCGGCTGCCTGCTCCTCGTTGATCTGGACGCGGACGGAGCCGTCGGCGGTCAGGGACACCATGCGCCGTGGATCATCAGCGATGCCCTGACGCAGTGGCACGAACGTGTTCAACTGGCTGCTGACGCTGCGCCAGGCCCCTCCTTGTCGCTCGTACGCGATCGAGCGGCACACGCTGCCGCGTAGCCGCTGAGCTACGACCAGCCGACCTCCAGGCGCGAGCTGGCCCATCCATGCATGGGGAATGCCGTGCGCGCCGACCGTGGCAATGATCCGGTCGTAGGGCGCGCCCTGGGAGTGTCCGAGCGCACCGTCGCCGAGCAGGACGTCGACGTTCTCGATCCCGGCAGCCGAGAGGTGGGCGCGGGCCCCGTCCACGAGATCTTGGTCGACGTCGATGGTGGTGACGTGGCCGGTCTCTCCGACGATGTGGCCCAGCAGTCCGGCGTTGTACCCGGTGCCGGCCCCCAGCTCCAGCACCGTGTGTCCGGGCTGGGCTTGGAGCTGGTCCAGCATGAGGGCGACGATATCGGGCTGTGAGGCGCAGCTGATGGATGCTCCGTCGCTGTCGTACTTGATGTGGACTGTCGCGTTGGCGTAGGCGTCTTCGAGTGATGCTTCGGGCACGAACAGGTGGCGGGGCACGGCCCGCATCGCGGTCTCGACTGAAGGCGTGCGGGCGTACCCGGACTCACGGACGTTGTCGACAAGAGCATCGCGAAGCCGTTCGGCTGCGGCATCGGAGGCAGAAATCGTGTCGGTGCTCACCGCGCTGACGCTATCGGCCTCCGTTGTGGCGTCGGTGGGCGACGCGATGTTGTCACTCGATCCCATGACTACCTCCTTCGATCGTCAAGGTGAGCGTCATTGCCGCGTGGTCGGTCAGCGCGGCTGCTCTCGGCGCATGCTCGTAAGCGCACGCGGTGATCTGCGGCGCGTGCGCCGTGGTGGTGAAGATGTGATCGAACCGGAACCCGTTCCCTGATCGGCCGAACCAGGAGTGATCGACGGTGTCAGGGTGCAGGTGGCGGTAGGCATCGGTGAACCCGGCCGCGGCGAACGACTTGTAGAAGGCGTACTCCCACTGGCCGAAGACCGAGTGCGGCGGCATATGGTTGGGCTCGATGACGTTGAGGTCACCGGCGACGATGACGGGCGTCTCGGGGAAGAGCGCGGACAGGTCAGGAAGGACTGCGGCAACGGCGTTCTGGAAGTCGCGCTTGTCCTCGTTGCGGCGCTCGCGGGGCCCGCGGGAGGGGACGTACAGGCCGAGGAGCACGATGGGCTGGCCCCCGATGGTGACCGACGCGGCGGGAGCGCGGTGGGGCAGGCAGCTGACGCCGCTGTCGACCGGGTGTAGCTCCGCGGAGCGGGAGGCGAGCACGGTGTAGTAGTCGCCGGGTGACTCAGGGGCGATCACGCTGGAGTACCCGTACTCGCCCAGCGCCTCTACGAGCGCGCTGCCGCCAGGTCCGGAGCTGACCTCGGTGAGGACAGCAAAGTCAGCAGACTCTTGAGTGCTGATCCACTCGGCTTGCCGGTACGCACGGCCGGGGGATGCGTGCTGGGTGTTGAACAGCAGGAGCCGGGCGTGTGTGGTCGACGCGGCGTGCTTCGGGGCCTGCGGCTCCAGGAGGGAGAGCTGCGTGGCGTCGGTCACTGGGCTTGGTCCTTCTCGTCCAGGAAGACCTCCCCGGCAGCGTCGAGCTGCTGTTGGAGGCGGCCGGCGGCGGCGCGGACGAAGTCGATGTCCTCGGCGGTCAGCGGCTCACCGACACAGGTGAGGTTCTGGGCGACCTGGTCCGGGCCGGTGAAGCCGACGAGGACGGCGGCGTTCTCCGCGTGTTGGAGACAGTAGTGCAGGAAGACGCGGGTCAGGTCCGCGGTGCTGGAGCCGAACCGCTCGCGCAGCGGGTTCAAGCCGTCGTCGATGATCTGAAGCGCCTTGGGGGTGAACCACGCCTTGCGGAGGCGGTGGTCGCCCTCGTCGAAGGTGGGTGGCCGGGCCGGGTCGTACTTGCCGGTGAGCAGGCCCTGGGCGAGGGGCTTGTTGATTAGGACGCTGGCGCCGCGTTCGGCGGCGAAGGAGAAGATGTCCCCCTGTCCGTCGGGTGGGGGCGGGGTGAGCGCGTTGTAGCGGACGGCCAGGTAGTCGGGGCGGATCACGTCGGCCAGGTAGCGGAAGCGCGCGTGCTTGTCCTTGCGCTGTTCCTTGGGGACGTTGACGCGTTCGGTGGCGAAGCGGTGCGGTCCTCGCATGCCGATCGTCGTGATCAGGCCCTCGCGCTGGAAGGTGCGCATCTGCTCGACTGCCCGGTCAAGGTATCGGTCATCTGCTCCGAACTCGGCGTTGTGCAGGAAGTACACGTCGAGGTGATCGGTGCGCAGGTTTTCCAGCGTGGTCTCCAGCTGATGCCGCATGTGCGTGGGCTCGTAGGCGTGGGTGGCGGTGCCGGTGAAGTAGCCCACCTTGGAGGACAGCACCACGCTGGCGCGCGGGACGGTGGCGACGAACTGTCCGATGAGGCGTTCGGAGTGGCCGTGCCCGTACACGTCCGCGGTGTCGAACAGGTTCGCACCGAGGCTGTAGGCGGTCTCCAGGCCGCGCAGGGAGGCGGCATCATCGGCGGTGGACCAGCCCATGGGCAGGCCGAGGTTGCTGTCCGGGCCGCCGATGGCCCAGCAGCCGATGCCGACGGGGTGGACCCTGAGCCCTCCCGTCAGCGTGCGGTACGACAGGCTGCTCTTCTCACTCATCCCGCTTCCTCTCCTGTGTGCATTTCCTGTCAAACCCCCGCGAACTGCGTGGGGTTGTGGCTACGGTGGCGTGCGTGACGAACCCACACACCGAACTGGATCTGAGCGCCATCACCGCCAAGAAGTGGGCCGACCCGGCCGACTTCCCCGCCGACGAGTTCCAACGCGCCACCGCCTTCTACGAGGCAATGCGTGCCCATGACGATCACCTGCTCAAGGTCCGCGCCGAGGCGTCCGACCTCATCAAGCAGTGGACCGGTCGGGTGCCGCGCGACGTCGGCTCTTTCGGGACCCGCTTGAACCTGGAGACCTCCGATCTGGACCTGGGCATCGGCTTTCCCGTGGACCAGCGGGACGAGCTGATGCATGCGCTCGTGGACGAGGGCCGGGCGACGTTCCTGGGCGAGCGCAAGACGTCCTTCTCCACGACCCGGGTCGTGTTCTCCTTCCACGTCGCCGGCATCGAGATCGACCTGAGCGCGCTGACCGAGGAGGACTTCGCGGTCGCATGCCGGATGCTCGACCAGATAGACGCCGAGATGACCCGCCCGGAGCGCATCGCCCACACCTGGGTCAAGCACCTGCTGCGCGAGAGCGGCCGTCTGGAGGAGTACGCCGCGTGGAAGCTCGTGACGTACGCCCGGTACTGCCCCGAGTTCAACTGGGTGCCCATTCCCGAGAAGGCCGACTCCTGACCGATCTCCTCGAGGGCGGCCCTCGGCGCACCACGCCGAGGACCGCCCTCTGTGCCGTGCTTCAGGTACCACAAGGATCCGCCGCGTTGATCAGGCGCCACTCCTTGCTGCCCGCCCACCGGCCGTGCTCGTGCTCCAGCGTGGCCGCGTGCTGCGCGGGCAGGGTACGGGCGACGTCAGCGACGGTCGCGGCCATGCGCTCGCGCAGCCCCTCGATCTCCTCGTCCAGCAGAGCCCGGATGCGCGCCTCCAGCACCTGCGCTCGACCGGGCAGGCGCGTGGCGGGCTCTTGCTCGGCCGCGGCGATCATGCCGCCCAGAACGGTGTAGGCCGCGTCCTTGAGGACGACCCGCGCACCGCGTACCTGGTGGCGTGGGTCGCCGTCCAGGATCTTCTCCAGCGACTTGAGGGTGTAATCCAGGGCGAAGTTCCGGTCGACCCACAGCTGAGCCCACTGGCTGCACACGCCGATCCGCCAGTCGGCGAACTCGGCGTCCTGCCGTCCCATGGAGGGACGGACCTGCCCGGCCAGGCCGGCGCGCTGTACCTGCTTGGTGTACGCGGCGCCGATCAGGCACTCCATGGAGACGAGCATGTACGAGATGCCGGTGTGGAACGCCCGGCCCGTGCCATGGGCCTCAACCCACTCGGGGTCGCGGACACCGTTGACGATCTCCTCGACCGGCACGTCCGGTTGCGGGCGCACCAGGAGATCGGTGCGGCCCTGGTAGGCGTACGTCGCCTTCAGCTCCTCGAAGCTCATCAGGTGGTCGAAGGTGATGTACGTGAAGCGGGTCGGCACGCCGAGTGCGGACAGGGTGCGGATCGCGAGCGCGTTCTGGTCGCCGCTGGTTTCCTTGTTGAACCGGTCGAGGATCGTGTCGACGCCGGACTCGACGCCGAACAGGCAGCGGCGCAACCCCTTGTTCACCAGGGAGCGCCACATGCTGGCGCGCTCGACGTGCCAGGCGAAGTCGCGGTCGGGGTGGGTGACTTGGTCGATGCGACAGCTCGTCTCCCACATGAACCCGGCGCCGTGCAGCACGTCGGCCATGTGCAGGGCCCGAGCGACGGCGTCCGGGCCACGGCCGATGAACTCCTCGTCGACGAGGTACAGCGTGCGGGAGATGTCCGGATACCGGTCGAACACGGCGCCGATGCTGTCCAGAATCCAGCCGAAGTCGCCGGGGGTACCGCCCGCCCACTGCCCCTTATGCCCGCGGGGGCAGAAGGAGCAGAAGTTCGTACAGCCACGGGACGCTTCGAGTTGCGCGACGCCGTGGTGCTCGAACGTGGCGGGCAGCAGATCCAACTCCGGCAGGAAGTCGGTCTGAGCCCGGCTGACTGGCTTGGCCGTGCGGCGACGGCCGATCGTCAGGGTTCCCTCGCCGCGAGCGGCACCGTTGTAGCCGATGCTGTGGACCTGGTCCCTGGCGAGGTCCCCGTGCCAGTGCGCGAGCAGGTCCTGGATGGTCGGTTCGCCAGCACCGCGGGCGATGAGCAGATCCGGGTAGCGGTCGAGGAGCAGCGCCTCGTTGCGGGCGGTGAGACTGCCTCCGGCGATGACGAGCGGAGGCTCGGCCAGCGCATAGGCCGCGTCGAGAAGTTCGGTCATGAGGTCGTGCTGCCCAAACGTGGAGCTGATGCCGAGGATGTCCGGGGTGTCGTCGGTGACGTGCTTGACCAGGTCGGGCAGATTGACGCCGAGCTGCATGTCGGCGAGCGTCACCTCGCCCATCAAGGAGGCGCGGGCGGCGCGGGCTACGTCGCTGATGCCGAGCGGGAAGCGGGGCAGGGGGAAGTACTCCGGGTGGTACAGAGCGGCAAGCAGAACGCGCGGACGCGACAGACGCTCGACGGCTTCGGGGCCGAGGTCAGCGAGGGACAACCACTCACCAGGCGACTCGAAGCAGATGTGCTCGCGGGCCCACGTGGGCCACGCGCGGGTCGAATGCGGCTGACCGGACAGGTCTGCAACGACCCACCGGCTGTCCGGGCGCTCTACGAGGACCAGGCGCCGGTCCAGCGTTCCTGTGACCCGGATCCGGCCGGCGTAAGGGGCGCAGTGCTGCTCCAGCCAGCTCCGGAGGAGGTTCGGGCTGATCAGCAGCGGCTCCACGGACGCCACGGCGTTGCCGCCGGGCAGGAGCGACGGGCTTACCCAACATAAGGCGTCGGCCAGGCGCTGGGCTTGGTGAGCGGTGGGTCGTTCGTCGGTCATGCGTCTCGCCCTTCGGTGCAGAGAGTGAATCTGGCAGGGAGCGGCGGCCAGGGGGCGCTAGCGTGAGGGGATGGAGCCGTTCATTGACGACGAGCGGGACGATCACGACTGCTGTTGGATCTGCCCTGCGCTGCGGCTCCCGGCCGGCCAGTTCGACGTCTTCGAGCGGCCGACGTCCGAGACCAGGTTCAATCCGGACGACGGCTTCCGTTATCTGCCGTGCGGGACGCCGGCGTGCGTGCACGCCGAGCGGGTGGGGCTCCCTCCGGGCCGGTACGGGTCGCGTGGGGAGCCCCTGCCGGACGGGATCACCCCTTCCGGCTCGGCGGGTTAGGCCGCCATGGACTCGAAGCGGAACGAGTGGGACAGGCCGTTGTCCCGGATGCCGATCCTCTGGTGCTCGACGTCCAGGAGCGCCAGGCGCCGATCCACCTCGCCCCTGTCGATCCAGTACCGGACGGGCGGCTCCGCACCGTACGCGGCGACGTAGCACCGGTGTGTGTAGCCGCCGGTCTCGTAGGTCAGCCGCTCCTGGTCGGTCTGGTGGATCACGTCGATGCACTGCCGGTCGGTGATGCGCTTGAGCATCTGGGGCTGGGCGAGCATCGCGTGGGTGACGTCATCGACGGGGTTGGGCAGCGCGATCTCGGCAGCCTTCTCGTCCTGGACGAGCTCGTACACCGCGGACTTCAGGACCAGAGCACGCAGGCCCTCGATGAACAGCGGCTCGCCGTCGCGCGTGATGTCCCACTCGGAGATGACGGCGAACCCGCTGTAGCAGGGCCAGTCCTTGTTGTACGTGAGGACCGCAGTCTTGAAGGCGTCGAACTCCGGGTCGGCCTCGAAGGCCGTGTGGATCCGGGCGGCGACTTCGCCGACCTGGATGGGGTCAGGCATGGTGACGCTCATGGTGCTCTCCTCTCTTCCGCCGTCTGCGCGGCGGTGGCCTGCTGTAGCGCGCGTGGGGAGAGGCCAGTGGGAGGGAGAGTCCTCTCCCCACGCGGCTCTTCCGGCACCGAGCCGTTCTCAGGTCCGGTGCCAGGCTGTGCACCGCCCGCCGATCGGGACCGTCACGCACCGATGGCGGGCGGGCGTTGGGTGGGCCGGCCGCCGCACCCCGCTAAGGGCGGCCGGGGCGCGCGAGGCGCCGCTTCCTCCTCGGGGGAGGTCTCGGGGCCTGCCGCGCACGGGCGCGGCGGTCCCAGGACCGGAGGAAGCCCCAGGTCAGGGGGTCATCTCCGCAACGGCATCGGACGGTCTCTCCCGTACGCCTCGCGGTCGGCTTCCTCTTCCAGGTCGACGACCGTGACGCCTCGCAGCTCACGCACGAGCTGCGAGGCCAGAAACCACGGGGTCAACCGTCGATTCCTGTACGGCAGCGGTGTGCATGCCGACTCGCCGTCGAACTCGACGGTCTCAGGCCGCCCGTCGGAGCCGGTTCGATAGAGCACCCCGATCACTCCGTACAGGCGGGGGACCCTGACCCGGAGTGCGACGGCTCCGGCGCGCACAAGGTGTCCGCACTGTTCGACGGCGGCTTTCGCGTGCTCCAGGCACAAGGGCGGCTGGGCTGTGAGGTGTCCTTCCCAACTGTCCGTCGGCCGGTCGTCCTGCTGAGTGGCCAGGAACAGGTAGCCCTGAGCGGTCCGGCTGGGCTGCTGCACGCATACCTGGCACCGCAGGTCCTCCATGCACTCCCGCTGCCGCGAAGGATGTACGTCCCGCCACCGTGGTCGCCCCGTGATCTCGTTGCCATAGCGGGACTGGGAGCAGCGCGCCCAGAGCACGCCTCGCTCGTCACGGTCCCCAGGACCCTCGTTCAGGTAGAACAAACCCTTGCCGCCCGGCCGCAGGCTCAGGTTCGACAGCGAGTCGGCTTCCTCGCCGTGGCGGGCGGTGATGTACGGCACGAGGCGGGTGGCTGCACTGTTCACGGGGCGGTGTCTCCCATCAGGTCGAGGATCGCGAGGATGGCGACGGCGAACCGTCGGAGGTGGCCCAGTGCGTCATCGGGGTGGGGATGCTCGGCGCTCAGGTAGATCAGGCGTCGCATCGCCTCGACCGGGTACGGCCGCACGAGATACGGAACGACCTCGACGATCTTGGTGGTCGTCTGCCGGAACCGCTTCGCGATGGACGTGACCTCGTGCGGGGCGGGTCGCGCGTACTCATCGAGTACAGCGTCCAGGTCGTCGTAGAGCTGCTCGTCGATCGCCTCGCTGGCGAGGGAGCGGCGCAGGGAGTAGAGGAGCGTGCCCAGCGTGTCGTGATCGACAGAGGTTCGCCGGGTCAGCAACTGTGCGGCCACGCCGGCCGTCACGGCCACCATCACGATCTCACTTCGGGAATCGCGAGGGAGCACCAGGTCATCGTCCCGTCGTCGCTGGTGCCCCACTCCTTCGCGATGGCATTGACAAGTTGCAGCCCACGGCCACTCTCGTCTGCCTGACCCGCATCACGCCGACGGGCCGGGATTGGCGATCCGTCGGTGACCTCGATGCGAAGTTCGTGGACGGCGCGCCGCATCCTCAGCCCCACCGGATTTCCCTCGGCGTGCTGAATGGCGTTGGTAACCAGCTCGGAGATGGCGAGCACAACGTCGTCGGTCAGCACGGTCAGGTGCCAGTGACGCAGATGGGCTGCCGCTATCCGTCTCATCTGCCCAACGCGGAACTCCGCCGGGAGGAAGTCGACCTCGAAGCCGCTCACGGCGACATGATCTGGGGCTGAGGTGTCCGGGGCCAGGGCCGTGGTGGGGGTCATCGGCGTTCTCCAGAGTCGAGGGCCGGGGCCGTCATCAAGCCCGCGGGCGTGCTCAGACCAGCACTCTCAGCGAGGGGCTGTACGAGCCTCGCAACGGCGGTGTTCCAGATCGACCCCCGTTGCGATCTCGGATCCGTGCCGGAATTGGACGGCGTCCCTCGGCTCTTCCTCGGAATCACCTCGGTTTCACTGACTACCGTCGTCAGCGGGCAAGTTGAGGGGGAAGCGGTTCTACCGTCAGACGTAGTGACGTGCTGGATGTACGGGATGAGGGGGGCGCCATGCGCACGCTGCTCCGGTACCTGCTCGATCAGCGGGAGTGGCGTGATCACGACGCCTTCCTGCCGTATTTCAGGCAGGCCGCCTGTGAGCTGGCGGACTTCGAGGGGAAGCCGTCGTTGGCCACCCTCGCTCCCGCGAAGGCCACCTTCGAGGCTTGGTACTACGGAAAACGCCAGCCGCAGCGTGACGCCCGCAGAGTGCTGGTGCGCATGTTCGGCTACAGCATCGAGCAGCTCTGGAGCGAGGTTCCTGCGGGAACCACCCCGGATCTCGTCCCGCTGTTCGGCACACCACAGACCCAAAGCCGTACCGAAGTCGGTATGGACCTGCACGAGATGAGAAGGACGGGCGCAATGGCCGCACGGCGCGCAATGGACTTCGCTCTGGGAGCGGAGCGCGAGCAACTGGGAGACGAGACCCTCGGCTTTCTCAGCGACGAGGTGAAGCGAATCGCCGAGGAGTACCCCCGGGTGCCCCTCTCGGAGGTCTGGGAGGACCTGGCGAAGGCCCAAGACGAGGCATTCCGGCTGCTGGAGAGCGGCCGGGCCCGCCCCTCGCAGTCGCGCGACCTCCACTTCATGGCGACGGTGCTGTCCTTCCTGATGGCGAAGGGCTCGCACGACATGGGCGACTCCAAGGTGGCCATGGCCCAGGCCCGAGCCGCCGGCTTCTGCGCGAGGCAGGCCGAGCACAAAGGGCTCATCGCCCTTGTCGACGGACTCAAGTCGCTCATCTCGTACTGGGCCAACAAGCCAGAGGACGCGCTTCATTACGCCCGGCACGGAGCAGCCGAGTGTCCCAACCTGCGTGGAACGGCGAGCGTGTGGCTTCCGGGCTTGGAGGCCCGGGCGGCGGCACTCCTGGGTGACGAGGAGACCGTCCGCTCGGCGAACCAGAGGGCGGAGTCCCTGCGGGAGCGGGTCGTTCCGGATGACCTCGATGCCCTTGGCGGCCTGCTGACGTACCCAGAGATCAAGCAGCTCTACTACACCGTCGAGGCCGAAGTGCTCCTGGGCCATGGAGACGCCCAGATCGCTGCACAGGCCGAGGAGGCAGTGCGCGGGTTCAGCAATCCCGACGACCCGGCCTGGGCTTTCGGTGACCAGGCAGGCTCGCACTGCAACCTGGCGCTCGTCCGTCTGTACGCCGGTGACCTGGACGGCGCCGCCGCTGCCATTCGGCCCGTCCTCGACCTCCCGCCCGCCCTTCGCAACAACGGCATCGTCGTCTCCGCCGAGCGCGTTCGCGCCGCCCTGGCCCGCGGCCCGGTGCGCGACGCGATCGTGGCACGCGACCTGCGGACGGAGATCGAGATGTACGAGCCGCCGCGACCGGCTCTTCCCCGCTAAGCCCCGCAGGTAGAGTCCTCCGGCATGTACCCGGTCAACCGTCGCAGCCAGCGCCTGGAACTCCGCGAGCTCGTCCCCGACGACGTGGATGCCGTCCTCGCCATCTACGGAAGCCCAGAGGCGACGGAACATCTGAGCTTTGAACCGCGCTCTCGCACACAGGTGGAGCAGATCGTCACACGATCGATCGCGTCGGCCACAGCCAACCCGCGAACCGAGTACGCGGTCGCGGTCGTCGAGAGGGACGGCAACCAACTGATCGGATTCGGCCGCCTGGCCATGGACCCTCACCAGCAGCGTGCGGCCACCTTCGGCTTCGCGCTGCGGCCCGAAGCCTGGGGCATGGGCTACGGCATCGAGACCGTCGAACTGCTGCTCGGCCTCGGCTTCGAAGACCTGGATCTCCACAGGGTCTGGGGCGCCCGCTCGCCGCACAACGAGGCGTCGGCGCGGACGATGCTGAAGGCCGGCATGGTCGAGGAGGGCCGCATCCGCGAGCACATCGAGAAGGGCGGGAAGTGGCGTGACTCCGTTGTCCACTCGATCCTCGAACACGAGTGGAGAAGCCGAACGCCCAAGATCAACAGGTGACGGTCCGCGATCGCAAGCACGGCTGACCCCAGGGCGCAGCGGCGCGAGGATGGCCATGGTCCCCTGGGGGCAGGCCAGTCGATCCCCGTCGACGCCAGCAAGGGCGAGCCCTGCCTCGTGGGGGTGGGCGGAGTTGGCGGCCTTCTCCTGCGCGGTTCCTGCTCTCGTCATCGTGGGGCCTTCTCGTTGTCTCGGTGCCCCGCCCTCTCCCCACGGGGGAAGGGGGAGAGGGTGAGGCCGTCAACGGCCGTCCGCGCAGCGGTGCGAGCGGCCATCAACCAGACAACCGCCGCCTTGAGCAAGGCACTTAGGACGATCAGCCGGTCTAATCGCGAAGCCGCCTAGGGTGATTTGACCAACCATTTACCTGACGGACGGGGACGGTGAGGCTACGGTGCGTGGATGGACACCACGCGCAATGCGGCTCTTGAGGCGTGGATGAAGGAGCATGGGCACAGCTCAAACAGCCTCGCAGAGGCCGTGAATACCGCTCTCGAAGACCTCACTGGCAAGCGCGGAGGCTTCGACGGTTCGTCCGTGAGGGACTGGAAGGCGGGTCGCGTTAAGTGGCCAAACTCGGCCACCCGCGCCGCCCTGGAACAGGTCACCGGACTGCCCGCGACGGCTCTAGGGTTCGTGCCACGGGGCCGGACTCCGTCCACCCCAGCCCCACAGCAGGAGGACCCCGACATGAAGCGCCGTACCCTTGTCGGCGGCATCGCTGCTGCCGCCGCAGCAGCAGCCGCCCCCGGAACCGCACCCCGCCGCATCGGCATGAGCGACGTCGACCGCCTACAGAAGCGGTTCGCCGAGATCATCGTCAGCGACCACCGACACGGCGGCCAACGCAGCATCGAGCAACGGGCCGCCGCGCTCGCCGACGAGGCACTGAACCTCCAGAACGCCGGGAGCGCCACCCAGCGCGTTCGCAGCAGCCTGTACGCGTGCGCGGCCTCCTTCCGCTCCTCGGCTATGTGGGCGGCGATCGATGGCCGCCGCTACGACGACGCCAAGGCACACATGCGCGAGGCACAGGCCCTGGCCGAGATGTCCACCGACCAGGCGATCAAATTCCGCATCTGGAGTCACGCAGGCACCATGTACCGGCACATGGGCCGTCCCGCCGATGCCCTCGCCGCAAACGATGTCGCCCGCAACCTCCACGTCACGCGCCGCGATCCCATGTTCGCGTCACTCGGCCTGGCCCGACAGGCGGCCATCCACGGCGCTGCACAGGACCGCACCGCTACCCGCCGCACCTTCGACCAGGCACAGGACGCCATGCAGCGCGCGGCCCCCGAGGACTACCGGCCGGTGTGGCTGCTCGCCTTCTACGACCAGGCCGAACTGGACTCCCTCGCGCTCTCTGCCTATCTCGCGCTCGGCGACTACCCGACGGCTGAGTTCCATGCCCACCGTTGCCTGTCCGTTCTGCGCCCCCACATGGCCCGGTCCCGAGCCATCACCACGACCCGGCTCGCACACGCCCAACTCGCCCAGGGCGACGCCGACGCTGCCACAGCCACCGCGATGAAGGTCCCCGCAGACGCCGCTACCCAACATGCCCGGGTCTCCCGCATGCTTCAGGAGTTCGGAGCTGCGCTGCGCGCCACCGCGCCAGGCAGCTCCACCGTGCAGACCTGGACCGAGCACACCGCCGCATGGAGGACCACCGTATGACCACGGCACCCGCCATCGAACTCCGCACATTCACCGACATCGAACCGGTGCGCGGCGACCTGATCGACGTCTACGCGGAGGTGCGCGCCCCGCTGCTCCACCTGCCGAACTACGCCGTGACCGCATTCGGTGAACGCCTGGACCGACACGGCACCGAGCCCGGTTTCGCGGCCGTCATGGCGTACGCGGACGGGCACCCGGTCGGATACGCCTACAGCAACACCATCGAGCACGGTGACCGGTATTGGCAGCGCACCACACCGCCGCCGGCGCAGGAGTACACCGAGCGTCCGGCCGTGGCCCTGAAGGAGATCGGGGTGCGCCCCGCGTGGCGCGGCACAGGGACCGCGCGGCGCATCCATGACGCCCTTCTCGCCACCCGCGACGAGCCCTTCGTCACGCTGATGGTCAACCCGGCGGCCGGTGATGGGAAGGTCCACGCGCTCTATAAGTCGTGGGGGTACGAGGACATCGGGCAGAGCCAGCCGTCGCCAGCCTCGCCGGTCCTCACGGTGATGATCCGCGCCACCCGCTGATCGGCGCCGTTATGGCCCGTCCCCTTCGCCGGGGGCGGGCCAACGAGGCGGTGAGCACGTTTCGGACCTCACGGAAACGATCAAATCCGGCCACATGGCAGAATCCGATCCATGAACGCGCAAGACTGGAAACTGTCCGTAACGGGAGATAACTGCCCGGAGTGGTGCGCCGGAGACCACGCAGACGAGGACCCGGAGTACGACGCGATCGTGCACGAGTCCACCCCGATCACCGTCGACCTGCCCCCACTGGTCAACGGGGAACGGCTCCACCTCGCGTTCACCACCGTCTCCAGCGAGGACTACAACCGCCAGGACCAGGGCCGCAGCCCCGCCCAGATCGAGCTTGGCGCAGAGTCCGACAAGGACGGCGCCGTGCACGACTATGTACCGGTCCCGTCCGCCGAGGCGCTGGACAAGCTGATCACCGACCTCCGGCGCTCTGCCACCACGCTGGAGCAGTGGCGCGGCCGTCTGCCGTCGGCCGCGTAACCCCGCCGCCTACCGGTAGCGGCGCGTGGGCGCCAGCCACGTCACCGCCATCACCGGCTCCGCTTCTTCCTCCTGGTCGCCGGGGTCGTCGGGGGCGGGGGCCTGGCGTACCTGCTCGATCTGCCGCTCGATGCCGCGCAGGTTCTCCTGCAGGTCCATGGTCACCACGCCGTCCACGGTGACCTTCAGCGGGTCGGCGAGGAGTTTGGCGCGCCGCTCGCCCAGCACCTCGAGCGCGACCGCGCGCACCGACCGCAGGCGGAAGAAGCGGCGTTCCAGGTCGGCCGGGTCGGTGTCCGGGCCGAGCTGCGCGAGCAGCCACGACCGCTGGAACTCGTCCACCAGGATCACGTCCCTCAGTACGAGGCACGGCCCGGAGCCGCTCGGGGAATGGGCTCCAGGCCGTGCGTGTGAGCGTATTACGCAGAGGACGAGCGTCCCCGTCGCGACGCAGTCTTCTTCGCCCCGCCCGCGCTGGCCGTCTCCTCCTGGCCGTCGTCCCTGCTCTCCGACGGCTCCACCCCATCCACCGCAACAGCCTCGTTCGGCTCGTCGCGATCCTCCGGCGGTTCCTCCCACGCGTCCGGGTTGGTGATCAGCTCGGCCACCTCCGGGGCCGGGCTCTCGCCCGGCAGCAGGATCAGCTCCTCCCGCGTGGTCGGGTCCTGTACGTAGACCGCGGCCTTCAGCCGCCCGCGGCCCGCCATCACAGGACCTTCGCCACGATGTGCGCGTCCGGGGTGTGCATGACAGGCATGCCGACCGCGGCGCCCTTGGTCCAGATCTGCACGGGGTCATCCTGGACGCCTCGGGTGATGATCAGGCCGGGGGCGTCCTCCCGGATGATCTCCGGGTTCGATCCGCGCGACAGCACCAGGGCCTCCGCGGTCACCCCGTACATGGTCTGCGCCCACTTCTCTCGCTCCGGCGGCACGAGAATCCACAGGTTCTCGGGCAGCACCTTGCGGGGCTTGCCGTCCACCCGCACCTGGGCCTTGTAGAACTGAATTGGCGGCAGGCTGTAGTTGCCGCGCACCACGTTGATCTGCTGCGGAGTGAGCGTCGCCGACGGCGTGGTCGACGGGGACACCGACCCGTAGTAGGCGGCCCTGTAGGCGTTGTTCGCCGCCAAGTAGCTGAACGCCTTCCGGGAGGTGATCACCAGCTCCGGCTCCGGCGCGCCGATGTCGTCCAGGTGCTGGATCCACCGCAGCTCGTCCGCGATCGGGTCGGAGGCCGGGTCCGACCACGGTATCCGGGCGACCGGCATGTTCTCGGCGGGGACGTTCCAGTCCACCTCCAGCGTCAGGCCGTTCTCCTGTTCCAGCGTGAAGCGGCCGTCCGCGAGCACGTCGCCGGCTGCCAGCTCCAGCCGGGAGCGGATGGCCTCGACGTGCCGTTCCACGTCGTCGTACAGCAGCTCGATCAGCCGGTCCTGGTCCGAGCCGTGCGACGCCTCCAGCAGGATCTGTTCCTGCTCGGAGACGACGAGCTTCTGCCCCAGCGCGGGCAGAGCGCCCTCGCGGGAGGTCTGCCACGCCTCGCGGGTCGCGAACGGCACCGAGGCGTTGAACGCACGGTACTTGGCGACGTTGACGTACCGGCCGGAGTCCTTCGTACGCCACTTCACTTCCCGCATCTCCACGGTCGGGAAAATGGTCTGGGTGAGGAGGAAGTCCTTCGGCGACGGGATCGCCCTGGCGAACGCCGTCAGGTCCATGACCGAGACGTCCTTGAGCAGGTCCTGAATCGTCACAGCTCAGCCCCCACTCACACGAAGCGGATCTGCGCGGCACGCGGGTGCCACACGAGCTGGGACACGTCGATGCCGCCCGGCACCTTCGACGCCTTCACCGCGCCGTGCCACAGCAGCGCGGCCGGAACACGGGTCTGGCCCGGCGCGAACGGGGCCTCG
Organism: Streptomyces sp. CB03238; assembly: GCF_002099185.1. Classification (NCBI taxonomy): domain Bacteria; kingdom Bacillati; phylum Actinomycetota; class Actinomycetes; order Kitasatosporales; family Streptomycetaceae; genus Streptomyces; species Streptomyces sp. CB03238. Next base: position 582,305 of record NZ_NBCN01000001.1, on the reverse strand, counting down.
GCGATCACGAAGCCGCGCAGGATCTGGCGGCCGCAGTGCGCCTCCGGGTCGTACGGGCCGTACAGGCCGGACTCCGCGACCCTGCCGACCGGCACGCCGGACAGCACCCGGCCGTACGGGTCGCAGCCGTCGCCGCACACGTAGTGCGTGCCCTCGCAGAACAGGGTCAGGTCGAGGGTGATCGTGTCGACGGAGTCGGTGCCGTGCAGGGACGCCAGCCACTCGCGGTTGGCGGTGGTGTACTCGGACGTCGAGACGGGCTGGATGGTCATGTGCGTGTCTCCATGGACGCTGCGGTCAGATTCCGCACACCGCCCACGGAGGCGATGCCGTCCACGAAGTTCAGGGGGCGTGGTCCCCCAAGGTCTGAGGCCCGGACTATCGGGCTGCGGAGTCGCTGAACTCCGGGATCAGGCCACGGCGCTTGGCCATCTCCAACCCGGCCGAACCGGGCTTGGACACCGACGCCGTACGGGTCGGCCCGCGCCCTGCCGGTGCGCCCGCGGGGGCGGCCGGCACCGGGGTGCGGACCTCACCGAACAGCTCAGGCCGTCGTGCCCGCAGCGCCTCGGCCGCCGACTGGATCTGCGCCTCGTCCGCGTCCTCGTCGTCCACGGCAAGCAGACGCTCCGCGTCCACCAGGTCATCGCCCTCCGCGCCGAGCGCCACGAGCGCGGCCCGGCGAAGCGCCGCCCGCTCCCGCTCGGCGGCCAACTCCTCCCGGCGTGCGGCCTGCAACTCCCGCTCCTGGACTGCCTGCTCTCGGCGCTCTACCTCCGACAACGCGGCCTGCTCGGCCTCCCGCTGCGCCGACACGAACTCGCTCAGCGCCTTGGGAGAGTCGAATCCAAGCGTGGACAACAGACGCTTGATGGCTGCTCGTTCACCCTGCGCCTTCTCCCGGGTGAGCATCTTGCCCAACCGGTCCTGGGTGACCGTGACCTGCTGCTCCTGGCCGCCGTCCGGGGCGTCTTCGAGCTGGTCGTTCGTCTCGTCCTCCGACGAGGCACCGAGAATCGGGTAGATCGGCCGCCCGTCACGGCGGTGGCCGACAGGACGGCGAGGCGGCAGGGGCCGGACCATACATCTCCTCCAGAGCGCGCCCCCGCGCTGCCGATCAGTGTAGCCACCTGCACCGACACGTCCACGAACCCTTGTCCGACCGCCCCCACAGGATGGCCTCGAACAAGGAGGCACCACCCATGACACTCGACCCCTACACCGCTGTCGGGCTCATCCCGGAGATCACCGGGATCCAGCAGCGCGACGACATCGCCGTCAACCTCGACCACCTCTACGCCCTCACCCGCACCGCCGTCTCCCTCGGCGGCCTCGACCACCCCGTCCGCCTGGCCGTCCTGCCCGAAGGCGCGCTCCAGGGCTTCACCGACGAGATCCACGACCTGGACCACGCCACCTACGCCCGCACCTGCGCGATCAGCCTTCCCGGCGCGGAAACGCAAGAACTCGGCCGCTGGGCCCGCGAGTTCAACATCCACATCATGGGCCAGGCCAAGGCCCTCCACCCGGCCTTCCCCGACCGGTACTTCAACGTCGGCTTTGTCATCGACCCCGACGGCGAGATCGTCCTGCGGCACTACAAGCTCGCCCCGCTGCCACCCATGGAGCACAGCCTCAGCCCACACGATGTGCTCGACCAGTGGACCCGTCTCTACGGCCGCAGCCCCGAGGCGTACTGGCCCGTTGCCGACACCGCCATCGGCCGTCTCGGCGTCATGATGGCCAACGAGGCGTCCTACCCGGAGAACGCCCGCGGCCTCGCCCTCGGCGGATGCGAGATCGCCTACCGCACCAGCTACCCGCTGCCCGGCGTCGCCTCCGACGCCTACGACATCCAAAACCGCGCCCGCGCCCTCGATAACACCATGTACGTCCTCGCTCCCAACCCCGCCTCCTACACCGGAGCCGACGTGCAGCGCGTCGACTTCTTCGGCGGCCACTCCACCATCACCGACTACACCGGCCGCACCATCGGCCACCTCGACCACGGCGGCGTCGCTACCTTCGTCACCGCCACCATCGACCTGCCCGCCCTCCGCCGTCAGCGCACCACCGCCGCGTGGACCAACTGGGCCAAGGACCTGCGCACCGAGCTGTTCGCCACCCTCTACGAACAGCCCCTCTACCCGGCCAACCTCTACGCCGACCGCCCGCCGTACAACCACGCCGAATACCGCGAGCACGTCACCGAACCCCAGATCGATCTGATGCGCGCCCGCGGCATCTGGCGCTGACCCCCGCTTCACGCACCCCGAGGCCGCGTCACCGGCCCGCCTCCACGGGCTCCCGCTCGCTCACCTTCCCCACCGGCTTCCTCACCCTGGCCGACCCCGACCCGTCGTCCTCCTTCTGGTCCTCGTCGTCCTCTTCACGCCCGCGCCGAGCAGCGGCCTCCGCCATCCGCACCGCGGCCTCCTGCTCCGCCTTCGCCCTGATCCGCTCCACCTCCTGCGAGGCGTCCTGGATCGGGTACCCGGCCTCCAGCAGCATCGCCACCGCCGTCTCCAGCGACAGCACCCCCGCCCCGTACGCCTTGGCGACCTCCTCCAGCACTGCGCCCCGGTCCGTCGGGGTGTGCGGCGCCCACGCCAGCCGCGCCGGCAGCGTCTCCCCAGCGGTCCAGCCCTCCGCACGCCCGGCCTGGTACAGCCGCTGCACCATCTTGAACAGCAGCCGGTACTTGTGCTCCCTCGCCAACCGCATCATTCCGATCAACGCATCCAGCGGCCCCAGCGCCAGCTTCAACGCGTACCCCGACGGCACCTCTGTGGCCTCCAGCGTCCCGAGCCCGGCCGCCGTCACGCGGCTGTTCGCCGCGATCCGCTCCAGTAGGTGATCCACCCGCGCCCGCAGTTCGGCCAGCTGCGGTGAGGTGTCGAGGGCGTCCATCCGCCCGGTTTCGCCGAGCTGCCACACCGCACCGGCCTTCACCTGGAGCTCCTGCGGCTTGCCCGTCGCCCGGTCCACCGGCAGCCGCGCACCCGCGAGCCCGATGATCGGCGTGCCGGTTGTCGCGGAGGCCGCTGAGCTGTCCGAGTCCGTGGCCGCGAGCTCGTCGAGCGCCTGCAGAACCCGGGCCAGAATCGAGCGTCCCCAGTGCTCTCCGCCGTCGGGGATCGTGTTCGCGATGTGGATCACCGGCACGAAGTCGATCATCAGATCCAGCCGGTTCAGCTCCGTGCCGTCCGGCCGCACCCGGAAGCTCGCCTTGTCCATCGGCAGCCGGTCCAGCGTCTCACCGTTCTTCAGATCCTCCAGCAGCCACTCCGCGTCCGTGAGGTAGCACGTCACGTTGGACATCCGACCCGGCTCCCACGGGTACTGCCGCCCACCAGCCGCAGCACCGTCCTCGCCGTTCTCGGAGATCGGACCTAGCTCGTACGTCACACGCCGCACCCGGGCCTTCAAACCGGCGTCGTCGTCCGCCGGCAGCTCCCACGCCAGATGCACCCGCCTGGGAAAGTCCTCGTCCTCATCGCCCCACTGAGGGAAGAAGAACCCCGGATCGTAGACCCGCAACGTCGGCCGCTGCTTCTCCGGATTCCACGCCAGCACCATCACGCTGTCCCCGAGCAGCACCGCCGCCCGCTCCGCCTGCTGGACCCGAAAGGTCAGCAGCTCCTTGTCCGCCCACTTCCGCAACCGGTCCTGGACCGCAGCGGCCTCCGCCGCACCGGGCGTCGGCGTCTCCGCATCGGCGTGCTCCGCGCCCTCGACCGTGACCTTCTGCTCCGAACCGAGGAGGTAGCCGAGCGCAGTGTCCACGAGGTTCGCCGCGTCGCCCAGCTCCCGCCGCTCCAGCGCGCTCGCATCGCCACCGGCCGCCGCGAGCTGCCCGGCCTGGTTGTTGTCGTACGACGCCAGCACCTTGTACGCAGCCAGCCGCCGCAACTCATGCGGCGGCACCCACGTCTTGGCCAGCTCGGGGAACGCGCGACTGCCCGGACGGCCAGCTTCGGCCATCACCGGCTTGTAGTTCAGCCAAGACCACGCGTCGATCACCAATTGGCGCAGGCCCACATCCACTCCAAGGAGGTCGGCCCCGCGCCTTCAGCAACCCTAGCCCCCGCCCACCAGCCCCCCACGTGACGCCCAAGCACCCATGGCCATGCCTCAGCAGCCCCTCCCCGCGGGGTCGGCTACCGGGACAGCAAGGCCCTCACGGTCTTGCCGCCGTCTCCCGTGCCGGTGACCGTGACGCTGCGAGCCAGCCGGTGAACCATCGGCCAGCCGAAACCACCGGTTCCCCCGTTCAAGTCCGGTGTACGCATCCGCGGTCGGGCCGGGCTGGGGTCGGCCACGGCAACCTCGATGGCGTCCCGTCGGGCAGCGAGACGCAGCGAACAGACGCCTCCCGCATGCCGCAGAGCATTGGTGACCAGTTCGGAAACGACCAGCACGACTGTGTCGGTGGCCTCCGGGGCGACGGTCGGCTCCAGAGCCTCCAGGAATGCACGGGCCATGCCACGGGCTTCCGCGACAGCCGCTGGCTGCGCCTCCGTGATGGACAAGGTCATGGCAGCCGGGGCAGTAGCGACGTCGATCCCTGCGCGGTACATCACACTCACCCCGGTCTCGGTCGTCCGCAGCATGGCGCTGCTCCTTGCACCCGTTTGCCCTGAAAGAAGATCCCTAACGGTTCAAACGCGATCACCTCGTCCATCAGCGCCGACCGCTCAGCCGCTGGTCATCCCCTCCACGTGGTGGTGGCATCGTCGGATCAAGGAACAGATCCCACAGCGCCCACACCGCCGAGTCCAGCAGGTCCGGCGAGTCCTCCGTCTCCCCCTGACCGACGAACGTGGTCATCTGCTCCTCCAGCTCCGCGAACCGCCGAGCCGGGCCAACATGAGACACCCGAGCCTGCTCGTACAGCTGGGCGGCCGGGGCCGCCCGCGCCCGCTTCCCTCTGGTGGCATGAACGATGCGCCAGTTCACTGTCGGGTCCACCTGCTCCAGGAGAGCGGGCAGGTAGTCGCCGCCGTTGTTCGCCTCGATGACCACGCAGTCCGCCCGGTGCTCGTGGTACAGCGTGGCGGCCCGCTTCATCGCCTGCGTCGGCGTGTACCGGTCCTGCTCACAGTGCAGCAGATACCCGCGGGGCCGGTCGTCCCCGAACATCGTCTCCACCGGGAACCCGCGCCCCGCCACCGTGAACGCCGTCATGTCCGCGTTCTCGTGGCTCTTGGTCGCCGGGTCCACGGACACCACCACTCGTTGGAGGTCCGGTAGATGCTCGGGCCGGGGCCGGAAGCCCTCGACCTCCAGCATCCAGCCCTTCCAGAGCGCGCCTTCCACGTCCTCGAGTAGCTCGCCGGACAGCTCCTGACGGCCCAGCCGGGTGCCGGCGTACTCCTCCTCCAGCTCCTCGCGGGCCGCCGCCGACAGGTTCGCGTCGTTCTCCCGCATGTGCCCGCGGGTCAGCACCACCCTCGGCGGCGCCCCTCCCTCCTGATGCGCCTTCTCCTGCTCCCGGCCGCGCTCAACGAGCCGCTTCACGTGTGGGAGCGGCTTGGGCGTCGTGGAGATGACGACCTGCGGCGTGTCCGCCTCACGCAGGCAGAACCACAGCATGTCGTAGACCTCCTGCGCGGTGTGCCGCGACCAGGCCGCGTACTCGTCCAGCCACGCCTTGTCGAATGCCCAGCCACGCAGGTTGTCCGGCGTCTCCGCACCGAACCCCCGGATCAGCGTGCCGTTCGTCAGCCGGAGCGTCGTCTCACCGAGCGACGAGTTGTACTTCGCTATCTCCTCCGGCGGGAACACCGACAGCAGCCCCGACTTCGGGGACTCGAAGCAGACATCGCGCACCAGCGTCGCGTTCTTCGCCACCACCGCGATCTGCAACCCTGGCGTCTGCGCCCACTCCCTCACCGCCTCCGCCGCCGTCCGCGACTTCCCCCACCCACGGCCGGTGAGCAGCATCCACACCGTCCACAGCCACAGCGGCTGACGCTGCGCAGCACGGGCATGGTGATGCAGCCACCCCGCGTGCGGCAGCCCATCGCAGTTCGGGACCTCGCACGCCCACCTGCGCGCCGACAGCTCGTCGGCCCGTACTAGTGCCGCGACCTCAGCCTTCAACTGCTCGTCGCTCATCACCGACGGGTCCGCGAACCCCTCGACCATGCGGCGCTTGGCCCGGCCGCGGCTCACTGCGCGCCCTCCGACAACCGGCGCTCCAGCTCACGGCGAAGCTGATCCATCCGGGCCCGGCGCTCCTCGTCCGACAAGGAGGCGACGTCCACGCCCTGGTCCCGGTCCTCGACCGTCCCGGCCGCTGGTGCCTCACCCACGGCCCGCCGTTCGATCTCCGCCGCAACCTGGATGTAGCGCAGCAGCTCCGACGGCGATAGCTCCCGCGGGTCGAGCGTCTGGAGCCGCGCGACCGCCTTGCTCTGCACGGCCTGCGCCAACTTCGCGTGCCTGCGGGCGATGTCCCGCCGCGCCTGCGCCTGCTCCGCGAGGAACAGCCGGTCCTGCTCTCGGTCGTAGGCCGCAGCCCGCATCACCCATGCGAACTGCCGCGACCACCGCCCCAGCAAGGACCGAGACTTATCCAACTCGCGTGCCGCTTTCGTGACACTCCGCGCCGGGCCGAGATCGCGGTACACGGCGAACGCCTCGAACGCCTGGACCGACTCCCCGCTCTGCCGCTCCCAGGACTCCACGGTGCCCTCGGCCACCGCTCACCTCCTGGCCGACGGCCGACTAGTTGCTCTGTGCGGCCAGGACTTCCAGCACCCGCCACGGCTCGTCGGCCGGCACGGTGCCGTCCTGCACCATCCGGTCGATGGCCGCCCGCACGACGGCGGCTGTCTCCACCGGCACGTCCCGAACGCCGAACACCGTCTCCAGCGGCGCCGTCCCCGCCCGGGTCGCCTCCCCGGTAGCCGAGTCGAACCAGCCCTCGGCCAGCTCGCCCAGGTGCCGCTCGAACACAGCGAGGATCACGCCGAGCGCCGTCGCGCTGTTGCCGATCTTGTACGCGGCTCGGGAGGTCTCCAGCGCATCGAGCACCGGCTCGTACTGCTCCAGCCCGGCCACCCACCGCTGGTCCGCCGTCGCCGTCGACCGGGCCGCGTCGAACGCGGCCTCCGCCCGCTCCAGCTCATCGGGCAGGAACATGAACTGCACGCTGGCGAAGTCGAGGTTCGCCTCGCCCAGGGAGGCGACGTCCACCTTCTCCAGCAGATCCAGGGCTTTGTCGTCCAAGCCCGTGTACTGCCGCCATTCCACCGACTCCAGCTCGTCGTACAGCTCCTTGAGGATCGCCGGATCGTCCTGCCCGGCGATGGCGTTGTGCGAGAGCTGGAGCGCGATCTGCCGCTGGCGGGGCAGCGGCTCGTCTATCTGCATCCACCAGATCTGCGACAGGCCGGCTTCGATCGCGGCGAGCGTGCGGTGGTTGCCGGACAGGACGACCAGCCGCCCCGTCTCGCGGTCGTTCCACACCAGCGGCGTCGAGGTTAGGCAGCCGTCACGCTCGATGTTCGCCACGAGCTGCCGGAACTGCTCGTGCGGCAGGAACCGCGCGTTGACGTCAAGCAGCGTCAGCGAGCGCGGGTCGCCCTGCACCATCTGCGGCGGGGCGAGGCGCGTGGTCTCCTCCATGGTCAGACTCCCGTCTTCGTCGTCGGGGCGCCCCACCGCTTCGCCCACATCTCAAGGGCCTCGGCCAGCGTGTGCTGGCCCATAGCCCCCTGGTACTGGAGCTGGAACTTCCAGCCGTCCTCGTTCGACGGGCTGCGCTTGTGCAGCCGCAGCAGCCCGCGGTACTTCATCGACACCGGGTTATTGCTGAACGCCGTCGTCGCCACCCGCCGGATCCGCCGCGAGAACGCCCGCTGGCACAGCAACTGCGCCTCGGCGCTGGTGGCCGCGAGCACGATCAGCTTCGACAGCCGCGGATAGTCGGTCGGAGCGACCGCGAAGTCCGAGAGCACGTACGCCTCGTCCGGCGTGAACGTGCTCGGAGCCATCGCGAACACGCCCAGGAGCCGCCCGCCGCCGTCCTTCACCGCGACGGCCAGGTTCGCCGCACCCGGCGCGATCTTCGGGTTGAGGTACCGGGAGCGCAACGCGTTGAACTGGCCGGGCTTCAGCAACGACAGCCTCAGCGGACCGACGAGTTGGTCACCCTCGCGCAGGCGCGGGACCTTCACCGGCTCGATCGGCTGGCGCGGAGCGACGATCCTCGTCCGGGCCTGACTGGCGTACACGTAGAAGGGAGCAGCGCGTGGCGTCGCCTTGATCACGCCGCGCAAGTAGGGGTGCAGCTCGGGCACGTCGTGGTTGGAGGCCGTCAGCCAGTACGGCCGGTCCGTGATCGCGCCGAGCACGCCGACCACGTCGTCGTCGGACAGCGGCTCGTACTCGGACGCGTCCCAGGTGAAGTGCGCCTCCAGCGGCTCGTACAGCTTCTCGTAGCCGCCGCCGTAGAAGGGAGGGAAGGAGCACACCGGGGCGTCCCGGGGAACCTTCTGGAGCCAGGAGCGCACGTCCTCCACCTCGTAGGAGGCGAGTTCGATGTCCGAGCCGGACAGCCGCTCGACTGTCTCGGCGTGCTTGGCCTTCCACTGCTCCCGGTAGGAGCGCACCACCCGCTCGTGCCACAGCCCTTCGCGGCCGACGCTGGCGAGGAACCGAGTGCCGAGCATGAGCGTGGCGACGGTGCCGACACCGTCGTCCAAGGAGTCCGCGAGCCAGCCGAGTACGTCTCGGCTCTCCTCGCGGAGCTGGATGCCGACCGGCTGCCGGGTGAGCCACCGGCCGACCGCGCTGGTGTAGATGGACACGTCGGAGGAGTGGAGGGCGAAGCCCATGCCGGCCACGCTGCGCTCGATAGTGAAGTTGCCGCAGCACGGGACATACACGGGGCCGCTGGGCCACTGGCTGGCGGTCTCACGCACGATGGAGCGCATGGGGCCCGGGATGGTGCCCTGGAACATCTCTCGCCTCCCGACGAACAACAGCGCCCGGCCTCAGCGGGGTGCCGGGGCCGGGCGCTGCGCTGGAACCTTACACAAGGAGCAGGCAGCTCCTTGGAATCATGTCACCTATCTTTAGAGCGCGGTTCCGACGCTCAGATCAAGGTGCCCTGCTGGTCCATCGGGGACAACTCGCGCACGTCGTCCCCCGTGACGTCCTTCCACCAGGCGGCGAACACGCGGCGGTGGCACCACAGGCCCGGCTTGGCCAGGTCCTCGAAGCAGAGCAGCACCAGGCGGTGATCGCCCTCGGCCTGCGTGATCTGCCGCAGCCGCGCGGCGATCCGCTCGGGCCCGAGCTGGTCGAGGTCGGCCCGGTACGCCGTCGTGAACTCAGGCTCAGGCCGGGAGAGGTAGTCCCGACGCGGCGCAAGCTCCCGCACCGAGTGGGTGAGGGAGTAGGGGAGTTTGAACCGGGGAGCGCCCAGGGTGATGCGTACCGGCACCCCTTGCGGGGGCTGGAACGCCTGGAACCGGTTGGTGAACAGGGTGAGCACGTGGCCATTCCTTTCATGGTGCTCAGATGCCGGGGGCGTCGGCGTCGCCGGCGGCCCCGGTGACCGATGATGCCGCCCGCTCGGGCCTTCGGGGGCCTGAGCGGCACCGGGCGCGTAGGGAGATTCCCCCTGCGCGCCCGGCCCGGGCCGAAACGGGTTGGAACTCGGAGAGGAATTCAAGCGGAAAGAGCGCGGCCGGAATTCCGGCCGCGCCCACTCACCCAAACCCGCAGGAGAGGAGGGGCGCGACCGCCGCCGCGCCCCTCCGTTCTACTTCGCTGCCGCTTCCGGCTTCTTGGCGGGCGTCCGGCGCGCCGGGGCCTTCGCGCCCGTGGCCGTGCGTGCCGCGGGCTTCGGGCCGGGCTTGGCCGCCGCCTTCCTCGCCGTGGACTGCGGCTCGTCCGCCGCCTTCACCTCGGGCTTGGCCGCTGCCTCGGTCTTCTTCGCAGCCGCCGCCTCCTGCTGGACCTCCACGGCGGCCTTGTTGAACTCCTCGGCCATGGCCCGCTGGATTCCCTGCGCCTTGCTCAGCAGGTTCCGCACCATCTGCACCTTGGCGTACAGGCGGCCGACGACCCGCAGGTGACGGGCGAGGTCGTCACCGAGGATGACGGCCAGGTCCTCCGGCTTCTTCTCCGCCAGCTCTTCCAGCAGCGGGATCAGGACCTCCTCCGCCTTGCCGAGCCCGTCCTTCGCCTTGGCCTTGGCCTTCTTCTGCTTCTCCTGCTCCTCGGCGGTCGGCGCCTTCTCGTTGGTGAGGGAGGTCTGCTGCTCCATCATCTTGAGGCCGTTGGCGAAGTGCTGCGCCTCGGCCTCACTGTCGAAGTCGCCGCGCACGTACCGCATGGCCGCCACCATCTGGTTCGCCGGGTTGAGCTGGGCGATGTGCCAGGCGAGGTTGTTCTTGATCTGCCCCTGGTCGACCATCTCGGCCACCTCGGGGCGCAGGGTGAGCAGGCCCAGCCGCCAGGTGATGTGGGTCTCGGTCTTGCCGAACTGCTTGGCGATCTTCGCCGGGGTCCATCCGGCGGCCTTGAGGTCGGCGTACGCCCCGGCCTCCTCCATGATGGTCATGTCCGCCCGGTTGACGTTCTCAGCGATGCTGAGGACGTACGCCTCTTCCTCGGTGGCACCCTCGACGACCTTCGCCGGGATGACCTCCAGGCCGGCCGCCTGGCAGGACCGCCAGCGCCGCTCGCCCGCGATCAGCATGTAAGGGGCCTTGGCGCCCTCGACCGGTCGGACGACGATCGGCTGGAGGAGGCCGTTCTCCTTGATGCTGTTGGTCAGCTCGTCCTGCGCCTCCTCCGAGAAGAACTTCCTCGGCTGCTCCGGGTTGGGAGCGATCTCGCTGACCTTGATGTTGATGAACTCGACCTTGCTGTCAGCCATTTCCCCGCGCCTTTCGTGAATTCCGTTTGGGGTGCTTCCCTTTGCTCTTACACTTATATCTTAATGGCGAATACCACCAAAGCAAGTTCAGAACTCTTTTAATTCAAGGGAATTAAGAAAGGGGAATTCGCTGCATTTCGAATTCCCCTTTCCGGCTGCGGAAACGAGAGAGCCCGCCACGACCAAGCGGTCACGGCGGGCTGGCTCCCGTCACGCACCCCGACGGCCACACCGGACGGCCGACTCCTCGCCGGGTGGGGCGCGGGGGGGGGTCGGCCACCCGGCGAGGAGTAGGGAAGGACGCCGCTCACGCGACGCTGCCGTGCGGGCTCCTGCGGCTGCCGTACCCGCCCGGCACGTCAAAACGTACAACAGCTCGTCAAAAATGTCACCTATTTCGCTGGTTAAGGGCAGGCCGCCCTAACTGACCGTCAGGTCTCACCCCCGCTACGTCCGCCGCCGCGCTTCCGCCTTTCCAGGAGCGCCATCGCCTCAACCACCTTGCGGGCGTCGCCCCCCGCCGTCTTGTTCGACGCCCCTCTCAGCACCCGCGGGGCCCCCTTCGCGACCTCAGTAATCTCACGTTCGTCAACCTCGGACATCGACATGCGGTTCCTCCCGTGCACGGCGTGCGCGCCGCTCCGCCCGCCCTGATGCGACTCCTCGGGGCGCCCGCCGACGGCAGGCGCGCGGGAGGGCAAGCCGGTGCCCGCTCACCGGTCGCCGCTCCGCCGAGAAACTGTGCGACAAACCCTATAACCCCCGCCACCTGCGATGTAGTCTGATCTTCGCGGTTGTTACCGGTCGGTCGCACCGCCGGAGCATACGACACAGCCAGAGATGACGGACATGGCAGACACCCAGGACACCGGGCAGGCCCTGAGCCTTCAGGCGAAGCTGATTGCCCTGCTCAGGCTGCGCCGTGACCCCGATGGCTTCACACCCAGTGCGCGGGACATCTCCAACGCCACCCGTAAGGCGCCGGGAGCCTCCGTCTCCCACGGCCAAGTAACCAGCCTCTTCAACGGGTCGAGCGGCAACCCCACGACCTCGACCATCGGAGCTGTGGCCGACGCCCTCGGCGCGCCGGCCGCCTTCCTCCTGCCAGGAGCCGAGTGGGACGACCTGACCGCACTCTCCGTCTTCGTGTCGCGACCCGAGGCACGTGAAGTCCTGCGTTTAATGCTGGGCCTTGAAGTGCAGGACATTCTTGAAATCAGCTCAACGCTCCGGGAGATCCGTCGCCGGGAGGGACTGCCAGAGGACGTCCCGGCGATCCCCCCACCTCCCCCCGGCGTCGACCAGCCCCGCGAGGGGCGTCCGCGCCGCCGGAGCTTGCACGAAGCCGCTGAGCGGGCAGCGGATTACCTGGAAGGACGCTGACGTGGATGGCCCGATCTTCGGCCTGTGCTCGGTGCTCACCCTGGTGAGCACCGCGATTGCTCTCGTTCGAGCCGTCGCCCAGCGGAGACGAAAGGGCGACTACTTCCGTGTAGCGCGCCGCGCCCATGTCGTCGCGCTGGCAAGCGGCTTCGTCGGTTCCGTGCTGGCGATCCCGGTCGTGGCGGAGGTCGCAGACAGAGCGACGATGGCCGAACTGTCCTCGCTCATCTCGGACATCGCTGCGGTGATCTTCTGCGCGAGCCTCCAGGTCCTGATCATCGACTGGGAGTACCGGGAACTGCCCCACGACGCCAGCATCGCGTGCCGCATCGGCTTCGTCGTCGTGGTTTCCGGCCTACTGATCTGGCAGTTCCGCCGGACCGACCCGGCACGACTCGGCCTGGATCTGTCGACCTCGTACGCGCAGTTCAGTGATGTCCGCACCTACATGCTGACGTACCTCGGCTTCTTCGCGGCAGCCGGCGCCGAGGTGGCGGTGCGCGCCGCGAAGCTCGCGCGCGGCGCGTGGGAGCGGGGCCGTGCGGCGGGCACCGGCCTGGCCGTGGCGGCGGCCGGGGCGGCGTTCGGTGTCCTCTACGCCGTTAGCCGAGGAGGCTACATACTCGCCTACGAGAGCGGCCACGCCTGGCCGCTGGCGCTGGACAACGTCATCAGCCCCGCGCTGGCGGGGCTGTCCATTGGGTGCGTGGCGACCGGGCTGTCGATGGCCGTGCTCAGCAACAGCCGCCGCTCGGAACCGCTGCGCCGCAGCGTGAACGTCTAGGCGGAGCGCGGCTCCGCCTCGGCGGCACCCCACTGCCGCCACGTGAAGGCAACCCGGTCCCCGTCCACGGTGCGCGAGCCCCTAGACGCGGCCGGGTACACGGCGATCTGCTCCAGCAGAAGGACGATGAGGCCCTTCTTTGCCTTCAGCGGCGCGTGCTTCCACCAGCGCACGAGATCCGGGATGTCCCCCACGGGGACGTGCTTGACCTGCTTCAGGAACCGGGCCTGCGTCGACTTCTCCCGGATCAGGTTCGTCAACTCCTTGTCGGCGGCCTTGAAGGCGGCCAGCGACATGCTCGAACCCGCGGCGTAGTCCGCACCCAGCTTCTTCTGTCGTCGGCGAGCCGCTGCGACCTGCTTGTCCAAATCCTTCGCCTGGGCAAGCAGTTCCTCCCGTGCGGCGCCGATCAGCTCCGCAACCTCCGGCTTGGCCAGCTCACCAAGGACTTGTTCACCGACGTACTTCTCGTACAGGTCGGCGTTGATGCGGACCTTGCCACAGCCGCCCGGATGCTGAGGGGAGCTCGGCGGGCAGCGGTGCCCACGGGCTCCGGCGTTCGACGGCGACGCCCCGAGCGTGTGGCCACACAGGCCGCAGACGCTGAGTGGGCCGGAGAGAAGGTACTCGCGCTGGTCAGCGCGCTCCTTGCCTGCGCCTTCGGCCTGCTTCATGGCGCGGATGGCAAGGAAGTCCTCAACGGGGATGATCCGAGGCCCGCCGCTGTCGACCAGCTCACCGTCCTCGGTCTCCATCAAACCGGCTATGGCCGGGTGGTGAAGCACGCCGGCCAGCACATCAGGCTTGAACTTGTTGCCCAACGTGGTGCGGTAGCCCGCTTCGCTCATCCACTCCGTGATCGCGGGCCAGCTCTGTCTCAGCAGCCGCCGCGAGGCGGCGGCCCGGATGCCCTCCGCCTCCGCCTCGCGCACGCGCCGGTACGCCATGTCCTCAAAACCGTAGAGCCTTGGCATGATCTCGACCCCTCTACCCGACCCCCTACATGCACTAATTTACCAGCGAGATAGGTCACACTCTTGATAGAACAACGAACACCTCAAATCGCGCATTACCCCTGATCATGGACTCACCTCCGTACGAGGCTCGACACCCAGCACCCTCCACAGCTCAGCCGTTGGAACCCGGACCGTCCCCCCAAGAGGGAGCGTCCTGACGGGGAACGTGCCCGCCCTGATCAACTCGTACGCCTTGTCGCGGCCAATGCCCAGTGCACGTCCCGCTGTTGTGACATTGACCGTGGCCGGGAGAGCAAGTAGCTCCTCCAGCCGCATGGCTCCGGTCGGTCCGCCCGCTTCATGAGCAGTCATCGTTGGTCGCCTGTCTCCCCCGCGCCAACTTGTCAGCAACTTTACAACGCTGTCCGACACCCCCAGCAAGATCGAAAGAGATCACGCCAGACACGTACGGATACGTACGACACCGAGGGCTGGCTGTGAGCCAAGCAACAGACCAGCAGGGGGTCGGAGTGTTTGAGCCGAGCTACTACCGGCGGTGCCAGTGCAAGGGGCCGCTCAAGGACAAGGAGGGCAACCCGGTCCTCGACGCGGACGGCAAGCCGAAGATCGGGGACATCGGGCTGACGTGCCCGAAGCTCGGCAAGGGACACGGCACCTGGTACTTCTACTTCGAGGCAGAGCGCGGCGAGGGCAACAAGCGCGCCCGCATACGCCGAGGCGGCTTCACCAAGCTGGATGACGCCAAGAAGAAGGCCAAGGAGCTGTACGACGCGGCCACGGCCGGCACCGACGTACTCTCCGACGAGACGTGCGGCGACTTCTTCCTCCGGTGGATCAAGGCGAAGAAGTCCCTCGCCCGCACCACCCGCCACGGCTACGAGGAGCACATCAACAACTACCTCCTCCCTCACCTCGGGCACATCAAGCGCCGAGACCTCAAGGTCCGGCACCTCGACAAGATGTACGACGCGATCGAGAAGGAGAACGCCGAGCGGATCCTGCACCGTCTCCGCGTCGATCAGCTCCAGAAGGACCGGGACGCCGCGCACCAAGCCTGGGTGAAGACGGCGGGCTACGCCAAGAGGGAGGAGCGCCGCGCCGCCCGCCGCGCCTTCCTCGACGCAAATGCGGCGCTCCGCGAGGGCAAGAAGGGGCTGCGGAAAGTCACCTCCGCTGCCACCATGCACCGCATCAACGACACGCTCAGTTCGGCGCTGTCCTGGGGGATCAAGCGGGAGCAGGCGTTCTCCAAGAACTGGGCTCAGCTCGTGGAGCTGCCGCCGGTCACCCGGCCGAAGCCGCTCGTCTGGACGCCCGAGCGCATCGAGCACTGGAAGCGCACCGGCGAGAAGCCTGGCCCGGTCATGGTGTGGACCCCCGAGCTGACCGGCGAATTTCTGGACTTCGTCAAGACCGACTGGCTGTACGAGCTGTGGCACACCTTCGTCTTTAACGGCCCCCGCCGCGGTGAGATGGCCGCGCTGCCCTGGACCGAGGTCAACACCGACGCCCTTTGGATGCGGATCTCCCAGCAGATCGTGGAAGTCGCCTACAAGCTGTACGGCGAAGCGCCGAAGGCCGACAGCGTCCGCACCGTCTCACTGAGCCTGGAGTCCGGCGACAACTTCGTCAGCTTCCGTGCGAAGCAGGAGCAGAAGCGCCAGGAGTGGGGAGACGCCTACGTCGAGACCGGCCGCGTGTGGACGCACGAGAATGGCGAGGCACTCCACCCCGACTGGATCTCCCGCCGCTTCACCCGCCTCGTAGAGCTGTCCGGCCTACCCCCGGTCCGCCTGCACGACCTACGCCACCTCGCGGCCACCCTGTCTCTCCTCGCCGGTAACGACATCAAGGTGGTCCAGGAGAAGCTGGGGCACTCCTCGCGCCAGATCACCTCCGACACCTACACCAGCGTGCTACCCGAGATGATGCGAGCCGAGGCCGAGTCGGTCATGGCCGTCGTCCCCCGCGAAGTCCCCTTCGAGGTGCGCACCCCGCTCACGATCCCCGAAAGGGCCTGGCAGGGCGACATCGCCGTCTTCTTCGCCCACGGCGCACGGCAGTCAGGCGACACCTGGGCCGTTGGAGCGCAGACCCAACCCGACTCCGATCTCCTCGGCATGATCACCCTCGCCGGCCGGGGCCAGGACGACGCCGCCAACGCGGCCGTGAAGTGGATACGCGACCACTGCACCGCTAACGACCTGGAGCTGGTCCGCGTCGAGAAGTTCAACGACCGGTACCCGGAGGAGCAGCGAGCGGACTTCTCGCTCACGCGCTTCACGATCGCCCGCGCCGAGGCACCGGGCCTGGACGACTGGGCGCTTCCGACGGGCCTGCCGCCCGCGGCGTCCCGGACCGCACGCCGGGCTTCGAATGGGCGTCGGAAGGCGGCGTGAGGGCCCCTGTGTCCCCTGATCCGGTCCCGTGTCCCCTGTGTGTCCCCTGGATCTTGGTCTGAACGGATGAACGGGGGTCGCCACCCTGGAGTGGTGACCCCCGTTTTCGCGTTTCCGCAGGTAGAAACGGTTCTCTGGGAGAACCTCGGGGTGGGGCGGGTGGGACTCGAACCCACGGCCGACGGATTATGAGTCCGCTGCTCTAACCGGCTGAGCTACCGCCCCTTACGGCGCGTCGCGCACATTTGTGCGCGCCGTCTGCCGCAGCATAGCCGCTCATACGATCTCCTGCTCCGGATGGTCGGCAACGCACGACCATGAGGACTGCCCCGCGCCCGTGATGGTTCCCTCCGGGCCGAAATCGGGGCAAAAAGAAAGGAGAGGGCCCCTGGGGCCCTCTCCCGTCACCGCTCCCCCGGCTGGACTCGAACCAGCAACCCTCCGGTTAACAGCCGAATGCTCTGCCAATTGAGCTACAGGGGATCGCGCTCCCCCGACTGGACTCGAACCAGTAACCTGCCGGTTAACAGCCGGCTGCTCTGCCAATTGAGCTACAGGGGATTGCTGCGTTGCACCGAACGTACCTACCTGGGGCGTCCCGGGCGGCGCTCGCTCGCTGCGACACATACATTAGCGCAAGCAGGGGGGTGCTCCGCCAATCGGTTCGCCTGGGTGATCTCCGGCCCTGACGGGTAGGCGGCCAGCACCGACGCCTACGGAAGGGTGGCAGCCATGCGGTACAAGCTCACGTTCGTCGTTGGACTGGCCCTCGGTTACGTCCTCGGCACCCGTGCCGGGCGCGAACGCTACGAACAGCTGCGCAAGTCCGCGCGCGAGTTCTCCCACAACCCGGCCGTGCGCAACGCGGCCGAGACGGCCGCGCAGACCGGGCGGGAGGTGGCCGGAAAGGCGCTGCACACCGTGAGCGACAAGGTCGGGGACCGGATGCCCGAGTCGGTCGCCGAGCGGGTGCGCTCGCTGAAGGAGCGCAGTCAGGGCGGCGGCGAGGACGAGTGGGGGACCAGTAACACCTAGGGTGCGGCAGAATCTATCCCCATGGGGATAGTCGCCGGGTTGGACAGTTCGTCGGGTTTCACGCGCATCGTCGTCTGTGACACGGAAACGGGTGCGGTGCTGCGGCAGGGATACGCCACGCATCCCATCGAGCCGAAGGCGACCGAGGTCGACCCGCAGGCGTGGCTCCTCTCCCTCGGTGAGGCCGCCTCCGGCGGGCTGCTCGAGGGCGTCCAGGCGATCGGTGTCTCCGCGCAGCAGCACGGGCTGGTGCCGCTGGACCGGCAGGGCGCCCTGGTGCGGCCCGCGCTGGTCGGCAACGACAAGCGGGCCCAGGTGGCCGCCGCCGACCTGGTCGAGGCGTTCGGGGGGCGTCAGGCGTGGGCGGAGGCCGTGGGCTGCGTACCGCAGGCGGCGCAGCCTGTGGCGAAGCTGCGGTGGCTGGCGCGTGCGGAGCCGGAGGCGGCGGCGCGGGTGGCGATGGTGCTCCAGCCGCACGACTGGCTGGTGTGGCAGCTGCTGGGCCGGCCGGTGCGCAGGACCACGGACCGGGGTGCCGCGTCGGGGACGGGCTACTGGTCGGCGGGCACGGGTTCGTACCGGCCGGATCTGGTGGAGCTGGCGCTGGGGCACCAGGCCGCGCTGCCGGAGGTGCTGGGGCCGGCCGAGGCCGCCGGGATGACGCCGGAGGGGCTGCTGATCTCGGCCGGGACCGGCGAGACCATGGCGGCCGCGCTCGGGCTGGGGCTCGGGACCGGTGACGCCGTCGTGTCGCTCGGGGCGTCCGGGTCGGTCATGGCGGTGCACCACGAGGCGCTGGCCGATCCGCGCGGGATGATCACGGCGTTCGCGGATGCGGCGGGGATGCACCTGCCGGTCGTCCACACGTCGAACGCGGTACGGGCGCTGCGCGGGACCGCCGAGATGCTGGGCCTGGACGGGGGCCTGGAGGAGCTGTCGGCGCTGGCGCTGAAGTCGACTCCGGGCGCCTCCGGGCTCGTACTGCTGCCGTATCTGGAGGGTGAGCGCACCCCGCAGCTGCCGCACACGGCCGGGACGCTGAGCGGGCTGCGGCGTGAGTCGATGAAGCCGGAGCACCTGGCGCGGGCGGCGTTCGAGGGCATGCTGTGCTCGCTGGCGGACGCGATGGACGTCCTGCGCGGGCGGGGCGTGGAGGTGCGGCGGGTGTTCCTGCTGGGGGCGGCGGCCGAGCTGCCCGCGGTGCAGGCGATCGCGCCGGCGATCTTCGGCGCGCAGGTCGTCGTACCCCAGCCGGCCGATTACGCGGCGCTGGGTGCGGCACGGCAGGCGGCGTGGGCGCTGGGGGTGTCGCAGGGCGTGCTGTCGCCGCAGACTCCGCCGGCCTGGCAGGGCGCCGCGGCCCAGGTATTCGAGCCGGGCGAGGAGCTCGCGGTGGGGCAGGCGGTCCGTCAGCAGTACGGCGCGACGCGCGAGCAGTTGCACCCCGGAGCCTTCTCTTCGTAGCGGTCGTGCGGCAAAGGACCGGGAAACCGAGTCGTAAGGGCGGGCTCGTGCGGCGATAGTTGAAGCGTGCTCAGACAACTTCTCCGGATCCATCTGGGGCCGTACAAACGGCCCATAGCCCTGCTGGTGGCGCTTCAGCTGTTGCAGACGTGCGCCACCCTCTATTTGCCCACGCTCAACGCGGACATCATTGACAACGGTGTCGTGCGCGGCGACACCGGTTACATCCTGACGTTCGGCGCGCTGATGGTCGCCGTCTCGGTGGTGCAGGTCGTCTGCAACATCGGCGCCGTCTACTACGGGGCGCGCACCGCGGCGGCGCTCGGGCGGGACGTGCGGGCGGCGGTCTTCGACCGGGTGCAGTCGTTCTCGGCGCGGGAGGTGGGGCACTTCGGGGCGCCGTCGCTGATCACCCGGACGACCAATGACGTCCAGCAGGTGCAGATGCTGGTGCTGATGGCGTTCACGCTGATGGTGTCGGCGCCCATCATGTGCGTGGGCGGCGTCATCATGGCGCTCGGGCAGGACGTGCCGCTGTCGGGCGTGCTGCTCGCGGTGGTTCCGGTGCTGGGCATCGCCGTCTCGTTGATCGTGAAGAGGATGCGGCCGCTGTTCCGGACGATGCAGGAGCGGCTGGACACGGTGAACCGGGTGCTGCGCGAGCAGATCACCGGCAACCGGGTGATCCGCGCCTTCGTGAAGGACGCCTACGAGCGGGAGCGGTTCGAGCGCGCCAACGCCGACCTGACCGACGTGTCGATGTCGACCGGCCGGCTGATGGCGCTGATGTTCCCCACCGTGATGACCGTCGTGAACGTCTCCAGCGTCGCCGTGGTCTGGTTCGGCGCGCACCGCATCGACAGCGGCGGGATGGAGATCGGCGCGCTGACGGCGTTCCTGGCTTATCTGATGCAGATCGTGATGGCCGTGATGATGGCCACCTTCATGTTCATGACGGTGCCGCGCGCCGAGGTGTGCGCCGAGCGCATCGAGGAGGTGCTGCGTACGGAGTCCAGCGTGATCCCGCCGCCGGCTCCGGTGCGGGAGCTGCCGCGGCGCGGGCACCTGGAGGTACGGGGCGCGGACTTCCGCTACCCGGGCGCCGAGGAACCGGTGCTGCGCGGGGTCGACCTGGTGGCCCGGCCGGGCGAGACGACCGCGATCATCGGGTCGACGGGCAGCGGCAAGTCGACGCTGCTGGGCCTGGTGCCGCGGCTGTTCGACGTCACGGGCGGCGAGGTGCTCGTCGACGGCGTGGACGTGCGCGAGCTGGACCCGGCGCTGATCGCGCGGACGGTCGGCCTGGTGCCGCAGAAGCCGTACCTGTTCTCGGGGACGGTCGCGACGAACCTGCGGTACGGGAAGCCCGACGCGAGCGACGAGGAGCTGTGGCACGCGCTGGAGGTGGCCCAGGCCGCCGACTTCGTACGGGAGCTGGAGCACGGCCTGGACGCGCCGATCGCGCAGGGCGGGACGAACGTGTCGGGCGGGCAGCGGCAGCGCCTGGCGATCGCGCGGACGCTGGTGCAGCGGCCGGAGATCTACCTGTTCGACGACTCGTTCTCGGCGCTGGACTACACGACGGACGCGCTGCTGCGGGCCGCGCTGTCGCGCGAGACCGCCGGGGCGACCGTGGTGATCGTCGCCCAGCGGGTGTCGACGATCCGTGACGCCGACCGGATCGTGGTCCTCGACGAGGGCCGGGTCGTGGGGACGGGACGCCATCACGAGCTGATGGCGGGCAATGAGACGTACCGGGAGATCGTGCTCTCCCAGCTGACCGAGGCGGAGGCTGCCTGATGGCGGGGCCGGCGGGACGAATGATGGCGGCGGCCGGAGCGGGCCCCGACCAGCGGTCGATGGACTTCAAGGGCTCGGGCAGGCGGCTGCTCGGGCAGCTGAAGCCGGAGAAGGCCACGCTGTGGGCGATGCTGGCGGCCGGGGTGCTGAGCGTGGCGCTGTCGGTGGTCGGCCCGATGATCCTCGGCCGGGCCACCGACCTGATCTTCGCGGGGGTCGTCGGGCGCGAGATGCGGGAGGGGCTGACCAAGGAGCAGGCCCTGGCGGCGCTGCGGGCCGCGGGTGACGGCGGGCTCGCGGACATGCTGTCCGGGGTGGACTTCCGCCCGGGGCAGGGCATCGACTTCGGTGCCGTCGGCGGCGTACTGCTGATCGTTCTGGTGGTGTACATGGCCGCCGGGCTGCTGATGCTGGTGTCGACGCGTATGTCGATCCGGGTGATCAACCGGACCGTGTACCGGCTGCGGGAGGACGTGCAGGCCAAGCTGGAGCGGCTGCCGCTGTCGTACTTCGACCGGGCCAAGCGCGGTGAGGTGCTGAGCCGGGCGACGAACGACATCGACAACATCTCGCAGACCATGCAGCAGACGATGGGCCAGCTGATCAACTCGGCGCTGACCATCGTCGGCGTGCTGGTGATGATGTTCTGGATCTCCCCGCTGCTGGCGCTGGTCGCGCTGGTGACCGTGCCGCTGTCGGTGGTCGTGGCGACGAGGGTCGGCAAGCGGTCGCAGCCGCAGTTCGTGCAGCAGTGGAAGTCGACGGGCCGGCTGAACGCCCACGTCGAGGAGATGTACAGCGGGCACGCGCTGGTGAAGGTGTTCGGGCGGCAGGGCGAGGCGGCGGCCGACTTCCGGGAGCAGAACGAGGCGTTGTACGAGGCCGGGTTCCGGGCACAGTTCAACAGCGGGATCATGCAACCGCTGATGTTCTTCATCTCGAACCTGAACTATGTGCTGGTGGCGGTGGTGGGCGGGCTTCGGGTCGCGTCCGGCTCGCTGTCCATCGGCGACGTACAGGCGTTCATCCAGTACTCGCGGCAGTTCTCCATGCCGCTGACGCAGGTCGCGTCGATGGCGAACCTGGTGCAGTCCGGGGTCGCGTCCGCCGAGCGGATCTTCGAGCTGCTGGACGCGGAGGAGCAGGAGCCGGACACCGCCCCGGTGCCGGGCCGGGTCCTCGAGCCCGCGGGCCGGGTGACGTTGGAGAAGGTGTCGTTCCGCTACGACCCGGACCGGCCGCTCATCGAGAACCTGTCCCTGTCGGTGGAGCCCGGCCAGACGGTCGCGATCGTCGGCCCGACCGGCGCCGGCAAGACCACCCTCGTCAACCTGCTGATGCGGTTCTACGAGGTGACCGGCGGCCGGATCCTGCTGGACGGGGTCAACGTGACGGAGATGACGCGGGACGAGCTGCGGTCCCGGATCGGCATGGTGCTCCAGGACACCTGGCTGTTCGGCGGCACGATCGCGGAGAACATCGCGTACGGCGCCTCACATGACGTCTCGCAGGCGGAGATCGAGGAGGCGGCGCGGGCCGCGCACGCGGACCGGTTCATCCGTACGCTGCCGGACGGGTACGACACCGTCATCGACGACGAGGGCTCGGGCGTCAGCGCCGGCGAGAAGCAGCTCATCACGATCGCCCGGGCGTTCCTGTCGGACCCGGTGATCCTGGTCCTGGACGAGGCGACGAGCTCCGTCGACACCCGTACCGAGGTGCTCATCCAGAAGGCGATGGCCCGGCTCGCCCACGGGCGGACGAGCTTCGTCATCGCGCACCGGCTGTCGACCATCCGGGACGCGGACGTGATCCTGGTGATGGAGAACGGGGCGATCGTCGAACAGGGCTCCCACGAGGAGCTGCTGGCGGCGGAGGGAGCCTACGCCCGCCTGTACGCGTCGCAGTTCGCACAGGCGGTGGCGGAGGTCGACTGATCAGTCCAGGTAGCCGCGCAGCTGGTCCGCGAAGGCGTGGTCCCGCAGCTTGTTGAGGGTCTTGGACTCGATCTGGCGGATGCGTTCCCGCGTCACGCCGAAGATCCGTCCGATCTCCTCCAGGGTGCGGGGCCGGCCGTCGACCAGGCCGTACCGGAGCTGGACGACCTTGCGTTCGCGCTCCCCCAGCGTGGACAGGACGGCCTCCAGGTGCTCGCGCAGCAGGAGGAACGCCGCGGACTCGACGGGGGACGCGGCGTCGCCGTCCTCTATCAGGTCGCCGAGCGCGACGTCGTCCTCCTCGCCGACCGGCGCGTGCAGCGACACCGGCTCCTGCGCGAGGCGCAGCACCTCACCCACCCGCTCGGGCGCGAGGTCCAGGTGGGCGGCGACCTCGTCGTGGGTGGGTTCGTAGCCCCGCTCCTGAAGCATCCGGCGCTGGACCCGTACGACCCGGTTGATCAGCTCGACGACGTGGACCGGGACGCGGATGGTCCGCGCCTGGTCGGCGAGGGCGCGGGACATGGCCTGGCGGATCCACCAGGTGGCGTACGTCGAGAACTTGTAGCCCCGCGCGTAGTCGAATTTCTCGACCGCCCTGATCAGGCCCAGGTTGCCCTCCTGGACGAGGTCCAGCATGGTCAGGCCGCGGCCGACGTAGCGCTTGGCGACGGAGACGACGAGGCGCAGGTTCGCCTCGATGAGGCGGCGCTTGGCCATCCGGCCCATGACGACCAGCCGGTCGAGGTCCAGGGCCAGTTGGGAGTCAAGGTCGGGGGCGCCGGCGAGCTTCTCCTCGGCGAACAGACCGGCTTCCACCCGGCGGGCCAGTTCGACCTCCTCGGCGGCGGTGAGGAGGGGTATCCGGCCGATTTCCCGCAGGTACTGGCGGAACAGGTCGGAGGAGGGCCCGCTGCCGCCCGCCGCCGCGGCCACGCGGCTGGGCGGCGCCGGCTCGGGATCGTCCAGATCCGGCACGGCTTCGGGCACGGCTTCGGGATGGTGCGGCGCAATGCCCTGTCCGGGGACGGCGGTGGCCGTGTCCGGGTCGATGTCGGTCAGGGTCCGGGTCTGCACGAGGGCGACCTCCAGGGTGATCGCTGCCGGGTCGGGGGCGTGCGGCAGCGGGACGGCGGCGGCCGTGCCGCTGTTTTCCGTCCCGTACTCGATGAGCGGATCCGCGGGGGTGAGAGGCCCACCGTCGGTGGACCGACCGCGCTGCGAGGACTCAGGCACCGCCACCCAGTGTGGGGTACGACACATCACCGCCAGTAGGGGCGTGCGGCCACTTTTTGCGACCGCTCGGTGACGGCACGCGGTGGGTGGGCCTGAGCGGCCCCGCTGCGGATTGGCCGGGGCCGGCCCCGGTGGTGCGGTGGCGGGTGCCGGGGCCTGGGCCCGCCCCGGAAGGGGACGCGCAGTGGGGGGTGTTCTGGGCGCAAAACGACTGAGCTTGCGAAGGAGAGCCCAGGACACCCCCCACGGAGCGGACCCCAACGGTGCGCTCCCGCGCCGGGGGAACCCCCGGGCGGCCGGGCGCACCTCGCCGGGACGGCGACCGGCCCGGGGCGAGGCCCGGGGGGCGAGGTCCGGGAGGCGAGGTCCGGGAGGCGAGGTCCGGGGGGCGAGGCCCGGGGCTGAGCCGGACGCCCATGGGCGACCCCCGGCGCGGGGCCGGACGCGGCGCGGGGCGGCGCCGAAAAGGGCGCCCCGCCGGAGGCTAGAGCGCCGCCGCGCCGTGGTTGCGGAGCGACTGGGCGTACTGCTGGAGGACCCACAGCTCGTTCTGGACGGCGGCGAGGTGGGCCGGGTCGCCGTGGGAGCCGAGACGGGTGAGGGTGCCCTGGACGTCGCGGATGCGGCGGTCGACCGCGCGGAGGCGGACCTGGACGAGCTGGTCGCCCGCGTACGTCTCGTCGACGGTGCGTCCGTGGATGACCTCCACGGCCAGCTCCGTGACGAGGGCGCGGACCGTGTCGTCGGGCGCGGCGTCCCGGACCCGCGCCAGGTACTCGCCCGCGTTGTCGATGCCCTGTTCGGCGCCGCCCGCGTCCGCGATGGTCTGGCGGACCGCGGCGTACGGCGGGGCGGTGAACTCGTCGGCGCCGTACGCGTCGAAGGCGGGCGAGACGAGGGCCGGGTACTGGAGGGCGAGCTTGAGCAGCTCGCGCTCGGTGCGGTGGGCCGGGCTGCGCAGGTTCAGCGCGGGGCCGGAAGGCGCGACGGGGGCCTGCGTCGTGGGCGCGGCGGCGGCCGTACGGGGCGCGGGCGTCGCCGGGCCGCGGCCGCCGCGGTCCCTGGCCCAGCGGGCGAACTGGGCGACGCGCTTGACGACGAACTGGGTGTCGAGGATGCCGACCATGCCGGCGAGCTGCACGGCGACCTCGTGCTGCGAGGCGATGTTCTTGATACGGGCGACGATGGGCGCCGCCTCGTCGAGTGCGGCGGCGCGGCCGGCCGGGGTCTCCAGGTCGTACCGGCCCACGATCTGGCGCAGCGCGAACTCGAACAGCGGGGTGCGGGGCTCGACGAGGTCGGCGACCGCGTCGTCGCCCTTGGCGAGGCGCAGGTCGCACGGGTCCATGCCGTCCGGGGCGATGGCGATGTACGTCTCGGCGGCGAACTTCTGGTCGTCCTCGAAGGCCCGCAGCGCGGCCTTCTGGCCGGCGGCGTCGCCGTCGAAGGTGAAGATGACGCGCGCCGAGCCGTTGTCCATCAGCAGCCGGCGGAGGATCTTGATGTGGTCGCTGCCGAAGGCGGTCCCGCAGGTGGCGATGGCGGTGGTGACGCCGGCCAGGTGGCAGGCCATGACGTCGGTGTAGCCCTCGACGACGACGGCCCGGCTGGACTTGGCGATGTCCTTCTTGGCCAGGTCGATGCCGTACAGCACCTGGGACTTCTTGTAGATGGGGGTCTCGGGCGTGTTGAGGTACTTGGGCCCGTTGTCGTCGTCGCGGAGTTTGCGCGCGCCGAAGCCGACGACGTCGCCGCCGACGTCCCGGATGGGCCACATCAGGCGGCCGCGGAAGCGGTCGATGGGGTTGCGGCGGGACTCCTGGGAGAGCCCGGAGACGAGCAGTTCCTTGTCGGTGAAGCCCTTGCCGCGCAGGTAGCGGGTGAGGTGGTCCCAGCCGGCCGGGCTGTAGCCGACGCCGAAGTGCTGGGCGGCGGCCTGGTCGAAGCCGCGCTCGGCGAGGAACTTCCGCCCGATCTCGGCTTCGGCGCTGTCCAGTTGCTCGGCGTAGAACTGGGCGGCGGCCTTGTGGGCCTCGATGAGCCGGATCCGCTCGCCGCGCTGGTGGCCGGGGTTGTACCCGCCCTCCTCGTACCGCAGCGTGATGCCCGCCTTGGCGGCGAGGCGCTCGACCGTCTCCGAGAAGGAGAGGTGGTCGATCTTCATCACGAAGGCGATGGTGTCCCCGCCCTCCTGGCAGCCGAAGCAGTGGAAGAGACCCTTGCTGGGGCTGACCTGGAAGGAGGGGGACTTCTCGTCGTGGAAGGGGCACAGGCCCTTGAGGTTGCCGCCGCCGGCGCTGCGCAGCTGGAGGTACTCGGACACGACGGCGTCGATCGGGACCGCGTCCCGTACCGCCTTCACGTCGTCGTCGTTGATCCTGCCGCCTGCCACGCGCTAAATCTTACGGCCGGGGAAGGACATCCCCGAGCGGCGTCGAGGGATCGGCGAGGGCCTCGGGGTCCACGGGGGTACGGGAACGGACGAGGTCCTGGATGTCCCCTGTGACTTCCCACACATTCACGTTCATCCCGGCCAGCACGCGGCGGTCCTTCAGCCAGAACGCGATGAACTCCCGCTTGCCCACGTCGCCGCGCAGCACGACCTGGTCGTACGAGCCGGGCGGCGCCCAGCCGCTGTACTCCATGCCCAGGTCGTACTGGTCGGAGTAGAAGTACGGGACGCGGTCGTAGGAGACGTCCTGGCCGAGCATGGCGCGGGCGGCGGCGGGGCCGCCGTTGAGGGCGTTGGCCCAGTGTTCGACGCGCAGCCGGGTGTGCAGGAGGGGGTGCTCGGCGGCGGCCACGTCTCCGGCGGCGTAGATGTCGGGGTCGGAGGTGCGCAGCGACGCGTCGACGGCGATGCCGCCGCCGTGGGCGCGGTCGACCAGGGCGAGGCCCGCGTTCTCGGCGAGGGCGGTGCACGGGGCGGCGCCGACGGCGACGAGGAGGGCGTGGGCGGGGTGCTCCTCGCCGTCCTCGGTGCGGGCGGCGAGCACCATGCCGTCCTGGCCGACGATCTCGGTGAGGCGGGCGCCGAAGCGGAAGCGGACTCCGTGCCCGGCGTGCAGGTCGGCGAAGAGCTGGCCGAGCTCGGGGCCGATGACCTGGTGGAGGGGGGTGGGGTCCGGTTCGACGACGGTGACCTCGGCGCCGTATCCGCGCGCGGCGGCGGCGACCTCCAGGCCGATCCAGCCGGCTCCGGCGATGACCAGGTGGCCGTTGTCGCGGCCGAGCGCGGCGAGGGTCCCCTGGAGCAGGTCGGCATGGGCGAGGCGGCGCAGGTGGTGGACGCCGGCGAGGTCGGTGCCGGGGATGTCGAGGCGGCGCGGCTCGGAGCCGGTGGCCAGCAGCAGTTTGTCGTAGCCGATGGTGGTGCCGTCGCCGAGGCGTACCGTCCTGGCGGCGCGGTCGACGGTGGTGACGGGCTGGCCGAGGTGGAGCTCGATGTCCTTCTCCGCGTACCAGGCGGACTCGTGGACGAACGCCTTCTCGCGCGGCTCCTTGCCCGCGAGGTAGCCCTTGGACAGGGGTGGGCGCTCGTAGGGTGGGTCGACCTCGTCACCGATGAGGATCACGCGGCCGGTGAACCCTTCGGAGCGGAGTGTTTCCGCCGCCTTGGCCCCGGCCAGTCCCCCGCCGACGATGACGAAGGTCTGATCTGCGTCGACCACTTCTTGCCTCCTGAAGGTTCCGGGATTGTCACGCTACGCCGCCATCCCCCAGCAGCGTCCCGTACGGAGCGTGATGTTGGAAGAGGACGTCGGACACGGAGCAGGGGCTCAGCGGCGGCTGGTGAGGCGGGAGTGCAGGGTGCGGGCGGAGGCGTCGGTGAGTGAGGCGATCTGGTCGACGATCACCCGCTTGCGGGCCCGGTCGTCGGGCGCCGTGTCGAACAGGGCGCGGAACTGGGGGTCCAGGCCCTCGGGTGCGCGGGCGGTGAGCGCCTCGGCCAGCTCGGCGAGCACGATGCGCTGGTCGGCCCTGAGCGCCTCCTGCTCGGCGCGCTGCATCACGTACCGGTCGGCGACGGCCTTGAGGACCGCGCACTCGGTGCGGGTCTCGCGCGGTACGACCAGTTCGGCGGCGTACCGGGTGAGGCGGCCGGTGCCGTGTGCCCGGCGGGTGGCGGCCTCGGCGGCGAGGCAGAAGCGGCCGATGAGCTGGCTGGTGGCGTCCTTGAGGCGGGCCTGGGCGATGGCTGTTCCGTCGTAGCCGTGCGGCCACCACTCCTGTTCCATGAGCCGGTCGAGGGCGTCGGCCAGCTCCTGGGGGTCGGTGCCGGCGGGGACGTACCGCCCGATGGCGACGCGCCAGATGTCGGCGCGCTCGGGTTCGGCGAGGAGGAGGTTGGGGTCGATGTGCCCGGCGTGGAGGCCGTCCTCGAAGTCGTGCACGGAGTAGGCGACGTCGTCGGACCAGTCCATGACCTGGGCCTCGAAGCAGCGGCCGTGCTCGGGGGCGCCCTGCCGTACCCAGTCGAAGACGGGCAGGTCGTCCTCGTACACCCCGAATTTGGGCGAGTCGGGGTCGGTGGGGTGGCCGCCGCGCGGCCAGGGGTATTTGGTGGCGGCGTCGAGTGCGGCGCGGGTGAGGTTGAGCCCGACGCTGACGAGCTCGCCGGACGCCTCGTCGTGGACGAACCGCTTGGGTTCGATACGGGTGAGCAGGCGCAGCGACTGGGCGTTGCCCTCGAAGCCGCCGCAGTCCTTGGCGAAGTCGTTCAGGGCCTGTTCGCCGTTGTGCCCGAAGGGCGGGTGGCCCATGTCGTGGGAGAGGCAGGCGGCCTCCACGAGGTCGGGGTCGCAGCCGAGGGCGGCGCCCAGCTCGCGGCCGACCTGGGCGCACTCCAGGGAGTGGGTGAGCCGGGTGCGTGGACTGGGGTCCCAGGCGTGGCTGCGGGAGCCAGGGGTGACGACCTGGGTCTTGCCGGCCAGCCGCCGCAGCGCGCCCGAGTGCAGCACGCGTGCGCGGTCCCGCTGGAACGCGGTGCGGCCCGGTCGCTTGTCGGGCTCGGCGGCCCAGCGCTCGGTGGCCGCCTCGTCGTACGTACCGTCCATGCCGTTGCCGTCCATGCCGTTCATGCACTGAAGGTAACCGCAGGGACTGACAGTGAACCGGTCAGGCGGAGACCAGTTGGGAGGAGCCGGCCGGGACGGGGGTGGTGGTGAGGGCCTGGTCGTAGCGGTGGAGCACGAGTCGGGCGAGGGCGGCGTGGGCGCCGAGGGGCGCGGCGGCGAGCCAGGGGGCGGCGGCCGCGCTGCGGGTGGCGAACAGGCCGGGGGCGGTGAAGTAGGAGGCGACGGCTATGCGGTGGCGGCCTCGGGCGGTGAGCGCGCGGACGGCCTCGGGGACGGTGGGCGAGGCGGCGGAGGCGTACGCGGGGACGACGGGCACGCCGCCGAGGCGCTCGCTGAGCAGCCGGGCGGTACGGCGGGTGTCGGCGGCCGAGTCGGGGTCGCGGGATCCGGCGGCGGCGAGGACGACGCCGGCGCCGCGGGTGGTGTGCCAGCCGGCTTCGGTCAGCCGGTCGTGGAGCGCTTCGACGAGCAGGGGGTGGGGGCCGAGCGGGGCGGCGACGCGCACGCGCAGGTGGGGTGCGGTGGCGGCGGCGCCGGGCAGGTCGTGCTTGACGTGGTAGCCGCGGCTGAGGAGGAGGGGTACGAGGACGGCGTCGCCGCCGTCCAGGCCGGCGAGGGTGCGGTCGAGCAGCGGGGCGTTCAGTTCGATGTGGCCGAGCCGGACGGGCAGGCCCGGCCGCAGTTCGCGGACCCGGTCGAGCAGGGCGTTCACGGTGGTGAGCGCGCGGGGGTCGCGGCTGCCGTGGGCGACGGCGACGAGGGTGGGCAGGTGGGGTGTGCTCATGGGCCTGCGCGTTCCGTTCGCTGCGTCGAGGTGGAGACGGGTCAGCTGGGTGCCCAGCTGGGAGGTGATGCGGGTGAGCAGCTGGGCGGTGCTGTCGAAGGGCTGGGGCTCGCGGGGATCGGCCGGCTGCGTCATGAACTGATGGTGACGGGCGGGTGTTGCCGAGTCGTTGCGCGGGGGTGACGGGTGTTTTCCACGGGCTCACCGGAGGGGGCTCAGGTGCGGGAGACCCAGACGCGGAGGGTGCCGGTGGCCGTGAAGCCGTGGCGGAGGGCGGCCGCGAGGTCGTCGCCGTGCTCGTATCCGACGACCGGGGTGCCGGGCCGGACGCGGGCCAGGGCGGCGAGGCAGCCGGGCCAGGGGTCGGTGCCGAAGACGTTGGACACGCCGGTCACGTCGGCGCTGTGGCTGACGACCGCCCCGGCGACGATGCGGCCGTCCGGTGCGCGGCCCGCGAGCACGGTGGTGGCCGGGTCGGTGAGGAGGGCGGGGCGGAAGAGGTCGAGGGGGTCGTCGCCGTCGCTCCAGGCGGTTTCCCAGGCGGCGAGTTCGGCGGCGGTCCGGACGGGCTCCCAGGGTGCGGCGTCCGGGGATTCCCGTAGAGGCGCGCCGGCGGGGCGGTGGATCCACTGGGCGTCGAAGAGGGGCTCGAAGCCGTGCCCGGTGAGGTCGAGGGTGGCGAAGCCGTCCTTGACCGAGCAGCCCGGTGTACGCCGGTCGACGCCGTCCAGCACGTCCGCCGCGGAAGCGTCCGGGGCGAGGGTGACCGCGTCCGGGTAGTACGGCGGCGTCCGGCGCGGGTGTGTCCAGGCGCGGTCGCCGAACGTACCGGCACCCAGGCCGTGGGCGCGGCACAGGGCGGCGCACCACTCGGCGTTGTTGCGGGTGGCTGCCGTGGCCCAGGGGCCGGATGTGGTCACACAGGGCATCGTGCCAGGGCGCGGGGCAGAGAACGATCTCTTTTACCCGCTACATTCTTTTCGAAACGCGGAAGATGTTTTCCGCTGGAAGGAAGTGGGGGTTTCATGGGTGGTACGCAGAGGGAGCTGCCACGCCGCGCTGTCGCGGAACTCGTCGGCACCGGGGCGCTCGTGGCGGTCATCATCGGTTCGGGCATCCAGGCCACCGGCCTCAGCCACGACGTCGGGGTACAGCTACTGGCCAACTCACTGGCCTCGGCGATCGGGCTCGGGCTGCTCATCGCCCTGTTCGCCCCGGTCTCCGGAGCCCACCTCAACCCGGTCGTCACCCTCTCCGTCTGGTGGACCGGGCGGCGCTCCCTGGACGGCCTGACCGGCCGGGAAGTCGCCCTCTACATCACCGCCCAGCTGGCCGGGGCGGTCTCGGGCGCCCTGCTCGCGGGGGCCATGTTCGGGCAGGCCCCCGGCAGCTGGTCCACGCAAGTGCGGTCCGACGGGCACCTGCTGCTCGGCGAGACCGTCGCCACGGCCGGCCTGGTGCTCCTCATCCAGGGCCTGGACCGCATCGGGCGCGCCCAGCTCGCGCCGGTCGCGGTCGCCGCGTACATCGCCGCCGCGATCTGGTTCACCTCCTCCGGCTCGTTCGCGAACCCGGCGGCGACGGTCGGCCGGTCCCTCACCGACTCGTTCACCGGTATCGCGCCCGCCTCGATGCCGGGCTTCATCGCCGCCCAGCTCCTCGGCGGTCTCCTGGGCGCGGGGCTCGCCGCCCTCCTGTACGGGGGCCGGCCGCCGTCGAGATCACACGTGCCGCACTGAACCGGGCGGGCCGCTGCCGCGTCGGAAGAGGCGGAGGTGGGGGATGTCCAAGAGAGGCATACGACGACTGAAGTGGCCGGCGGACCGGCGGGGGAAGCGGCGGCTGGTGCAGGGCGCCATGCTCGGGTGCGTCCTGGCGCTCACGCCCGCGACCTGGATGCACGCCGTCGCCGACAGCCGGCTGCGTACGACGGCGGACGTGCCCGCGCGGGACGTCGCCGTGGTCTTCGGGGCCGGCCTGTGGAAGGGCCGCCCGACCCCGTACCTGGCGCACCGGCTCGACACCGCCGCCGCGCTGTACCGGGACGGCAAGGTCAAGGTCGTCCTGGTCACCGGGGACAACAGCCGCGCCGAGTACGACGAGCCCGACGCCATGCGCGGCTACCTGAGGGAGCGGGGCGTACCGGACGGGCGGATCGTCAGCGACTACGCGGGCTTCGACACGTGGGACTCGTGCGTCCGCGCGAAGAAGATCTTCGGCGTCGACCAGGCGGTGCTGGTGACCCAGGGCTTCCACATCCGCCGCGCGGTCGCGCTCTGCCAGGCGGCGGGCATCGACGCGTACGGCGTCGGGGTCGACGAGCCGCGCGACTCGGTCTGGTACTACGGCGGGGCGCGGGAGCTGGTGGCGGCCGGCAAGGCGGCACTGGACACGGCGCTGAAACCGGATCCTAAGTTCCTGGGCCGGGAGGAGAAGGGCGTGGCGGAGGCACTGGGGCGGTGACACGCCTCACCGGCGGCGCAGGTGGGTGCGGAGCCCGCCGTACCGGGTATGTAATGCGCCGTGTCGGTGGCCGTAACACGCGCGTCGCATGCTCGGGGGCATGCTCACCGCCACCACCGCCACGCACTGCCCGTACTGCGCCCTGCAGTGCGGGATGAACCTCCGGCCCGCCGGCGACGGCGTCGAGGTGGTGGAGCGCGCGGACTTCCCCGTCAACCGGGGTGCCCTGTGCGGTAAGGGACGTACCGCACCCGCAGTGCTCTCCTCCCGGGTCAGGCTGGACGGGCCCCTGGTCCGAAGCCCCGCCACAGGCAGGCTCGAACCCGCCTCCTGGGAGGAGGCCCTGCGTGCCGTCGCCGACGGGCTGCGCGGCACCAGGGAGCAGCACGGGGCCGACGCCGTCGGGGTGTTCGGCGGCGGCGGGCTCACCAATGAGAAGGCGTACACGCTCGGCAAGTTCGCCCGGCTCGTGCTCGGCACCTCGCAGATCGACTACAACGGGCGGTTCTGCATGTCGTCCGCCGCCGCCGCCCACCAGCGGGCCTTCGGGATCGACCGAGGGCTGCCGTTCCCGCTGGAGGACATCCCCCGCACCGGCTGCGTGATCCTCGTCGGGTCGAACCTGGCCGAGACCATGCCCCCGGCGCTGCGCTACCTCACCGAGCTGAAGGAGAACGGCGGCAGGCTCATCGTCGTCGACCCCCGCCGCACCCGCACCGCCGAGCACGCCGACCTCCACCTCACGCCCCGCCCCGGCACCGACCTGGCGCTCGCGCTCGGGCTGCTGCACCTGGTCGTGGCGGAGGGACGGACGGACGGGGAGTTCATCGCGAGCCGTACGACCGGCTGGGAGGACGCCCGCGCCGCCGCCATGTCCCACTGGCCCGCGCTCGTCGAGCGCATCACGGGCGTACCCGTGCCGCAGTTGCGGGAGGCGGTACGCATGTTCTGCGAGCCCGAGAACGCGATGGTGCTGACCGCTCGCGGGCCCGAGCAACAGTCCAAGGGCACCGACACCGTCGGCGCCTGGATCAACCTGTGCCTGGCCACCGGCCGCGCCGGCCGGCCCCTGTCGGGGTACGGCTGCCTGACCGGGCAGGGCAATGGGCAGGGCGGCCGCGAGCACGGGCAGAAGGCCGACCAGCTGCCCGGCTACCGCAAGCTCGACGACCCCGCCGCCCGCGCCCACGTCGCAGGTGTCTGGGGCGTCGACCCCGACACCCTGCCGGGGCCGGGGCGCAGCGCGTACGAACTCCTCGACGCGCTCGGCACCGACATCAAGGCCCTGCTGCTGATGGGCTCCAACCCCGTCGTGTCGGCGCCGCGCGCCGCGCACATCCAGGAGCGGATCGAGTCCCTGGACTTCCTGGCCGTGGCCGACGTCGTCCTGTCGGAGACCGCCGCGCTCGCCGACGTCGTCCTGCCCGTCACCCAGTGGGCGGAGGAGACCGGCACCCTCACCAACCTCGAAGGCCGCGTCCTGCTGCGCCGCCGGGCCGTCACGCCGCCCGAGGGCGTACGCAGCGACCTGGAGGTGATGCACGCGCTCGCCGGGCTGCTCGGGTGGGAGAAGGGCTTCCCCACCGACCCGGAGGAGGTCTTCGACGAGCTGCGCCGCGCCTCGGCCGGCGGCCCCGCCGACTACGCGGGCATCAGCTACCGGCGCATCGCGGAGGAGGACGGCGTCTTCTGGCCGTGCCCCGAGCCCGACCACCCCGGCACGCCCCGGCTGTTCCTGGACCGGTTCGCCACGCCCGACGGGCGGGCGCGGTTCGTACCGGTCACGCACCGGGCGGCGGGCGAGGAGACGGACGAGGAGTACCCGGTGGTCCTGACGACCGGGCGAGTGGTGTCCCAGTACCAGTCGGGCGCCCAGACCCGGCGTGTCGCCGAGCTGAACGCCGCCGCGCCCGGGCCGTTCGTGGAGCTGCACCCGCGCCTGGCCGACCGGCTGGGCGTCGCCGAGGGCGAGCCGGTCGCCGTGGTCTCGCGCCGGGGGCGGGCCGTGGCGCCCGCGCGGATCACCACGGGCATCCGGCCGGACACGGTGTTCATGCCGTTCCACTGGGCGGGGGAAGGCCGGGCGAACACGCTCACCAACCCGGCGCTCGACCCGACCTCCCGGATGCCCGAGTTCAAGGTGTGCGCGGTACGCCTGGAACGCGCCGAGGGCGGCTGAGCCAGTCCCCGCCCGCTATCGGCTCCCCCAGCCGGACGGCGGGCGTAGCGACGTACACCCACGCCCGGACCATCGCCCCGTCCCGTGCCCGCACCACCTCGCACACCTCCCGCTCGTACCCGTGCTCCAGGCGGTCGAGTACGGCGAGGAGCTCCTCGTACCCGCCCGGCGCGGCGCTGATCAGCTCGCCCACCACCTGGCCCGCGCCCCGCACGAGATACGGGTAGCCGGGCCCCTCGTACAGCAGGGCGCCGGTCAGCCGGGCCGATTCCTCCGCCGCCGTACGGCCGCGCAGGAACAGGTCGTGGTTGTACTCGCCGGGGCGCAGCGTCCCGTACACGAAGAACGGCAGTTCCCTCATCGCGCCGACGTCTCCTGCTGGAGCCACGCCAGGTACGCCGCGCTCCCCCGTACCACCGGTGTCGCGATGATCTCGGGCGTGTCGTAGTCGTGCGTCGCGGTGATGTGCGCCTCCAGCGCGCCGTAGCAGGCCTCCGTCGTCTTGAAGAACACCTGCCACTCCTGGCTGGTCTCGATGGCGTTGTTCCAGTGGTAGACGGAGGTGACGGGGCCGGAGACCTGCGCGCAGGCGGCGAGCCGCGCCTCCACCGCGCCACGGGCCAGCTCCTGGGCCTTGTCGGCGCTGTCGGTCGTGGTCAGTACGGTCAGGGCCAGCGTCACGTCTCTCTCCTCCGCCTGTCGTCGTCACGCCACGGCGGCGAACTGCGCCGCGTACAGCCGAGCGTACGCACCCCCGGCCGCCAGCAGCTCGTCGTGCGTACCCTGCTCGACGATCCGGCCCGCCTCCATCACCAGGATCACGTCCGCGTCCCGGATGGTGGAGAGCCGGTGCGCGATCACGAACGACGTCCGGCCCTGGCGGAGGGACGCCATGGCGCGCTGGATCAGCACTTCGGTGCGGGTGTCGACGGAGCTGGTCGCCTCGTCGAGGACGAGGATCGACGGCTCGATAAGGAAGGCCCGGGCGATGGTGAGGAGTTGCTTCTCGCCCGCGCTGAGGCCCTCCCCGCCGTCCTCGATCACCGTGTCGTAGCCGTCGGGGAGCGTACGGATGAACCGGTCGGCGTGGGTGGCCATGGCCGCCTCGACGACCCGCTCGCGCGGCACCTCGCCGGGCACCCCGTACGCGATGTTGTCGGCGATCGTGCCGCCGAACAGCCAGGTGTCCTGGAGGACCATGCCGATGCCGGAGCGCAGTTCGTCGCGCGACATGGTGGAGATGTCGACGCCGTCGAGGAGGATGCGGCCGCCGGTCGTCTCGTAGAACCGCATCAGCAGGTTGACGAGCGTGGTCTTCCCGGCGCCGGTCGGGCCGACGATCGCGACCGTCCGGCCGGGTTCGACCGTGAGCGACAGGTCCTCGATGAGGGGCGTTCCCGGCTCGTAACGGAAGGCGACGTTCTCGAAGGAGACCCGGCCCTCCCGCCTGCGTGGACGTGTCGAAGGGGCCGGTCCCTGGTCCTCCTCCTCCGCGTCCAGCAGGTCGAAGACCCGCTCGGCGGAGGCGACGCCCGACTGGAGGAGGTTGGCCATGGCGGCGACCTGGGTGATGGGGCCGTTGAACTCGTACGAGTACTGGACGAAGGCCTGCACGTCGCCGATGGACAGCGTCCCGGACGCCACCCGCAGCCCGCCGACCACCGCGATCAGTACGTAGTTGAGGTTGCCGACGAAGGTCATCGCGGGCTGGATGAACCCGGAGATGAACTGGGCGCGGAAGCTCGACGCGTACAGCTGCTCGCCCAGCTCGTCGAAGGCGTCGACCGCCTGCTGCTTGCGCCCGAAGACGAGGACTTCGGCGTGGCCGGTGTACATCTCCTCCACGTGGGCGTTGAGCCTGCCGGTGACGGACCACTGCCGGACGAACTGCGGCTGGGCGCGCTTGCCGATGAGGGTGGCGACGAGGACGGAGACGGGAACGGTCGCGAGGGCGATCAGCGCCAGCAGGGGCGAGATCCAGAACATCATGGCCAGCACGCCCACGATGGTGAGCAGGGCCCGCACCATCTGGCCGAAGGCCTGCTGCATGGTCTGGGTGATGTTGTCGATGTCGTTGGTGGCGCGGCTGAGGATCTCGCCGCGCGCCTGCTTGTCGAAGTACGCGAGCGGCAGCCGGGCCAGTTTCGCCTGGGCCCGCTCGCGCAGCCGGTGGCCGGTGCGCTGGACGACGGTCATCGCGAGCCGCAGCTGGACCCAGGTGAGGGCGGCGGACGCGGCGACCACCCCGAGGGCGGCGGCGAGGGCCTGGCCGACGGCCCGGAAGTCGACGCCGGTGGGGCTCGCCGCGCCGGTGACGACGAGGTCGGTGGCGTGGCCGAGGATCTTCGGGGACGTGACGGCCAGGGCGACGGCGGCGGTGCCGGCGGCGAGGACGCCGAGGACGCGGTGGCGTTCGGGGGCGAGGGTCCTGAGGAGCCTGAGCCCGGAGCGGCGGAAGTCCAGGGACCGTTCGAGGGATGGGGGGCTGAGGCCGGGGCCTCGTTGCTCGGTGGCCGGGCCTCGGCGTGCAGGGGCGCTCATGCGGCTTCCTCCTCGGTGAGCTGGGAGAGGACGATCTCCCGGTAGGTGTGGTTGTCCCGCATGAGCTCGTCGTGGGTGCCGGTGCCGACGACCCGGCCCTGGTCGAGGACGACGATCCGGTCGGCGTCGCGGATGGTGGCCACGCGCTGGGCGACGATGACGACGGTCGCGTCGGCGGTCTCGTCCTTCAGGGCGGCGCGCAGCCGGGCGTCGGTGGCGTAGTCGAGGGCGGAGAAGGAGTCGTCGAAGAGGTAGATGCCGGGCCGGGCGGCCAGGACGCGGGCGATGGCGAGGCGCTGGCGCTGCCCGCCGGAGAGGTTGGTGCCGCCCTGGGAGACGGGGGCGTCCAGGCCGTGCTCCAGTTTCCGTACGAAGTCGGCGGCCTGGGCGACCTCCAGGGCGTGCCACAGGTCGCCTTCGGTGGCGTCGGGGTTTCCGTACCGCAGGTTCGTGGCGATCGTGCCCGAGAAGAGGTACGGCTTCTGCGGTACGAGTCCGACGGTGCGGGCCAGCAGGCGCGGGTCGAGGTCGCGGACGTCGACGCCGCCGACGTGGACCTCCCCGCCGGTGGTGTCGAACAGCCGGGGCACCAGGTTGAGCAGGGTCGTCTTGCCGCTGCCGGTGGAGCCGATGACGGCGGTGACGCGACCGGGGCCGGCGGTGAGGTCCACGGCGCGGAGGACGGGTTCCTCGGCGCCGGGGTAGCTGAAGTCGGCGGCGCGGATGTCGAGCCGGCCGGGGCCGCGCAGTTCCCGGACCGGTGCGGGCGGCGGGGCGACGGACGGTTCGGTGTCGAGGACCTCCTGGATGCGTTCGGCGCTGACCTCGGCGCGCGGGGTCTGCATCAGCAGGAACATCGTCATCATCACGGACATCAGGATCTGCATCAGGTAGCCGAGGAAGGCGATCAGCGAACCGGCCTGGAGGGAGCCGGAGTCCAGCCGCAGCCCGCCGAACCAGATGACGGCGACGGTGGCCGCCTCCCACACCAGCAGGACGGTCGGGAACATCAGGGCCATCAGGCGGCCGGAGCGCAAAGCAACAGTCAGCAGCTCGGCGTTGGCGCCGGCGAACCGGTACTGCTCGTGGCGGTCGCGGACGAAGGCGCGGACCACGCGGATGCCGGTGATCTGCTCGCGCATGACGCGGTTGACCTGGTCGATGCGCTCCTGCATGCCCCGGAACATCGGTGGCAGGCGGCGCATGATGAGGCCGACGGCCCCGGCGAGGAGCGGCACGAACAGCACGATCAGCAGCGCGAGCGGCACGTCCTGCCCGACGGCCATGACGATGCCGCCGAGGCACATCAGCGGCGCGGCGACCAGCATGGTCAGGGCGAGGACGGCGAGGGTCTGCACCTGCGTCACGTCGTTGGTGGTGCGGGTGATCAGGGACGCGGCGCCGAAGCGTCCCATCTCGCGTACGGAGAAGTCCTGTACGCGGCGGAAGACGGCGGCGCGCAGGTCGCGGCCGACGCCCATGGCGACGCGGGCGCCGAAGTAGACGGCCGTGGCGGCGGCGAGGATCTGGAGGAGGGTGACGGCGAGCATCAGGCCGCCGGTGGTCAGGACGCGGTCGGTGTCGCCGCGCAGCACGCCGTTGTTGATGATGTCGGCGTTGAGGGTGGGCAGGTAGAGGGTGGCGAGGGACTGGATCAGCTGGAGGAGGACGACCAGCGCGATCGTCCGCCCGTAGGGGCGCAGGTGGGCCCGGAGCAGTCGCAGCAACATGGTTCAGCTGCCGTACGGACGGACGGACTTGGCGTCCCGCAGGGCGTGGCCCCACCAGGCGAGCTGGTCCAGCATCGTCTTGGCGGCGGCGTCGGGGACGGTGGGGTCCTTGTGGCGGCCGTCGTCGTCGAAGTGGCCGTGGGCGTTGTGGAAGGAGACGGTGTCGCGGACGGTCACGGCGTGCATCTCGGCGTAGACCTGGCGCAGTTGCTCGACGGCGCGCAGGCCGCCGGACATGCCGCCGTAGGAGACGAAGCCGACGGGCTTGGCCTGCCATTCGGTGAAGTGCCAGTCGATGAGGTTCTTGAGGGAGGCGGGGAAGGAGTGGTTGTACTCGGGGGTGAGGACGACGAAGGCGTCGGCGGCGGCGAGCCGGGGGCTGACCTTGGCGAGCCGGTCGCGGACGGCGGGGGCGGGGTTGTAGGACAGGGCGGTGGGCAGGTCGGTGCCGGGGTCGCCGAGGTCGATGACGTCGACGGTGAAGTCGGTGTGCCGGGTGGCGTGGGCGAGGAACCAGTCGGCGATGACGGGCCCGAAGCGGCCTTCGCGGTTGCTGGCGACGATGACGGCGAGGTTGAGCGGCGAGCTCTTGGTGATCTCCATGCCGAGCAGCCTCGTACCTCAACCAAACTTGAGGTCAAGCCCCTCTTTCCCGCTCGTACGGGGGAGGGCGCCCCGACGGCCGAGCCGGGCGGTGGGCACGGCGCTACCGTGGGCGGGGAATGCTCTGCAATCGACGGAGGACTACGGTGACGCTCGCGAGCGAGCCCGGAACGTTCGAGGAGATGCTCCAGGTCGCGGCAGAGCTGGACACACCTGACGGCTACAAGGCCGAGCTCATCCGGGGGAAGATCGTCGTGTCGCCGTGGCCGAGGGCTCGAGAACTGCTGTCCATGCGGTCCCTTCGCAGGCTGCTGGAACCTCACACGCCCGAGGGATACGCCACGGAGACCGCCCCCTTCCTGTTTCGGCTCACAGCGTCCGAACGGGCCTTCGGCCCCGAGCTGTTCGCGGCCGAAGAGACAGCGTTCGCCGGTCCCGGCAGGCACGCGGACGGTGAAGCCCTCGCGCTCGTCGCCGAGCCGGCCACCGCCTCCGAGCGAGACGTCGACTGGCGGGACAAGCTGGCCACGTACGGCCGCCAGGTGCCCGTATACCTGATCCTCGACATGCAGGGTCAGGAGATCACCGCGTTCTGGGACCCCTCTCCCCGCGGCTACCGCTCCCGCACGACCGTGCCGTTCGGCCACACCCTGCACGTGCCCGCGCCGTTCGATTTCGACCTCGACACGTCCGGTTTCCGCGTCCCGTCCGGTAAGTGAGTCACCCGTTCGGGGCGGGCCGGGCGCGGGCGGCTCCGAAGCGGCGCTGACCTGCGAGTACGCCGGGTCCCGGGCGCGGCGCACCGGTGAACTGATGGGGCATCAGCAGGCGGGTGCGCGTCTCGTGGCCTTACCCATGGGACAAGGACACCGCCCCTCGCGCCCGGAGGACCCCATGCGCACCACTGCCCGCCTGCTGACCGGTACCGCGCTGGCGGTCGTCTCGCTCGGCGCCCTCGCCTCGCCGGGCGCGTACGCCGCGTACGCCGGTGACTTCGGGAAGCTGGAGGTGTACCCGTCGACCGCCGGGCCGGGCGAGACCGTCACGGTCAACACCACCGCCTGCGGCAAGAAAGGCCATGGCATCGGTGACGCCGAGTCCCTCGGCGCGGGCGAGTTCGAACTGTCGCCGGGCACCCACAAGGAGGTCGTGGTCGGCCAGTTCCGGGTGCCCGCCCACACCAAGCCGGGCACCTATGCGATCAGTGTGGCCTGCGACAACGGCAAGACGGCCAGCGGTGACCTGGTCGTCAAGCATGGCGGCGGGCACAGCTCGGGCGGCACGGGCGGCCACGACTCGGGTGGGCACAGCTCCGGCGGTCACGACCAGGGTGGTCACGACCAGGGCGGCCATGTGCCCAGCGGCCATGTGAAGACCGGGGTGGGCGGCAGCGTCGGCCCCGACACCACCCAGATCGCGGCGGGAGTGGCAGTGCTGGCCGCCTCCGCCGTCGGCGGGGTCTGGCTCCTGCGCCGCCGGGCGAGCGGCGCGCAGGACAGCTGACGGGGTCCGTCCCCGTCCCCCCGCCCCGCTCCCCGCCCCCGCCGCGTGTGTCCCCGAGGCCGCGGCGCGGGCGGGGAGCCCCATACCCCCGCGAGGGCAGCCATGACCGACGACACCAGGAGCGAGACGGGAAACGGCACCGGGAGGAAGGGCAAGGGCTGGGGCATAGTCATCGCCGCGTGCGTCGGCCTCTGGCTCGTCCAGAACGGCTCCGCGGACCTGACCCCGCCCGTCCCGACCGCCGCCGAGGCCTTCGCCGCCGGGCCGCACCAGCACACCGACGCGGCCGCCGCCCCCCTGCCCGCCTCCGCCCCGGTCCGTATCCGGATCCCCGAGATCGGGGTCGACGCCCCCGTGATGCGCCTGGGCCTGGCTCCGGACGGCAGCCTGGAGGTCCCGCCCTCGGGCAATTCCAACATCGCCGGCTGGTACAAGTACGGCACCCCGCCCGGCGCCAAGGGCACCGCCATTGTCGCCGGCCATGTCGACAACGCCGAGGGCCCCGCCGTCTTCTACGCCCTCGGCGCTCTCAAGAAGGGCCACCGCATCGAGGTCACCCGCCGCGACGGCCGGACCGCCGTCTTCACCATCGACGCGATCGAGGTGTACGCGAACGAGGACTTCCCCGACCGGAAGGTCTACGGGCCCGCCGACCGCGCCGAGCTACGGGTGATCACCTGCGGCGGCGCGTTCGACAGGAAGACCGGCTACCAGGGCAACGTCGTCGCATACGCCCATCTGATCGGGGTCCGGTGAGGGACGGTCAGCCGGGGACGCCCTGGACGACGTTGCGGGCCACCGTCCATGCGACGGAGGCTCCCAGGATCGCTGCCTGCGCCGTGCGGCTGAGCCGGGGCCGCCAGGACCTCCCCCGCAGCCCCTCCCACATCCAGCGGCCCAGCAGCGCGAGGGCGAACGGTGAGGCGAGCAGGAGGGCCCTGTTGTCCAGCCAGGCCGCGGCGACATCCCCGTGCATCAGGTCGTACGCCATGCGCGTGCCGCCGCATGCCGGGCAGAGCAGGCCGGTGACCACACGGAACGGGCACCGGGGCAGGACATGCCCGGGCTGGTGCGGATCAGTGGCGTAGAGGTAGGCGGAACCGGCCACCCCCGCGGCGAGCACCGCGAGAGGAGCCGCCGCGGGATGCCGCAGCCGCCGGCGGCCGGCAGCGACGGGTACGGCCCGGTTCGCCGGGTCAGCCACGCAGGGCTCGCCCCTGATCGTCGGTGTGGTTGTTGCCGGTCAGCAGGACAATGCCGTCGATCAGGGCCCAGAAGCCGAGGCCGCCGCAGGTGAAGAGCTGCGCGAGGCCGATACCGACATCGCCCTTGTAGAACCGTCCGACACCGAACGTGCCGAGAGTGAGCTGGAGCACTCCCGCGACGATCTTCGACTTGTCCGAGTACGGGCGCCCGTAGGGGTCGTAGCCGTAGGGGGCGTTGGGGTCACCCATGTAGGTGCCCGGTGCGACGGGGGCGGGGTAGCCACCCTGCGGGTACCCCGGCTGCGGGTAGCCGTAGGGGCCGGCCTGACTGTCGGCGGGAGGCTGCGGATACCCGTACCCGGGCTGAGGCGACTGGGGCGGCTGCTGAGGCTGCTGAGGCTGCTGAGGCTGCTGGGACACGATGGGTTCTCCCCCGCGAGATGATCCGATGAGCGACTGGTGCGATGAGCGCAGATCATCTTGCCGGAACAAGCCGTTCACCGCGAAGCCGGGGCCTGAATCCGGGCCCCGATCCGGGCCGTCGTCCTTGCCCTGATGCGGGTTCGGACGCGGCCCACGCCTAGCTCCACTGGTCGAACGCCAGCTTCGCGACCAGCGAGAAGACCACCAACAGCAGCACGCCCCGCACGAACTCGGCGCCCTTGCGCAGCGCCATCCGCGCCCCGAACATCCCGCCCGCCAGGTTGAACACCGCCATCAGCGCCGCCAGTTGCCACAGCACCGTCCCCTGGTACGCGAACATCGCCAGCGCCCCCGCGTTGGTGCACACGTTCACGATCTTGGCCGTGGCAGAGGCGGTCACCAGGTCCAGGTGGAGCACGGCGGTCAGCGCCAGCACCAGGAACGTGCCGGTGCCGGGGCCGAAGAGACCGTCGTAGAAGCCGATCCCCCCGCCGACGAGGATGATCGCCGTGACGACCCGCGCCCGGGTCGCCGGCCCCTTGCCCTCCGCCGTACCGAAGGACGGCCGCAGCATCACGAAGGCCGCCACGCCCAGCAGCACCACCATGATCACCGGTCGCAGTACGTCACTGCTGATGCCGGCGGCGAAGAACGCGCCGCCCATGGACCCGGCCAGCGCCGCCAGCCCGATCCGTACCGCCGTCTTCACCTGGACCGGCGCT
Organism: Streptomyces sp. CB03238; assembly: GCF_002099185.1. Classification (NCBI taxonomy): domain Bacteria; kingdom Bacillati; phylum Actinomycetota; class Actinomycetes; order Kitasatosporales; family Streptomycetaceae; genus Streptomyces; species Streptomyces sp. CB03238. The sequence goes on along the minus strand of NZ_NBCN01000001.1, from coordinate 539,159 downwards.
TTGCGTACGTAGGTGACGGCGGCGCCCGTCGTCCCCACGATGGCCACCGCCTTGTTGGTGCCGAGGATGTGGGCGGCCGGGACGTGCGGGAGGCCGAGCAGCAGGGCGGGCAGGAGCAGCAGCCCGCCACCGCCCACCACGGCGTCGATCCAGCCCGCCACGAGAGCGGCCGCACAGAGGAAGACCAGGGTGGTCAGCGATATGTCGGGCATGATCACGAGCCTAGGGACGGGATCGGTGTGCCGTCCACGGAACGGAGGAGCCTTGAGGTACCTCTGAGGTTGCGCAACGGACGCCCGACGGTCAGCGGCCCGTGAGCACCCGCACCGCCAGTCGCCCCTGGAGCACGGTGAGCCCGCGGCTTGCCCAGGGCATCAGCAGCAGGAACCCCACCCCGCCTATCAGCGCGTGGAACGCCCACGCCCCCGCGAACGTCGGCCCGCCCCACGCCTCCGCCGGGTCGCCCGCCCTCAGCGGCCAGCCCAGGTTCATCGGCACCAGCGACCAGCCGTAGACGGTCACGACCAGGGCGACCGCGTTGAGCGGCGTGGCGAGCAGCGCGTGGAGCACCAGCCGCCCCGCGGCCGGGCGGGCGATGTCCCGGTCGAGCAGCCGCCGGGCCAGGAGGTGCGGTATGCCGACCAGCCCCGCCGGGAGGGCGAGCAGCAGATAGGCGACCCGTTTCCAGGTGGCGGCGCGGAACGGTTCGGTGAGCAAGAGGCTGACGGCGTTCATGACTCAAGCCTCCCGAACCGCCACGCGGCAGGCCATGGTGCCTGCCCGGAGATCCAAGGTCGGGTTTCCCCCACCCCCCACCCCCCACCGACCACCGACCACCGACCACCGACCACCGACCACCGACCACGGCAGTCCCTCACCGGCGACGGGACTCCCCGCTGAGGTCAGCTTTCCGTGCGCGAAACAAACGGGATGCGGCCGGGTAACACCGCCGACGCACGCTGACGGGCATGAGTTCACGGATCGTGGTGGTCGGCGGAGGCACGGCGGGCGCTCGCCTCGCCGAGCGGCTGCCCGTCACCCTGCTCGGCGAGGAGCCGCACGCGCCCTACAACCGGGTGCTGCTCGCGGACGTCCTGGCCGGCCGGTACGGGCCCGAGGTCATCGCCCTGCCGTCCCCGCGCAACGACGGGGCGCGGCACGAGGTGCGGGTGACCGGTATCGACCGTTCCGCGCGGGTGGTGCACTGCGCGGGCGGCGAGGCGTTCGCATACGACCGGCTGGTTCTGGCCACCGGCTCGAACCCGGTGCTGCCGCCCCTGCGTGGCCTGGGCGGGCTCGGCGGCGGTGACCGGCTGCCGACCGGGGTGCACGCGTTCCGGACGCTCGACGACTGCCTGGCGCTGGACGCGCTGGTGGGCGCTGCCCGGCCGGTCAGCCCGGCGGGATCGGCCGGGCAGGGCCCGAGGCCCGGCACGCGGGCGGTGGTGATCGGCGGCGGCCTGCTGGGCGTGTCGGCGGCCCGCGCGCTGGCCGCCCGGGGCGCGGAGGTGGTGCTGGCCCAGCAGGGCGAGCACCTGATGGAGCGCCAGCTGGACGCCGAAGCCTCACGACTGCTCCGCCGCCACCTGGAGGCGGACCTGGGCGTGGAGGTCCACACCGAGTGCCGCGTCCGCGGCCTGCGCTGCGTGGACGACAAGGTCCAGGCGGTGGAGCTCGCCGACGGCTTCGTCCTCGACGCCGACGTCGTCGTCATCGCGTGCGGCGTACGGCCACGCGTCGGCCTCGCCCTGGAGGCCGGGCTCGACGTGCGGCGCGGCATCGTCGTCGACGACCAGTTGCGCACCTCCGACCCGTACATCCACGCCATCGGTGACTGCGCCGAGCACGACGGCCGCCTCTACGGGCTGGCCGGCGCCGCCCTGGAGCAGGCCGACGTCCTCACCGAGGTGCTGACCCATGGCACCGGCGCCTACCGGGGCACCCGCGCGCTGACCCGGCTCAGCATGGACGCCCTCGAACTGGCGGCGTTCGGCGAGGCGACGCCGCTGCCCGGTGACGACACCGTGCAGCTGGCCGACGCGACGAGCGGCGCGTACCGCAAGGTCGTCGTCCGCGGCGACCGTCTCGTCGGCGGCGTACTGCTCGGCGATCTCGGCGCGGTCGGGGCGCTCGCCCGGGCCTGGGAGGGCGACGAGGCCCTCCCGGAAGCGCCCCTGCTCCACTTGCTCACCCATGACGGAGGCTCCTGAAATGGCCCACGTGCCGAACACGCCCACCATCGTCCTCGTCGGCCACGGGATGGTCGGCCAGCGCTTCCTGGAGGCCCTCGCCGAGCGCGGTGTCACGGAGCGGGCGCGGATCGTCGTCCTGTGCGAGGAGCCCCGCCCCGCGTACGACCGCGTCCGGCTGACCTCGTACTTCGACGGCAGGACGCCCGACGACCTGTCCATGGTCGAGGACGGTTTCATGGCGCGGCACGGGATCGAGCTGCACCTGGACGACCCGGCCGAGACCATCGACCGCGAGGCGCGCACGGTCACCTCGCGGGCCGGCCGCGTGATCGCGTACGACGCCCTCGTCCTGGCGACCGGCTCGTACCCCTTCGTGCCGCCCGTGCCGGGCAAGGAGGCGACCGGCTGCTTCGTCTACCGGACGATCGAGGACCTCCTCGCCATCGAGGAGTACGCGAAGACGGCGAGGACGGGCGCGGTGGTCGGCGGCGGGCTGCTCGGCCTGGAGGCGGCGGGCGCGCTCAAGGGGCTCGGCCTGGACACGCACATCGTCGAGTTCGCGCCGCGCCTGATGCCGGTGCAGGTCGACGAGGGCGGCGGCGCGGCCCTGTTGCGCACCATCGAGAACATGGGCCTCATCGTCCACACCGGCACCGGTACGCAGGAGGTGCTCACCGAGGACGGCTCGGTGACGGGCATGGCGCTGTCGGACGGTACGACGGTCGCGACCGACATGGTGGTCTTCTCCGCCGGCGTACGCCCCCGGGACCAGCTGGCGCGCGACTGCGGCCTGACGGTGGGCGAGCGCGGCGGTATCGCGGTCGACGAGCAGTGCCGTACGTCCGACCCGGCGGTGTACGCGATCGGCGAGTGCGCCCTGGCGGCGGACGGCCGGGTGTACGGGCTGGTGGCGCCCGGGTACGAGATGGCGCTGACGGCGGCCGCGACCATCGCGGACGAGCAGGGCCAGGCGTTCACCGGCGCCGACATGTCCACCAAGCTGAAGCTGCTCGGCGTGGACGTGGCGTCCTTCGGCGACGCGCACGGCACCACCGAGAACTGCCTGGACGTCGTCTACTCCGACTCCCGCTCCGGCATCTACAAGAAGCTGGTCGTCGACCCCGACGGGGTCCTGCTGGGCGGCGTCCTGGTCGGCGACGCCGAGTCGTACGGCATGCTGCGGCCCATGACCGGCACCAAGCCGCCGGTGGCGCCCGAGCAGCTGGTGCTGCCGGCCGGTGCCGGGGCGCCGGTCACCCTCGGCCCCTCCGCCCTCCCCGACGACGCGATCATCTGCTCCTGCCACAACGTCACCAAGGGCGCCATCTGCGCCTGCTCGTCGCTGCCCGAGGTGAAGAAGTGCACCAAGGCCGGCACGGGCTGCGGCAGCTGCGTGAAGGTGATCCAGCAGCTGCTGCCGAAGCCCGCCGACAGCGGCATGTGCGGCTGCTTCACGTACACCCGCAGTGAGCTGTACGAGATCGTCCGCACGATGCGCTTCACCTCGTACGCGGAGCTGCTGGACTCGCACGGGCGTGAGGAGGCGCGCGGCGGTGAGGGCTGCGAGATCTGCAAGCCGGCCGTGGCGTCGATCCTGGCGAGCCTGACCAACGAGTACATCCTCGACGGCGAGCGGGCCGCGCTCCAGGACACCAACGACCACTTCCTGGCGAACATGCAGCGCAACGGCTCGTACTCGATCGTGCCGCGCATCCCCGGCGGCGAGATCACCCCGGAGAAGCTGATCGTGATCGGTGAGGTGGCCCGGGACTTCGGGCTCTACACCAAGATCACGGGCGGTCAGCGGATCGACCTCTTCGGCGCGCGGGTCGACCAGCTGCCGCAGATCTGGACGCGGCTGGTGGACGCGGGCTTCGAGTCGGGGCACGCGTACGGCAAGTCGCTGCGGACCGTGAAGTCGTGCGTGGGCCAGACCTGGTGCCGCTACGGCGTACAGGACTCGGTGAAGATGGCGATCGACCTGGAGCTGCGCTACCGGGGCCTGCGCGCCCCGCACAAGCTCAAGTCGGCCGTCTCGGGCTGCGCGCGCGAGTGCGCGGAGGCCCAGTCGAAGGACTTCGGCGTGATCGCCACGGCCAACGGCTGGAACCTGTACGTCGGCGGCAACGGCGGCGCCACGCCGCGCCACGCGGACCTGCTCGCCCAGGACCTGTCGGACGCGGAGCTGATCCGGCTGATCGACCGGTTCCTGATGTTCTACATCCGTACCGCCGACCGGCTGGAGCGCACCGCGACCTGGCTGGAGCGGCTGGAGGGCGGCCTGGACCACCTCCGCGATGTGATCGTGCACGACAAGCTCGGGCTGTGCGACGAGCTGGAGGCGCTGATGGCGGCGCATGTGGCGAGCTACCACGACGAGTGGGCCGAGACGCTGAACGACCCGGAGCGGCTGCGCCGGTTCGTCTCCTTCGTGAACGCGCCGGACGCGCCGGACCCGTCGGTGAAGTTCGTGCCGGAGCGCGGCCAGATCAAGCCGGACCTGACGATCCTGACGCTGGAACCCCTGGAAGGAGCTTCCGCCCGATGACGCTCGAACTTTCCCATGACGGTGAGTGGTTGCCGATCTGCGACGACTCGGTGCTGACGCCGGGGCGGGGCATGGCGGCGCTGCTGCCGGACGGGCGCCAGGTGGCGCTGTTCCGGAACCGGGCGGGGCGGCTGTACGCGATCGACAACCGGGATCCGTTCACCGGCGCCCAGGTGCTGTCGCGCGGCCTGATCGGGTCGGCGGGCGGGCGGCCGTTCGTGGCGTCGCCGCTGCTGAAGCAGCGCTTCGACCTGGAGACGGGGCGGTGCCTGGACGACGAGGAGGTGTCGGTGGCGGTCTTCCCGGTCCGCACCGCCGCCCTGGTCGCCGCGGGGGCGGTCCCGGCCTGATACGACGCCGGCGTCCACGACCGGACCACCCCGGGAGACCGGCTCCGGTCGTGGACGTCGGCGTCGCGGCCTGGTCGGGCCCGATCAGGCCTGCCCCTCCACCACCTTCGGGTCCATCCACATGACCTCCCACAGGTGGTGGTCCGGGTCTTGGAAGGAACGGCCGTACATCGTGCCGTAGTCCTGCGGGTCATTGGCGGCGGAGCCACCGGACGCCAGCGCGGCGTCGCACAGCTGGTCGACCCGCTCCCGGCTTTCGGCGCTCAGCGCGAAGATCGCCTCGGTGGTACGGGACGCGTCCGCGATGTCCTTCTTGGTGAAGTCCTTGAAGCGCGGCTCGGTGAGCAGCATTACGAAGATGGTGTCGCTGATGACCAGGCAGGCGGTCTTGTCGTCGCTGAACTGCTCGTTGAAGGAGTAGCCCAGCTTGCTCCAGAAGGTCTTCGACGTCTGGAGGTCCTTCACCGGCAGGTTCACGAAGATCATCTGGGGCATGTCGTCATCTCTTCTCTCATCGGTGTGTCGCTTTCGAGGGGGTAGACCGGGGGGTACGGCAGAACTCATCGCTCCCTCGAAAAAAATTTCGCCCGACTTCGCCCCGCCCGCCACCGCACCCGGCCACCCCCGGCACGCCGCGTTGCGGGGCGCCCGGCGCCGACCTAGCCTCGGCGCCATGAGCCCCCCAGGCCGGAGGATCACCGAGAAACTGTCGGGTGACGCCCTGTCCGCCGCCACCGGCAAGGACTGGGCGGCCTGGTTCGCCCTGCTCGACACGTGGGGCGCCACCACCCGCACCCACACCGAGATCGCCCGCCACCTCGTCGAGGCGCACGGCGTGCCCGGCTGGCACGCCCAGTCGATCACGGTCGGGTACGAGCAGGAGCGCGGCCTGCGCGAGGTGGGCCAGTCGAGCGGCGGCGACTGGCAGGCCTCCGCGAGCAGGACGGTGAACGCCCCGCCGGAGCAGGTCACCGAGGCGTTCACCGACCCGGACGTACGCCGCCGGTGGCTGGATGAGGGCGAGTTCACCGTCCGTACGCACCGGCCGGGCAGGTCGGTCACGGCGGACTGGGACGGGGGCGCGAGCCGGATCTCCGTCCACCTGACGCCCAAGGACAACGGCAGGACCCAGGTGGGGCTGGGCCACACCAGGCTCCCGGACGCGGACGCGGTGGCGGCGTACAAGGAGTTCTGGAAGGAACGGCTGGCGGCGCTGAAGACACTCCTGGAGGGCGGGGCGCCGCCCAAGTAGCGGGGCGTCGCCGCTTCCCCTTCACCGGTTGTTGATGCACCGTCAATGGGGGACTCCTAGGTTCCGGAAGCGCGCGACCCCGTCGCCCGACCGGTGCGGCGGGAGGGTCACACACCCCTGGAGTGACAAGTGGAACGTCGCAGTTTCCTGCGTGGAGCGGTCATGGGCGGCACCGTGGCGGCCTTCGGCGGCACCCTGATGCAGGGCGCGGCCTACGCGGCCCCGGCGCAGCCCGGCGTGGGCCCGTACGGTGCTCTCGGCGCGGCGGACGCCAACGGCATCCAGTTGCCCAGCGGCTTCACCAGCCGGGTGATCGCCCGGTCCGGTCAGCGGGTCGGCTCGACCTCGTACACCTGGCACAACGCCCCCGACGGCGGCGCCTGCTTCACCGACGGCACCGGCTGGATCTACGTCTCGAACTCGGAGATCAACCCGGGCGGCGGCGCGAGCGCCGTGAAGTTCTCCTCGACGGGCGCGATCACCGGCGCGTACCGGATCCTGTCCAACACCCGCACCAACTGCGCGGGTGGCAAGACCCCGTGGAACACCTGGCTGTCGTGCGAGGAGGTCAGCCTCGGGTACGTGTACGAGACCGACCCGTACGGTGTGAACGCCGCCGTGCGCCGGGACGCGATGGGCCGCTTCAAGCACGAGGCGGCCGCCGCCGACCCCGTACGCAAGGTGATCTACCTGACCGAGGACGAGTCCAACGGCTGCCTGTACCGCTTCATCCCCGCCACCTGGGGCAACCTGTCCTCCGGCACCCTCCAGGTACTGAAGGCCGGCACCGCCACCTCCGGCTCCTTCACCTGGGCCAATGTCCCCGACCCGGACGGCTCCCCCACCGTCACCCGTGACCAGGTCTCGGGCGCCAAGCGGTTCAACGGCGGCGAGGGCTGCCACTACGCCAACGACACCGTCTGGTTCACCACCAAGGGCGACAACCGCCTGTGGCAGCTGAACCTCGCGAACAACACCTACGAGCTCGCCTACGACGACTCCCTGGTCACCAGCGGCACCGCCCCGCTGACCGGTGTGGACAACGTCACCGGCTCGTCCTCCGGCGACCTGTTCGTCGCGGAGGACGGCGGCAACATGGAGATCTGCGTGATCACGCCGGACGACGTGGTGGCGCCCTTCCTGCGGATCACCGGCCAGTCCGGATCCGAGATCTGCGGCCCGGCCTTCTCGCCGGACGGGAAGCGGCTGTACTTCTCCAGCCAGCGCGGTACGACGGGCAGCTCGTCGGGCGGCATCACCTACGAGGTGACGGGGCCGTTCCGCGCGTAACTCCGTCGCTGCTGTTGCCGCTGTTGCTGCCTGGGCTGTGCGCCGCCACCGTGGAGGAGGGCGGCGCCCAGTGGCGTCAGCGTGTGCAGGACGGAGCTGCCCTGGCGGAGGGTGACCACGAGGCCCGCGTCCCGCAGCACGCCCGCGTGCTGGCTGGCGGAGGCGAGGGAGACGCCCGCGCGGCGGGCCAGCTCGCTGGTCGTACCGCCCTGCCCTATGGCCCTGAGCACCGCGCACCGGGTGTGCCCGACCAGCCGGCCGAGCGGGGACGCCCCGGGTTCGCAGGGGCCCGACACGGGCGCGTCGGTGTGCGTGACGGGGTAGACGAGGACGGGCGGCAGGTCGGGGTCGCGGAGGACGACCGGGGTGCCCCGGCAGAAGTACGAGGGCTGGAGCAGCAGGCCCCGCCCGTCCAGGTGCACTTCGCGGTCGACGGGATAGTCGGCCTCCAGCACGGGCGCCCGCCAGCGCAGCACCGGCGGCAGGCTGGCGAGCAGCTCGTCGGCCCCGCCGTCGAGGAGCGCGCGGCCGCGTACGGCACGGTCGGCCTCCACGCGGGCCTCGATGTGCGACCAGTACGGCTCGACGGCGGCCCGGTGGTAGCCCCGCAGCGCCCCGATGAGCCGCCCGAACGGCTCCTGACGGCCCTCGGCGAGGTCCCGCGCCCATCCGGGCAGCGGACCCCCGCCGGGCCGGGAGGAGGCCAGCAGGGCCAGCTCGGTGTGGATCCGGGCGGGCGGTGTGGCCCGGAGGGCCTGGAGCCCGGGGTCGAGGCCGTCAATGCCCTGGGGCGGGGTCAGGAAATCCGGGAAATAGCCGCGCGTGGGGACCAGGGCGCCGAGCAGACGCGTTTCGCCGTTCAGCCGTGTCCGGGATTCCGAACGCCATGCACCGTAGACCAGCGCTCCGCGCCGGTCCCGCAACCGGTGAAAGCTGAGAATCGTTTCCCACAACGCATCCGGCCGGGCAGCCATCCGGACCCCGGCGAGGTCGTCCCCGGTGAAATGAATACGTAGCACTGAACCCACCCCTGTTGCATCCGCAATCACCCCCCGCCAATGAGTATGCATGCCATCACAGGCCGTCACCACGGCATTTCAGCCACACTTGAAACGCATCGCGGAGACCGGGGGTGAACCGAAAAGCTGTACGCCGTCGGGCAGGAAACCTTCAGGACCGAGGTGACGTGGTGAAGACCGTGGGGGGCTTCGCACGTCCGGCGGCGGACCTGAAAGGTTGCGGCTCTCCCGCCCGGCAGGGGTAATGGGGCGCGGTCGGCGGGTGGGGATCCGGTGGCCGCGCTCCGCCCGTTCTTTGCGGCATGAATCGACGCGCTTTGGCCGGACGTATACGGAAGATAAAGGTCCGGGGTTCAACAGCCAAGAATTCAACCGGCCGCAAGGCAACAGGAACCTACATTTCTCCCCGCGGCGGCCCGCTGACGCACGGAGCCATGACGCACGGAGACCTGACGCACGGAAGCATGACGACGGGGCGGACACCTCCGCACAGGTGTCCGCCCCGTCTCTCTTGCGTACCGGAGCCGCCGCCGATCGGTGAGGGTCGGGGACCAACGACGGCTCCGGGGCCTACCTCCGGCTCAGCGGCTGTCGCTGCCGCTCGACTGCGCCGCCGCGCGGCCCGCCTCCAGGCGCGCCACCGGGATCCGGAACGGCGAGCAGGAGACGTAGTCCAGGCCCACCTCGTGGAAGAAGTGCACCGACTCCGGGTCACCGCCGTGCTCGCCGCACACGCCGAGCTTGATGTCCGGGCGGGTGGCCCGGCCGGCCTCGACGGCGCTGCGCACCAGCGCGCCCACGCCGTCCTTGTCGATCGTCTCGAACGGGCTGACGCCGAAGATGCCCTTCTCCAGGTACGCGGTGAAGAAGCTGGCCTCCACGTCGTCCCGCGAGAAGCCCCACACCGTCTGGGTGAGGTCGTTCGTACCGAAGGAGAAGAACTCGGCGCACTCGGCGATCTGACCGGCGGTCACGGCGGCGCGCGGCAGTTCGATCATCGTGCCGAGCGCCAGCTTCAGCTCGACGCCGGTCTGCGCCTGCACCTCGGCGATGACCTGCTCGGCCTCGTCGCGGACCAGCTCCAGCTCCTGGACGGTGCCCACCAGCGGGATCATGATCTCGGCGCGCGGGTCGCCCTTGGCCTCGATGCGCTGGGCGGCGGCCTCGGCGATGGCCCGCACCTGCATGGTGAACAGGCCGGGGATGACCAGGCCGAGGCGTACGCCGCGCAGACCCAGCATCGGGTTCTGCTCGTGCAGCCGGTGCACGGCCTGGAGGAGGCGCAGCTCGTTCTCGTGGGGCTCCTTGCGGGCCTCGGCGAGGGCGACGCGTACCGACAGCTCGGTGATGTCGGGCAGGAACTCGTGCAGCGGCGGGTCCAGCAGACGCACCGTCACCGGCAGGCCGTCCATCGCCTCGAACAGCTCGACGAAGTCGTCCTTCTGGAGCGGCAGCAGAGCCTTCAGGGCCTCGTCGCGCTCCGCGTCCGTGTCGGCGAGGATGAGCCGCTCGACGTACTGGCGGCGGTCGCCGAGGAACATGTGCTCGGTGCGGCACAGGCCGATGCCCTGGGCGCCGAAGCGCCGCGCCCGCGAGGCGTCCTCGGCGTTGTCGGCGTTGGCCCGTACACGCAGCCGGCGTACTCGGTCCGCGTACGCCATGATCCGGTGCACGGCGGCGACGAGCTCGTCGGCGTCGTCGGCGCCCGCGTGCATCCGGCCCTCGAAGTACTCGACGACCGGCGACGGCACGACGGGGACCTCACCGAGGTACACCTTGCCGGTGGAGCCGTCGATGGAGACGACGTCGCCCTCCTCGACGACGTGGCCGCCCGGCACGGTCATCCGGCGGCGCTTGGTGTCGACCTCCAGCTCCTCCGCACCGCAGACACAGGTCTTGCCCATGCCGCGCGCCACGACGGCCGCGTGGGAGGTCTTGCCGCCGCGCGAGGTCAGGATGCCCTCGGCGGCGATCATGCCGTCCAGGTCGTCCGGGTTGGTCTCGCGGCGGATCAGGATGACCTTCTCGCCGGACCGGGACCACTTGACGGCGGTGTACGAGTCGAAGACGGCCTTGCCGACCGCCGCGCCCGGAGAGGCGGCGATACCGCGCCCGACCTGCTCGACCGACGCCTTCTCGTCGAAGCGCGGGAACATCAGCTGGGCGAGCTGGGCGCCGTTGACGCGCTGGAGCGCCTCGGCCTCGTCGATCAGGCCCTGGTCGACGAGCTGCGTCGCGATCCGGAAGGCGGCACCGGCGGTGCGCTTGCCGACGCGGGTCTGGAGCATCCACAGCTGGCCGCGCTCGATGGTGAACTCGATGTCGCAGAGATCCTTGTAGTGGTTCTCCAGCGTCTCCATGATCTGCATCAGCTGGTCGTACGACTTCTTGTCGATCGACTCGAGGTCGGCCAGCGGCACGGTGTTGCGGATACCGGCGACGACGTCCTCGCCCTGCGCGTTCTGCAGGTAGTCGCCGTACACGCCCTGGTGGCCGGAGGCAGGGTCGCGGGTGAAGGCGACACCGGTGCCGGAGTCGGGGCCGAGGTTGCCGAAGACCATGGAGCAGACGTTGACGGCCGTGCCCAGGTCGTGCGGGATGCGCTCCTGGCGGCGGTACAGCTTGGCGCGCTCGCCGTTCCAGGAGTCGAAGACGGCCTTGATGGCCAGGTCCATCTGCTCGCGCGGGTCCTGCGGGAAGTCGCGGCCGGCCTCGGCCTTGACGATCTTCTTGAACTGCTTGACCAGCTTCTTCAGGTCGGCCGCGTCGAGGTCGGTGTCGACGGTGACCTTCTTGGCGGCCTTGGCCTCCTCGAGGGCCTCCTCGAAGAGCTCGCCGTCCACGCCGAGGACGGTCTTGCCGAACATCTGGATCAGGCGCCGGTACGAGTCCCAGGCGAACCGCTCGTCCCCGGCCTGGTCGGCCAGGCCCTCGACGGACTTGTCGGAGAGTCCGATGTTGAGGACGGTGTCCATCATTCCGGGCATGGAGAACTTGGCGCCGGAACGGACGGAGACCAGGAGCGGGTTGTCGGCCTGGCCGAGCTTCTTGCCCATCTTCTGCTCGAGCGCGTCGAGGTGCGCGCTCACCTCGTCCCGCAGCTCGACGGGCTCGTCGCCGCTGTCGAGGTAGACCTTGCAGGCCTCGGTGGTGATGGTGAAGCCGGGAGGCACGGGGAGACCAAGGTTGGTCATCTCGGCGAGGTTCGCACCTTTACCGCCGAGCAGGTCCTTGAGGTCCTTGTTGCCCTCGGTGAAGTCGTACACGAACTTCTGATCTTTGTTTTCCGACACGGGTCTCGACTCCTCGAGGACTCGGTGGCTGCCCTGACGGCGAGGAACATACCCAGATCGAAGGCTTCTGGGTACGTACGCCTACCCGTCATACGGCCTTAACCACCCGTCCGCCAGCAGATCGAAAGTGACTCAGCGGTAGGTTTCGCGCTCCGGAGCCTTCAGCCTCCGAACGAGGTTTGACTCAAAGCTGAGGGTAGCCGCTCGTATGAGCGGACAGTAAGCCATGTGAGTTCAACTCTTGAACACAAGAAGCGTGGCACTCAGTGCCATCCTTTGAGAAGTGCAGCCACCCTATTGTCGCTCATCTGAGCGACACCCCTATCAGGGGTGGCGAGAATCACGCCCCTGAGAAGCGCCGCATTCCACTATCCGGAACGCCTTGACGCGCCGGTGACGACCGACAGCCGCCAGCCGGCGACGGCGAGACCACCCCGCGGGGAATCCCGCACCCGACGTCCCCACCCGCACGGGTGGTGCGGGTGAGAACCCCAGCCCGGCCGAAGGCCGGGCGCACCCACCACCGGCCCGCGCGGGCGGGGCTCCGCGCGCACGGGCCCCAGCCGCACAGGGGCCGACGCGGGGCACCGCCCCCGAGGGTGAGCCACGGCCCCCGCCCGCGCGGGGCCGGGGCTCACCCCCCGGACGTGTCGAGCTCCGCCTCCGCACCGACGATCGCCGCGCAGTCGTACGGGTCCTTCAGCCACCCGTCCGGCAGCACCACCCGGTTGTTTCCGGACGTTCGCCCACGCGGCCCGTCCGCGCCCACCGGCCACGCCTGGTCCAGGTCCAGCGCGCTCAGCTGAGCGCGCAGCTCCTCCAGCGACGACGTGACCGCCAGCCGCTTGCGCATCTCGGACCCGACCGCGAACCCCTTCAGGTACCAAGCCACGTGCTTACGGAAGTCGATGACGCCCCGCGTCTCGTCGCCGATCCACTCCCCCAGCAGCCGCGCGTGCCGCACCATCACGTCCGCGACCTCGCGCAGCGTGGGCGTCGCGGCCACCCCCGTACCCTCGAAGGCGCCCACCAGGTCGCCGAAGAGCCACGGCCGCCCCAGGCACCCACGTCCGACCACTACCCCGTCGCAGCCGGTCTCGCGCATCATCCGCAGGGCGTCGTCGGCGCACCAGATGTCGCCGTTGCCGAGCACCGGGATCTCCGGGACGTGCTCCTTGAGCCGGGCGATCGCGTCCCAGTCGGCCGTACCGCCGTAGTGCTGGGCCGCCGTGCGCCCGTGCAGGGCGATCGCCGTCACGCCCTCCTGGACGGCGATGCGCCCCGCGTCCAGGAAGGTGATGTGGTCGTCGTCGATGCCCTTGCGCATCTTCATCGTGACCGGCAGGTCCCCGGCGTTCGAGACCGCCTCGTTCAGGATCGCCCGCAGCAGGGGCCGCTTGTAGGGCAGGGCGGATCCCCCGCCCTTACGCGTCACCTTGGGCACCGGGCAGCCGAAGTTCAGGTCGATGTGGTCCGCCAGGTCCTCGTCGACGATCATCCGGACCGCCTTGCCGACGGTGACCGGGTCGACCCCGTACAGCTGGATCGAGCGAGGCGTCTCCGTCTCGTCGAAGTGGATCAGCTGCATGGTCTTCTCATTGCGCTCGACCAGCGCCCGCGTCGTGATCATCTCGCTCACGAACAGGCCCTTGCCGCCGCTGAACTCACGGCAGAGGGTGCGGAAGGGGGCGTTGGTGATGCCGGCCATCGGCGCGAGCACCACCGGCGGCTGCACGGTGTGCGGCCCGATGGCGAGAGGAGTGAACGCGGTCATGCCCCCCATTGTCACCCACCCGCCGACCGGATCGTTAGTTAGGCGTACTTTGGATATATGCCTGAGCTCACCCGCCGCCGACGGCTGCTGGTCCTGGCGATCTGCTGCATGAGCCTGCTGATCGTCAGCCTCGACAACACCGTCCTGAACGTCGCCCTCCCCTCCATGCGCCGCGAGCTGCACGCGGACGTCGCCGGTATGCAGTGGACCATCGACGCCTACACCCTCGTCCTCGCGTCCCTGCTGATGCTCGCCGGCTCCACCGCCGACCGGATCGGCCGCCGCAAGGTCTTCATGGCCGGCCTCGTCCTCTTCACGGCCGGCTCCTTGCTGTGCTCCCTCGCACCGAACCTGGAGATGCTGATCGCCTTCCGCATGGTCCAGGCCGTGGGCGGCTCCATGCTCAACCCGGTCGCCATGTCGATCATCACCAACACCTTCACCGAGCCACGCGCGCGTGCCCGTGCCATCGGCGTATGGGGTGGCGTCGTGGGCATCTCCATGGCGGCGGGCCCGCTGGTCGGCGGGGTGCTCACCGACTCCGTCGGCTGGCGCTCCATCTTCTGGATCAACCTGCCGGTCGGCCTCGCCGCCCTGCTCCTCACCTTCCGGTACGTCCCCGAGTCCCGCGCCCCCAGGCCGCGCCGCGTGGACCCGGTCGGCCAGCTCCTGGTCGTCGTGCTCCTCGGCTCACTGACGTACGCGATCATCGAGACCGACCTGGTCTGCGCCATCGCCGCCGCCCTCGCCCTCCTCGCCCTACTGCTGTACGAGCCGAGGCGCGCCGAGCCGCTGATCGACCTGCGCTTCTTCCGCAGCGCCCCGTTCAGCGGGGCCACGGTCATCGCGGTGTCCGCGTTCGCGGCCCTGGGCGGGTTCCTCTTCGTCAACACCCTGTACCTGCAGGACGTGCGCGGGCTGTCCGCCCTGCACGCCGGGCTGTACATGCTGCCGATGGCGGCGCTCACCTTCGTCTGCGCGCCCTTGTCGGGGCGGCTGGTCGGCAGCCGGGGCCCGCGCCTGCCGCTGCTGATCGCGGGCGTGACGATGACCGCGAGCGGCGTGCTGTTCGCGGCCTTCGAGGCGGAGACGTCCACGCCGCTGCTGTTCACCGGGTACGTGCTCTTCGGCCTCGGCTTCGGCATGGTGAACGCCCCCATCACCGACACGGCCGTCTCCGGCATGCCCCGCGCCCAGGCGGGCGTCGCCGCCGCCGTCGTCTCCACCAGCCGGCAGATCGGCCAGACGCTGGGCGTCGCGGTCATCGGCGCCGTCCTGGCCGCCGGCGTCTCGCCCGCCTCGCACACGGACGGCTTCGTCGCCGCGAGCCGACCCGCCTGGTGGGTCATCGCCGGATGCGGCCTGAGCGTCCTGCTGGTGGGCGCGGCGACCAGCGGCGGCTGGGCCCGGGGGACGGCCGAGCGGACCGCGCGGCGCCTTGAGGAGCCTCAGCCGGTGAGCGCCAGCTCCTGAAGCTTCTCCAGCCCGGCGCGCGACGCGTCGTCCAGCGGTACGTACGTCACCAGGCGGGGGCCCGCCGCCGGGCCCAGCCACAGGTTGGTGTGCTCCAGGTGCAGCGGCCCGACGAGTGCGTTGCGGATGACCTTCGTACGGCCGCCCTGGGTCAGCACCTCGTGGCGCGCCCAGATCTCCCGGAACTCCGGCGAGGCCGCCTCCAGCCGCGCCAGCAGCGCCTTCCACGCGGGCTCGGCCAGGTGCTCGGCCATGGCCGCCCGGAACTTGGCTGCCATCGCCCGGTTCACCTCCGGCAGGTCGGCCACGGCCGCGCGCCAGTCGTCGTTGGTGAAGGTGAGCCACAGGGAGTTGCGGTCGGCGGGCGGGACGGCGTCGAGGTCGCACAGGAGCCGCCCGTAGGTGCGGTTGTGGGCGAGGATGTCGTACCGGCTGTTCTGGATGCAGGCCGGTACGGGTTCGAGCTGGTCGAGCAGCTGGCGCAGGCCGGGGGTGACGGTCGGGCAGGGCGTGCCGGGCGCCGGATCGGCCGCGCCGGCCAGCGCGAAGAG
Organism: Streptomyces sp. CB03238; assembly: GCF_002099185.1. Taxonomy (NCBI): domain Bacteria; kingdom Bacillati; phylum Actinomycetota; class Actinomycetes; order Kitasatosporales; family Streptomycetaceae; genus Streptomyces; species Streptomyces sp. CB03238. The sequence goes on along the minus strand of NZ_NBCN01000001.1, from coordinate 523,417 downwards.
GTGGGCGCGCTCCCCGGCGTCGAGGAGCAGCGCGCGGGCGAGCGCGTCGAGGACCTGCGGCGAGACCTGGATGTCCCGGGCCTGTTCGAGCCAGGTGTACCAGGTGACGCCGACGGCGGAGAGCTGGGCGACCTCTTCGCGGCGCAGCCCGGGGGTGCGCCGGCGGCGGCCTCGCGGGAGGCCGACCTGTTCGGGGGTGATGCGTTCACGGCGGCTGCGCAGGAATCCGGCGAGTTCGTGCCTGCGTACGTCGGTTTCCTCGGCCATCGTGGTCATGCCTTCATCGTGGCGTACGCCCCAGGGTGTTGCCAGGTAGTGCTTGTACCAGGATAAAGACACTCTGGTACCAGGCTGAGAAACGCCGGAGGGTCGAGGGCGTGAGTACATCGACCACACCTCCCCGCGCCCTTCCGGCGACCGGCCACACGCGCCACCCCGCTCCGCTCGGTTCGCTCGGCCTGTTCACCGTGCTGCTCGGCTCCGCGCTGCCGCTCATCGACTTCTTCATCGTCAACGTCGCGCTGCCGACCATCGACCACGACCTCGCCGCCGGCCCGGCCATGCTGGAGCTGGTGGTGGCCGGATACGGCCTCGCGTACGCCGTGCTGCTGGTCCTGGGCGGCCGGCTCGGCGACCTGTTCGGCCGGAGGCGGCTGTTCCTGGTGGGCATGGCCGCCTTCGGGCTCACCTCCCTGGCGTGCGGCCTGGCGCCGGACGCCTGGACCCTCGTCGGGGCGCGGGTGGCGCAGGGTGCCGCATCGGCGCTGATGCTCCCGCAGGTGCTGGCGACCATCCAGGCCACGACGTCGGGCCCGCGCCGCGCCAAGGCGCTCAGCCTGTACGGGGCGACGGCCGGGCTGTCGATGGTGGCCGGCCAGATCCTGGGCGGCGTCCTGGTCGCGGCGGACATCGCCGGTACCGGCTGGCGGGCCATCTTCCTGGTGAACGTCCCGGTGGCGCTGCTCGGTCTCGCCCTGGCCTCCCGCACGGTGCCGGACACCCGCGCGGAGCGGCCCGCTCCGGTCGACGTACCGGGCACCCTGCTGCTGGCGATCGCGCTGCTCACCCTGCTCGCTCCGCTGACGGAGGGCCGTGCGGCGGGCTGGCCGCTGTGGACGTGGCTCTCCCTGGCCGTCTTCCCGTTCGTGGCCCGGGCGTTCTGGTGGGTGGAGCGGCGCGCTGACCGGCAGGGGCGTACGCCGCTGGTCCCGCCGAGCCTGCTGGGGCTGGTGTCACTGCGGCGCGGGCTGGCCCTGGTGCTGCCGCTCTCCATCGGCTTCGGCGGCTTCATGTTCGTGATCGCGGTGGCGCTGCAGCAGGGGCTCGGCATGGGCGCGGTGGTGTCCGGCATGGCCCTGGTGCCCATGGCGGTGGCCTTCTTCGGCGCGTCACTGGCCGGGCCGCGCCTGGTGCGGCGGTACGGGAGCCGGATCGTGACGGCCGGCGGCCTGATCCAGGGCGCCGGCCTGCTCGTCCTCGTCGCCACCGTGCGGGCCGGCTGGCCGGAGCTCGGCGCCCTGGAGCTGCTCCCGGGGATGGCGCTGGCCGGCCTGGGCCAGGGCCTTCAGCTCCCGGTGCTGTTCCGGATCGTCCTGTCCGACGTGCCGGCGGAACGCGCCGGGGTGGGCAGCGGCGTGATGGTCACGACCCAGCAGTCCGCCCTCGCGCTGGGCGTGGCCACCCTGGGCTCGCTGTTCCTGTCCCTCGCCGCCTCGTCCGGCATGCGCGCCGCGCTCTCGGTCACGCTGCTGGTCCAGCTGGGCGCCGTCGCCCTGACGGTGCTGCTGAGCCTGCGCCTGCCGAGGACGGTCGGCTGAGCACCCGCGCGGGCCCGCGAAAAGGCCGGCCCGGCGCCGTCGCCACCGCGACAGCACCGGGCCGGCCTCTCGGTGCGGGGGTCAGCTCGCCCGGCCGGCCTCCTCCGAGGCCGCCTGGCCGGACGGGGCCGCCTGGTCGTCCGTCTGGTCCGCCTGGGCGCGCTCGCGCATCTTGCGGAGCAGCTCCTGCTTCTGGTCCTCGGCCGCCCTGCGGTCGGCGGCGCGGGCCGGGGCGGAGCCCTGCTGGTCGGCGCGGGACATCTTCTTGCGCTGTCCGCCTACGCCGAGAAGGTTGTTACGGCTCTTGGCCACGGGTTCTCCATCGTGGTGAGAAGTGATTCGGCATGCGTCGCGTGGGGGGCGGGTGGTCGGGCCCGCCGCACTCTCACTCGTAGATCGGAAGGAACGGCATGCGGTGACGGTACCCCGCGCCGAAGGCCCCGGCAGCCGCTTTTCGACCGCCCCCGGTACGCGAGAAGGTACACGCGAAGCCCCCGGTCCCGTACATCCGTACGGGACCGGGGGCTTCGTGATGCCGAGATCAGCAGCCCAGCAGGCGGCTGCCCAGGTAGCCCTGGATCTGGTCCAGGGAGACGCGCTCCTGCTTCATGGTGTCGCGCTCGCGCACGGTCACCGCGTTGTCGTCGAGGGTGTCGAAGTCGACCGTGACGCAGAACGGCGTACCGATCTCGTCCTGGCGGCGGTAGCGGCGGCCGATGGCGCCCGCGTCGTCGAACTCGATGTTCCAGTTCTTGCGCAGGTCGGCCGCGAGGCCCTTGGCCTTCGGCGACAGCTGCGGGTTGCGGGACAGCGGCAGCACCGCGACCTTGACCGGCGCGAGGCGCGGGTCGAGGCGCATCACGGTGCGCTTCTCCATGACGCCCTTGGCGTTCGGCGCCTCGTCCTCGTTGTACGAGTCGAGCAGGAACGCCAGCATCGCGCGGCCGACACCGGCGGCGGGCTCGATGACGTACGGCGTCCAGCGCTCGCCGGCCTCCTGGTCGTAGTACGACAGGTCCGTGCCCGACGCCTTGGAGTGGGCCGACAGGTCGTAGTCGGTGCGGTTGGCGACGCCCTCGAGCTCGCCCCACTCGCTGCCGCCGAACTGGAAGCGGTACTCGATGTCGGCGGTGCGCTTGGAGTAGTGGGAGAGCTTCTCCTTGGGGTGCTCGTACCAGCGCATGTTCTCCTCACGGAGACCGAGGTCGCGGTACCAGTTCCAGCGCTGCTCCATCCAGTATTCCTGCCACTGCTCGTCCTCGCCCGGCTTGACGAAGAACTCCATCTCCATCTGCTCGAACTCGCGGGTGCGGAAGATGAAGTTGCCCGGAGTGATCTCGTTCCGGAAGGACTTGCCCATCTGCGCGATGCCGAACGGCGGCTTCTTGCGCGCGGACGTGTGCACCAGCGCGAAGTTGGTGAAGATGCCCTGGGCGGTCTCGGGGCGCAGGTAGGCGACGGAACCGGAGTCCTGGGTCGGGCCGAGGTGCGTGGAGAGCAGGCCCGAGAACTGCTTGGGCTCGGTGAAGGTGCCCTTGTTGCCGCAGTTGGGGCAGCCCAGGTCCTTCAGGCCGTTCTCGGGGGCCCGGCCGTGCTTCTCCTCGTACGCCTCCTCCAGGTGGTCCGCGCGGTAGCGCTTGTGGCAGGAGGTGCACTCGGTGAGCGGGTCGGTGAAGGTGGCGACATGGCCGGAGGCCTCCCAGACCTCGGGGGCCAGGATCACCGAAGAGTCGATACCGACGACGTCCTCGCGCGAGGTGACCATGTAGCGCCACCACTGGCGCTTGAGGTTCTCCTTGAGCTCGACACCCAGCGGTCCGTAGTCCCAGGCGGCCCGCTGACCGCCGTAGATCTCGCTGCACGGGTAGACGAAGCCACGGCGCTTGCTCAGGTTGACGATCGTGTCGATCTTGTCGGCGGCCACTGTGCTCTCTTCATAACGACGATGGCGAACGGCGAATGCTTCAGGTTACCGGCGCGCGCACCCCTGGGATCAAATCGGTGGGTGGCCGGGGCCACTTACCCGTTTTGTTGACAATCGTTTCCACTATTGTTGAAAATGAATCCCATGAACGTACGACGCCTCATACCCACCACCGCCCTCGCCGGAGCCGTGACCCTCGGCCTGGTCACGCTCTCCGCCTGCGGCGACTCCTCCGGCTCCGCCTCCGCGAACGAGGACGGCAAGCTGGACGTCGTGGCGTCGTTCTACCCCATGCAGTTCCTGGCCCAGGAGATCGGCGGCGAGCACGTCTCCGTCACCACCCTCACCAAGCCGGGCGTCGAGCCGCACGACCTGGAGCTCAAGCCGAAGCAGATCGGCGAGCTCGGCGAAGCGGACTACATCCTCTACCTCAAGGGCATCCAGCCCGCCGTCGACGACGCCATCAAGCAGGCGGGCGTCAAGAACACCGTCGACGCCGCCACCCTCACCACACTCGAAGAGCACGGCACCGCGACCGAGGGCCACGACCACGGCCACGAGGGCGAAGGGGAGCACGAGGGCGAGGAAGCGGAAGCCGGAGCCGACCCGCACATCTGGCTCGACCCGGTGAAGTACGCCGAGGTCGCCAAGGGCGTCGGCGCCTCCCTGGAGAAGGCCGACCCGGACAACGCCGCGGCGTACAAGAAGAACACCGACGCGCTGGTGAAGAAGCTCGGCGCCCTGGACACCGCGTTCAAGCAGGGCCTGAAGAACACCACCACCAAGACCTTCATCACCACCCACTCCGCCTTCGGCTACCTCGCCGAGCGGTACGGCCTGGACCAGGAGGGCATCTCCGGCATGGACCCCGAGTCCGAGCCGAGCCCCGCCCGGATCAAGGAACTCCAGGACATCGCGAAGAAGGACAAGGTCACCACCGTCTTCTTCGAGACCCTCGCCAGCGACAAGACCGCCAGGACCCTCGCCAAGGACACCGGCCTCAAGACCGACGTCCTGGACCCGCTGGAGGGAATCACCAAGCAGTCCAAGGGCGCTGACTACATCGAGGTCATGGAGTCCAACCTCGCCGCGCTGAAGAAGGCCCTCGGCGCCAAGTGAACGACCCTCACGCAACGGAGGCAGCGACGTGAGCAGCACCGAGCCCGCCATATCGGCCAGGTCCGAACCGGTCATATCCGTCCGCTCGGCCACCGCCTCGCTCGGCTCGCGCCCCGTGCTGCGTGGCATCGACCTCACCGTGCACCACGGTGAGGTCGTCGCGCTGCTCGGCGCCAACGGCTCCGGCAAGTCCACCGCCGTCCGGTCCGTGATCGGCCAGGTCCCGCTCAGCGGCGGGACCGTCTCCCTGTTCGGTACGGAGCTGAGGCGGTTCCGCGACTGGGCGCGCGTCGGCTACGTACCGCAGCGCACCACCGCCGCCAGCGGCGTGCCCGCCACGGTCCGCGAGGTCGTCTCCTCCGGCCGCCTGTCCCGTACGAGGCTGAGGTGGCCCTCCAGGGCCGACAAGGCGGCCGTGGAGCGGGCCATCGAGCTCGTCGGGCTCGCCGACCGCGCCAAGGACTCCGTGAGCGCCCTCTCCGGCGGCCAGCACCAGCGGGTGCTGATCGCCCGGGCGCTCGCCGCCGACCCCGAGCTGCTGATCATGGACGAGCCGATGGCGGGCGTCGACCTGACCAGCCAGGAGATCCTCGCCGCCACCCTCCGCGCAAAGGTCGCCGACGGGGCGACCGTACTGCTGGTCCTGCACGAGCTGGGCCCGCTGGAGCCGCTGATCGACCGCGCGGTCGTGCTGCGCGACGGCTGCGTCGTCCACGACGGGCCGCCGCCCGAGGCCGTCGGCCAGCACGCGCTGCCCGGCCACGACCACGTACATCCGCACGCGGCCGACGAGCCGCTCCGCACGGGACTGCTGACCTGACATGGAAATCCTCCAGCTCGCCTTCATGCAGCGCGCGCTGCTCGCGGCCGTCCTCGTCGGCATCACCGCACCCGCCGTCGGCATCTACCTGGTCCAGCGCCGGCAGGCCCTGATGGGCGACGGCATCGGCCACGTCGCGATGACCGGCGTCGGCCTGGGCTTCCTGATGTCCACCAACCCCGTGTGGATGGCCGCGGTCGTCTCCATCGCCGGCGCGATCACCATGGAGCTGATCCGCGCGTACGGCCGCACCCGCGGCGACATCGCGCTCGCGCTGCTCTTCTACGGCGGTATGGCGGGCGGCGTCATGCTGATCAACCTGTCGCCGACCGGCTCGAACGCCAACCTCAACTCGTACCTCTTCGGCTCCCTGTCCACGGTGTCGGAAGAGGACGTCACCGCCATCTGCATCCTGGCCGCGTTCGTGATCCTCGTCACGCTCGGGCTGCGGCGGCAGCTGTTCGCCGTCAGCCAGGACGAGGAGTTCGCAGGGGTCACCGGCCTGCCCGTACGGGCGCTGAACCTGCTGATCGCGGTCACCGCCGCCGTGACCGTCACGGTCGCCATGCGGGTCGTCGGGCTGCTGCTGGTCAGCGCCCTGATGGTGGTGCCCGTCGCGGCGGCGCAGCAGCTGGCGCGGAGCTTCCGCATGACGTTCGCCCTGGCCGTGCTGATCGGTACGGGCGTGACGCTGGCCGGGACGGCGACCTCCTACTACCAGGATGTGCCGCCCGGCGCGACGATTGTCCTGCTGGCCATCGCGGTGTTCGTACTGCTGACCGCCCTGGCCACACCCCTGGCCCGGCGCCGCGCCAGGGCCACCGAGCCGGCGGCCGTGGACGGCTGCGACGTGGACGTCACGGTCACCCCGCGTGGCCCGGCGGACGACGTCACGGCCGGAAAGCTCTGACGGGCCCGCTGCGGCGGCCTGGCAGAATGGCCCGACGTATGTGTGAGCGGGCCGAGTGTTGAGGAGGCACCTGTGGCGATGGCTGGAACCCCCGGCGTGCGCGGCCGGTCGACCCGGCAGCGAGCTGCCGTGTCGGCGGCGCTGAACGAGGTGGACGAGTTCCGCAGCGCGCAGGAGCTGCACGACATGCTCAAGCACCGCGGCGACTCGGTGGGCCTGACGACGGTCTACCGCACCCTGCAGTCCCTCGCCGACGCCGGCGAGGTCGACGTGCTGCGCACCAGCGACGGCGAGGCGGTCTACCGCCGCTGCTCCACGGGCGAGCACCACCACCACCTGGTGTGCCGCATGTGCGGCAAGGCGGTGGAGGTCGAGGGCCCGGCGGTGGAGCAGTGGGCCGAGACGATCGCGGGCGAGCACGGCTTCGTGAACGTGGCGCACACGGTGGAGATCTTCGGTACGTGCGCGGAGTGCGCCGCCAAGTAGGACGGCGGAGGGGCCCGCACCGGACGTTCGTCCGGTGCGGGCCCCTTCACGTGCGCGCCGTCACATACGGGTGATGTTGCGGTCCAGGATCGCCCGCAGCCGGTCGACGCCGTCCGGATCGGCGATGCCCCGCTTGGGGAGGATGACCACGCCCACGCCGTGCCGGTCGCCCGTGAGCAGGACGAACAGCTCGCCAGTCTCCGTGTACCGGGGCAGCGCGCCCCAGCGGTAGGTCATGTCCAGGTCCCGCGAGAACTGCCGTACGCCGTCGTCGCCCACGACGGCACGGAACTCGGGCTGCGTGGCGTACATCCGGTGCACCTGCCGTCCCATGAGCCTGGGCACCAGCACGTACAGCCCGATGATGAAGGCCAGGAACACGCCGTAGACCACCACCGACCCGAGGGTGTGCCCCTTCGGGCCGAAGAAGCCCATACCGAAGGAGCCGGTGACGAGGAGCCCGCTCGCCAGCAGGATCCCGTTCTGCAACCGTCCCGAAGGGGTGGCCCGCGACCGTGCGCGGATCGCCCCCACCGCGTCGGCAACGACGGGCTGATACGTCAGCTCCACGGCGTCCAACGTCGTAGCGGACTGCTCTTCGGCCACGGCCCCTCCCCAGGTATCGGTGACGAGCCGTGATCGTAGCGGCCGGGTCAGACAACCGGATGATCGCCCTCCGGCCGGCCCTGCATGGCCAGCAGTTCCTCGTTCGGGATCGCCCCGCCGAAGCGCCGGTCGCGCTGCGCGAACTCCAGGCACGCCCGCCACAGGTCACGGCGGTCGAAGTCGGGCCACAGCACGTCCTGGAAGACCATCTCGGCGTACGCGCTCTGCCAGATCAGGTAGTTGGACGTGCGCTGCTCACCGCTGGGCCGCAGGAACAGGTCCACATCCGGCATGTCCGGGTAGTACAGGTACTTCTGGATCGTCTTCTCGCTGACCTTCGACGGGTCGAGCTTGCCCGCCCTCACGTCCTCGGCGATGGCCTGCATCGCGTCCGCCAGCTCCGCACGCCCGCCGTAGTTCATGCAGAAGTACAGCGTCAGCCGGTCGTTGCCCTTGGTCTGCTCCTGGGCGATCTGGAGCTCCTTGGCCACCGACTTCCACAGCTTGGGCATCCGGCCCACCCAGCGCACCCGGATGCCGAGCTCGTCGAGCTGGTCGCGGGTCTTGCGGATGAAGTCGCGGTTGAAGTTCATCAGGAAGCGCACCTCGTCGGGCGAACGCTTCCAGTTCTCGGTGGAGAAGGCGTACAGGGAGATGGCCCCGACGCCCATCTCGATGCCGCCCTGCAACACGTCCAGGACGCGCTCGGCACCGACCTTGTGCCCCTCGGTACGCGGCAGGCCCCGGTCCTTCGCCCAGCGGCCGTTGCCGTCCATGACGATCGCCACATGGTTCGGCACCAGCTCGCCCGGGATCTTCGGCGGTCGCGCGCCGGACGGGTGCGGCTCGACGTCCTTGTAGTCGCGGCGGGACCGGCCCAGGAATCCGCGTCGTGCCATGCGGCTCACACTCTCCTCAATCTGCTTCAGCTTCTACAGCTTCTACTTCTCGACGTACCGAAGGGAGCGCAGCCCTCGCTCCAGATGCCAGTGCAGATACGCGGACACCAGTCCGCTCCCCTCCCTGACGTGGCGCGGCTCGCACGCGTCCGCCGTCTCCCAGTCGCCGGTCAGCAGCGCGCTGAGCAGACCGACGGCCTCCGCAGAGGGTACGACGCTCCCCGGCACCCGGCAGTCGCCGCAGACGACCCCGCCCGCCGCCACGGAGAAGAACCGGTTCGGCCCGTGGATCCCGCACCGCGCGCAGTCCTCGAACGACGGCGCGTAGCCGTTCACGGCCAGGGAGCGGAGCAGGAACGCGTCCAGGATCAGGTTCGGGGCGTGCTCCCCCCGCGACAGGGTCCGAAGCGCCCCGATGAGCAGCAGGTACTGCTGCACGGCCGGCTCGCCCTCGTGGTCCGTGAACCGCTCGGCGGTCTCCAGCATGGCCGTCCCGGCGGTGTACCGCGCGTAGTCGGTGACGATCCCGCTCCCGTACGGGGCGATCGTCTCGCTCTGCGTACACAGCGGCAGCCCTCGGCCGATGAGCTCGCTGCCCCGCGCGAAGAACTGCACGTCCATGTGGGAGAACGGCTCCAGCCGGGCTCCGAACTTCGACTTGGTGCGCCTGACGCCCCGCGCGACGGCCCGCACGCGCCCGTGCCCGCGCGTGAGGATCGTGATGATGCGGTCCGCCTCACCCAGCTTCTGGGTGCGCAGCACGATGCCGTCGTCGCGGAACAGGGTCATGGGGCCATTGTCCCGTACGGGGGAGGCGGTGCGGGGCCGGGGCGCAGGGGCAGGGGCCGATCACTCGTGCCGGTGACGTGGCAGGGCTTGCCCCTGCGACAGGGGTGGGGCCGGCAACGCTGTGCGCATGAGTCTCGATGTGCGAGCGGCGAAGATCGCGGAGGGCGTGGCAGCGGCCGATGAGGTGCTGGCGGTCCTCGGCACGCCAACGGCGGAGGCACAGGCTTGGGTCGACGTCGACTCCGTCATGGCCCTGGTCGTCACACCGCCGTTCCTGAAGGCCGATGGGCCGGTAGCGTACGAACCCTCGGACACACCCGTACCGGAGGCCCCTGTGAGTGCCCAGCCCGACGGCCCTTACGGCCCGCTGATCCCCATGCCCGAACTGACTCCCGATGGTCTGCGGGCGGCGGTCGCCCGTATCGCCCCCAGCCGGATCCCCGCGCTCACCCGACACCTGTTCGAGGCGACCACCAACGCCCAGCAGGCGGGGAGCCTCGCACCCCTGCGTGCGTTTGTCCATTCGTGGGCGGTGTTTGTCGCCATCGAGCGCTATCCCGAGCGAGCCGCCCGCCTGCGTGAACTGGAGCGGATCGTCGACGCGGGCGATCAGGATCCCACCGAAGCCATCTCAGAGATCCGCAGCATTCACGAAGCGGCGGCCGCAGAGGCCGGGCTGTGACCGATTGGACCTGGGACTACAACCCGAGCCAGGAATACCTCACCGACGGCCTGCCGCCCGGCGTGGTGGCGGAGGTGGAGCGCCTCGCCACGGAACTCGCCGCGCTCGGGGACGAGGCGACCAGGGTCGGTCGCCCGATCGATCGCGAGGGTGGCCTGCGAGAATTCGACATCCTCAGTGGACGGGGATTCATCAGTTTTCTCGCCGTCCCCCGGCACGCGTGTGTCTACCTATGCAACATCACCTGGTACGGGTGACATCACGGCACCTCGCCCCGGCTCCGCGCGTTCACGTACGCCGTCGCCGCGCTGATCCGCTCCGCGTCCGTCGCCGGCCGCAGCCCCTCCGGCGGGCAGTCCCACTCCCGCCCCCCGCCGATGGGTCTCAGCTGTACGTACGGCCCCACGTGCCCCATCACGCGGCCCACGCGCCCGTTACGGACATCGACGACGTACGACCCGACCGGCAGGCTCATCCTCGTCCACCTTCCCCCGGCAGAGCGGCGGCCAGCCGGCGCGCCGTCTCCACCGTGCAACGTCCCAGTTCGACGAGCGGCCGAGGGGGCTCGGCGGCCCACGTGACGGGGTCCAGCCCCAGCGAGGGCAGCCTGATTCCCGCCCTTTCCAGCGCCGCACGCAATTCCGCCACGGCCTCCTTCGCGTCCTCTACGGTCCCCATCTGCTGTCGCTCGGTTTCTTCCTTCACCAACGCCGCCCTTTCCGAATCCATTTCCCGCTTACTGCCCCCAGGATGGACCCGCACCCCTAGCATTGGCAGGTGCGACAGCGCTACAACTGCGCGGCAGGACAGGGGTGTTAAGCCATGGCCAACGCATGCTCGTCGAGGCAGGCCGCCTGGGAGTTCTTCGGCACGGAGCTCAAGAACCGGCGCGAGGCCGCGAATATGACGCAGCAGGAACTGGGGCGGAGGGTCTTCGTATCGGGCGGGTACATCGGCCAATTCGAACAGGCGATTAGGAAGCCGCAGTTGGACGTGGCGGCGAGGATCGACGAGGTGCTGCAAACCGGCGGTATTTTCGAGCGGATGTGCCGTACGCTCATCAACACGTCGCCGTATGCGGAGTATTTCGCGGCAGCAGCGGAGCTGGAGGCGCTGGCCATCAAGCTGTGCGACTTCGCCCCGACTCTGGTACCCGGCCTGCTGCAGACAGCTCCGTACGCCCGTGCGGTCACGTTGGCGATGAACCCGTTTGCCTCGGAAGAGGACGTCGAGGGCAAGGTCGCCGCCCGAATGGACCGAGCCCGCATCCTCAAGAAGCCTATCTCGCCGGTGTATTGGGCGATCTTGCACGAGAACGTGCTGCGCACACCCGTGGGAGGCCCGGCCACCATGGCTGAGCAGTTGGACCACATCGCGGTCCTGGCACGCGAGCGGACCGTTCTGCCATTGGTGATCCCGTACGAGGCCGGCGCATACGCCCTCCTGACCGGCATGGTCACGCTCATGGAGTTCGATGACGCGCCACCAACGGCCTATACAGAGGCCGTGTATGCGGGGAACTTGCTGGACGATCCGGCCCTGGTGAAGCAGGTACAGGCGGCCTACGATCTACTCAGGGCCAGCGCACTCCCCCCGGAGCCGTCTCTGACCCTGCTCGAATCAGCGGCGGAGGACCACAGACGATGCGCGCGTACGACCTGAGTACCGCCCGATGGCGTAAGAGCACCTACAGCGACGGCAACGGCGGAAGCTGCGTGGAAGTCGCGTACGACTTCCCCGGCGCCGCCCGGTGGCGCAAGAGCACGTACAGCGACGGCCACGGCGGCGACTGCGTCGAGGTCCTCGACGACGCCCCCGGCGGCGTCGTCCCCGTCCGGGACAGCAAGAACCCCGCCGGTCCCGTCCTGGTGGTCACCGCCCCGGCCTGGCGGGCCTTTGTGGCGGGCCTGGCTCGATAGGGCGCCGTTCCGGGCCGCCCTCCCTTCCGAGAGTCGCGGGCTCCGGCGCCCTGTCAAGGGCGCTTCGCGTCGGCTTCGCCGATGGGCTTCGCCCACCCTTGACAGGCCGCCTCCGCCCGCGCGTTTTCTCTCGGAGGGCGGCCCCGGGGAGCAGGCATCCGGGGGGCCAGCCGCAAGAGTCGGGCTCGTGGCCGAAGCCGACCCAGCCCGGGCAGGCGCAGCAGAGGAATGGGGCGGTAGCGCTGGGCTAAGCGACTGCGGCCCGTCTCCCGGTTGCGGCACAAGACCTCGCTCCGGTCGGTGGTGGGTGCGCCCCAGTGCAATGGGGCATCCGGGGACGGCTCGGCGACTGCGGACCGGCGTGGTGCTGGGGTACAGGCACGTGGCTGGGTTGGGTGCGGGGCTGGGGCGGGGCGAAGCCCTGCTCGGCCGGGAGCCGGGAGGGAACGCCCCTCCAGCCACACCCGTATCGGCTCACCGGAGTTGTGGGCGGGATGGGACACCTCCCTGCCATGGTCACCGGGCCCCTGGGTGTCCCACACCGCCCACAACTCGCCTGCCCAGGTGCCGGTGTGGCGAAGGGGGCAGGTGGGGCATCCCCGTGAGGCGGGCGGTGCGGGTGAGGACAGGCGGGAGCAGCAGGGGGCAGCGGGCGGCGGCGCAGCTCACCGGACCAGCACGACGCCCGACCGCATGCCCGGCCCAGACCCGGCCCCGCCCCCGATCAGTGCGCGGCCCCGGGCGCGGGGGCCGGGCGGGAGTCAGCCCCCGCCCGCAGCAGCCAGCCCGACGCCCCGCCCTTCCCAGCCTGGCTCCCCGCTCAGTGGCCCCACACGCCCCACCGGCCAGCCTCTTCGCCCCCTCCAGCCACACCCGTACCGCCGCACCGGAGTTGTGGGCGGTGTGGGACACCCAGAGCCCGGACACCACGGCGGGGAGGTGTCCCATCCCGCCCACAACTCCCCGATCCCGGTGCTGGTGGGACCAAGGAGACGGGTGGGGCCTCCCCTGTGGGGCAGGCGGGGCCGGTGAGGTGCCCGGGCGCAGCCACGGACGGCAGGGGCCCCGCCCGGACCCGGGAGCCAGCCGCCCACCCACACCCACGCCTCCACCCCGGCCGCCGGGCAGGGCAACACCCCGGCCCAACCACCACCCCACACCAGCCACCTGCCTGAACCCCAACCCGCTGCCGGACCGCAGCCGCCGGGCCGACCCCGGATGCCCCATCGCACTGCCGCGCACCCACCACCCACCGAAGCGAGGTCCTGTACCGCAGCCCACAGACGGCCGCCCGCCGCCGAGCCGACAGTGAGCACCCCATTCCACTGCCGCGCCTCCTGCGGCGCCCGCCTCCCGGCCACGAACGGCACGGGACAGGAGCGCCCCCCGTGGACCCGTTCCCCCGGGCCGCCCTCCGAGTGGGAAAAGGCGGGCGGAGGCGGCCGGTCAAGGGTGGGCGAAGCCCATCGGCGAAGCCGACGCGACCGAAGGGAGCGCCCTTGAGGGGACGCCGCAGCCCGCCACACTCGGAGAGAGGGCGGCCGCACGGTGACCGTGACCGGCGCGCTCACCCCCGGGGCGCCAGTCGGCCACCCGGCGCGGCCCCACCCGGCATCGCGGCTCGCCCCGCGCGGCCCTCGCCCCGCGCGGCCCTCGCCCGGCGCGGGGGTCGGCGCGTCACTTCAGGTCCCGGCCGCCTTCCTGTTCCTCGATCACCACGTCCTTGCGCAGTGCCCGCGCGAGGACCACACCCACGACCATCAGGCCGACCGCGAACCAGCGGGGCGCGGCGTCGAGGAGGAGGACGAGCACGCCCATGGGGATGAGCAGGCCGACGAACGGCATCAACAGGCTCCGTACCGGGGGCCTGGGGACGGCCGGGTACCACTCGGTGAAGCGCATGGCGGTGATGAGCGCCGAGACCTGGATCAGCCAGGCCGTCCAGAGGTTGTCCGGGTTGTGCAGCACGAGGTCGCCGACACCGCCTGCCAGGGCGGCCGCCAGGAAGGCCAGTCCCCAGGCGTGGGTGACGACCACGTTGGCCCGGAGGAATTCGGGCGTGTGCCAGAACTCGTGCGGGACCTTCTTTCGGGCGTACGGGGTCGTCAGCGGTGCCCGTGCCGCGACGGACGCGGCCGCGAGGGCGGCGATCGTCAGGTTGGAGAGCTCGTTGGTGTACGTCTCCAGCCACCGCAGCGTGTCCGTGAAGGCGATCATGCCGATGACGGTGAGGACGGCGAAGAAGACGAGCCCGGCGACTTCGAGGAAGACCGGCCGGTGCCGTACGACCACGAGGACGACCGCGACCGCGAGGGCGAGCGCGGCGGCGAGTTCGTAGCGGCCGGGGCCGACCAGCAGGGAGAAGATGATCCACGGGGACATCCCGGTGATCGAGCTGTTCATCAGCCTGGCGCCCCAGCCGGCAGCGCCGTTCATACCTCAAGCGTGGCGCGGTTCATGCGTGGAGGCGAGAGGTGCCATAAGTTCGGCTTATGGGGTCATAGGTGGGGGGCGGGTACCGAGGTGAGGTGAGCCTTACTTAGGGTGCGTGTGAGCACTCAAGTGACCGCTCACTCCTCGCTCGAAGGGAATTCGTCATGCCCCGCCCCCTGCGGGTCGCGATCGTCGGTGCCGGCCCCGCCGGAATCTACGCCGCCGACGCGCTGCTGAAGTCCGAGGCCGCCGCCGACCCCGGCGTATCGATCGACCTCTTCGAGCGGATGCCCGCGCCGTTCGGCCTGATCCGGTACGGCGTGGCCCCCGACCACCCGCGTATCAAGGGCATCATCACCGCGCTGCACCAGGTGCTCGACAAGCCGCAGATTCGGTTGTTCGGCAACGTGGACTACGGGACCGACATCGTCCTGGACGACCTGCGGGCGTTCTACGACGCGGTGATCTTCTCCACGGGCGCGATGGCGGACCGGGCGCTGGACATACCCGGCATCGACCTGGACGGTTCGTACGGTGCCGCCGACTTCGTCTCCTGGTACGACGGTCACCCGGACGTGCCGCGCACCTGGCCGCTGGAGGCCGAGAAGGTCGCGGTGCTGGGCGTGGGCAATGTGGCGCTGGACGTGGCACGCATCCTCGCCAAGACGGCCGACGAGCTGCTGCCGACCGAGATCCCGCCGAACGTGTACGAGGGTCTGAAGGCGAACAAGGCGCTGGAGATCCACGTCTTCGGGCGGCGCGGCCCGGCGCAGGCGAAGTTCAGCCCGATGGAGCTTCGGGAGCTGGACCACTCGCCGAACATCGAGGTCATCGTCAACCCGGAGGACATCGACTACGACGCCGGGTCGATCGAACAGCGCCGCTCCAACAAGCAGGTCGACATGGTCGCCAAGACCCTGGAGAACTGGGCGATCCGTGATGTCGGCGACCGGCCGCACAAGCTGTTCCTGCACTTCTTCGAGTCGCCCGCCGAGGTCGTCGGCGAGGACGGCAAGGTCGTCGGGCTGCGTACCGAGCGGACCGAGCTGGACGGCACGGGCAATGTGAAGGGCACGGGCGAGTTCACGACCTGGGACGTCCAGGCCGTGTACCGCGCGGTGGGCTACCTCTCCGACGAGCTGCCCAAGCTGCCGTTCGACCTCGGCAGCGGCACCGTCCCGGACGAGGGCGGCCGGGTGATCGAGGGCGGCGAGCACATGGCGTCGACGTACGTCACGGGGTGGATCCGGCGTGGTCCGGTCGGCCTGATCGGGCACACCAAGGGCGACGCCAACGAGACGGTGGCCAACCTGCTGGAGGACCACCGCGAGGGCCGGCTGCTGACGCCCAGCGCGCCGGAGGAGGGTGCCGTCGTCGACTTCCTGCGCGGCAGGGACGTGGAGTACACCACCTGGGAGGGCTGGTACCGGCTGGACGCCGCCGAGCGGGCGCTGGGCGAGGCCGAGGGCCGCGAACGCGTCAAGATCGTCGAGCGTGAGGGCATGCTGCGGGCGAGCGCCGAGCAGTAGCCGTACGGTGGGCACGGCGGTGGGGCGCCCCTGGGTTTCCGGGGGCGCCCCGTCGCCGTATCAGGCGTCGAGCAGCGGGATGAGCTGCTCCTCCTCGTACACGAGGTGGGCTTCCAGCTCGTCCGTGAGCCGTTCGACCTCCGTGAGCACGTGCGGGGGATCCGCTTCCGCGTCGGACACCACCTTCTTCAGGGCGGCGAGGAGGGCGGCGATCTGCTCGTGCTCCTGCTTCAGCCGGTCCATCACCGGTGCCAGCTCGGGGTGGCGGTCGGCGAGCATCGGGAAGAGCATCGTGTCCTCCCCGGTGTGGTGGTTGTGCAGTCCCTGGCAGACGGTCAGGCAGTTGACGCGCAGCTGGGTACCGAGGCCGCCCGCTGTCCCGGACTCGGCGATCTCCTTGCGGATGAGGGCGAGTTCGCGGCGGAAGGCGTCGTGGACGACCTTGAGGTACTCGCCCATGGACTTGGCGTTGACGTTGGGCGGACCGGCGGGAACCTCGGTGAGGGCGACCACGGGGATGACGCGGCTGGTCTTCGCCTGGTAGTCGGCCCACCCGGAGTCGGCCTCCACCGCGCGAGCGAAGGCGCGGTCGCGTTCGTCGCCCTTCAGGACGGTGGCGTCGGCCTCGTACGTGAAGACGCCGTCCTCGACCGTCACACGGGGGTGGGCGCACAGGTTGTGGTACCAGGCGGGGTGCTTGGGGGCGCCGGCGGCGGACGCGATGACGAGGATCCGGCCGTCACCGTCGGGGTAGTAGCCGACGGGGGTGGTGTGGGGTTTGCCGGACCGGGCGCCGGTGGTGGTCAGCAGGACGAGCCGGGCTCCCTCGAACCATCCGCCGACGCGGCCGTGGTTGGCGCGGAACTCTTCGATGATCGGCTGATTGAAATCGTTGGGCAATTCTCTGCTTTCTGCTCCAGGGTGAAGGACTGCTGTGTGCACGAAGGTGCGTGGAGAGAAAACAGAGGAAGGCGGGGCTCTGGCCCGCCCCGGCGTCACGCCGAGGCCGGGTGCCCTACTCGTGTGTGGCCCATGGCCGACCCGGCAGTCACGCCGTCAACGTACCGATGACAGTTGATCACGCACAACGGTGAAAACCGGCCACCAGTCCGGCCATCGGTCCGGCCATCAGTCCAGTCGGATCTCGTCACCGATGCCCTGCTCGCGCGCGGCGTTGATGACGAGCGCGGCGGCCGCCGCGTCCTGGACGGCGACGCCGACCGACTTGTAGAGGGTGATCTGGTCCGGGGAGCGGCGGCCCGGTTTGCTGCCGTTGATCAGTTCGCCGAGTTCGGCGTGGATGTGGTCGGCGGTGATCACGCCGTCGCGGATGGGGAACAGCAGGTCGTTGCTGCCGGCGGGGAAGGGCGCGAGGGCGGCCCGCCGCGATTCGACGCACACCAGGGCGTCGGCGACGGTGGCGTCGTCGACCTCACGGCCGCCCCGGTTGAACCCGACGGAGGCGATGTGCGCGCCGGGCGTCACCCATGCGCGCCGTACGACCGGGTCGACGGCGTGGGTGGCGGCGGCGACGATGTCGGCCCCGTCGAGTGCCTCGGCGTACGTCGGTACGGCGTCCACCTCGGTGTTCAGCGCGGCCTGCAGTTCGTCGGCGAGGACGCCCGCCCGGACGGGGTCGCGGCCGGCGACGCGGATGTGCCGGATGGGGCGGACGCGGCACATGGCGTGGGCGTGTGTGCGGGCCTGGACGCCGGTGCCGAGGACGGCGAGGACGGTGGCGTCGTCGCGGGCGAGGAGCCGCGCGGACAGGGCGGAGGCGGCGGCGGTGCGGGCGGCGGTGATGGCGGTCCCGTCGAGCAGGGCCTGGGGCATGCCGGTCTCGGGGTCGAAGACGGCGATGAGCGCCTGGTGGGTGGGCAGCGGGGTGCCGGCGTTGTGCGGGAAGAGGGAGACCAGCTTGGTCATGAGTACCCCGGCGGACGGCACGAACCCCGGCATGGCGGCCAGGAACCCGTCCTGCTCGGGCACCATGGCGGCGACCCGGTCGGGCACGGAGGCCCGGCCCTCGCTGAGGTCCACCATCGCCGAGGCCAGGCCGTCGATCAACGAGTCCATGTCGAGCAGCGCCTCGACCTGCGTACGCCCGAGTACCAGCATCCGTCCAGCCTCTGCCACGGTCCGCGCGGCCGCCACGGCGACACGCCCGGACGGGGGCCTAGAAGGGCGCCCGCGCCGCTTCCATCAGGCGGGCGGTGTCGTCGGCGCGGAGGTGCAGGGCGTTGCCGACGGTGAGGAGCACGTCCCGTTCGGCGGTGGTGTACGCCCCGTCGGCGAGGGCGATGCGGGCGCCTTGCAGCAGGATCGATTCGCGGCCGGCGGGCGCGAGGTGCGGGGTGAGCGGTTCGAGTGCCTCGTGCAGTTCGATGGCGAGGGCGGCGCCGCACGGGGTGCCGGTGTCGGCGACGAAGCGGCCGGTGTCGGCCTCCAGGGCCTCGATGAGCGCGGTGAGGCTGTCGGCGGTGCAGTCCTCGTACCCGGCGGCGCGGACGGCGGAGACGGCGGTCTGGAGGACGGGGCGCGAGGAGACTCCGCCCGCCGCGAGGACTGCGAGGGCGACGGTGTGCACGGCGTCGCGGAGCATGGCGGAGAAGCGGGCGGTGGTGGGGTGGTCCAGGGTGTCGGTGCCGAAGTGGGTGTGGCAGGCGGCGCATTCGACGACCGGTCCTGCCAGGCCGCGCGGCAGCAGCGGAACGCCGAAGAGCGTGAGGCGTCGGCGGCCGGTGCGGCGCCGGTAGTTGCGGTCTCCGCCGCACCCGGGGCAGAAGAACTGGCCGTCGCCGACGGTGTTCCACGAGGTGGAAATGGAGCAGATACGCACTCTTCGCCCGCGTGATCCTCGTGCTGGCAGCACGTCGCACCTCCAGAACGCCTCGGCCACCTTGCCGCGTTGGCGTGATGTTAGCCACATCGGTGATGTCGCGTCAGTACCCCGGCGTGAGATCGCCACGGACATGGCTGAACCCCGCCCTCCGGAAGGCTCCGGAAAGTTTCCGGGAAGGGCGGGGTTCAGCGGGAGCCGGGTCAGCGCGCCGCGCGGTTCACGGCGGAGATGACGGCCTTCAGCGAGGCGCGGGTGGTGTTGGCGTCGATGCCGATGCCCCACAGCACCTTGCCGTCGATGGCGCATTCGATGTACGAGGCGGCCTGCGCGGACGCGCCCTCGCTCATCGTGTGCTCCTGGTAGTCCAGCAGGCGGGCGTCGATGCCGATGGCCTGCAGGGCGGCGAAGAAGGCCGAGATCGGACCGTTGCCGGTGCCGGTCAGGAGGGTGTCGGCGCCGTCGACGACGGCCTCGACGGTCAGCGTGTCCGTGCCGTCCTTGTCGGTGGTGGTCTGCCCGGAACGCAGCTGGATGCGGCCCCACGGGTTGTCCGGGTTCGGCAGGTACTCGTCCTGGAAGACCGACCAGATGTCCTTCGGCGTGACCTCGCCGCCCTCGGCGTCGGTCTTGGCCTGGATGATCTTCGAGAACTCGATCTGCATGCGGCGCGGCAGGTCCAGCTTGTGGTCGTTCTTCAGGACGTACGCGATGCCGCCCTTGCCGGACTGCGAGTTGACGCGGATGACCGCCTCGTAGGACCGGCCGACGTCCTTGGGGTCGATCGGCAGGTACGGCACGGCCCACTCGATGTCGTCGACCGTCTTGCCGGCGGCGGCCGCGGTGGCCTCCATGGCGTCGAAGCCCTTCTTGATGGCGTCCTGGTGGGAGCCGGAGAAGGCGGTGTAGACCAGGTCGCCCGCGTAGGGGTGGCGCGGGTGGACCTCCATCTGGTTGCAGTACTCGCTCGTACGCCTGATCTCGTCGATCTGCGAGAAGTCGATCTGCGGGTCCACGCCCTGCGAGAACAGGTTCATGCCCAGCGTCACCAGGTCGACGTTGCCGGTCCGCTCGCCCTGCCCGAACAGGCAGCCCTCGATGCGGTCCGCGCCGGCCATGATGGCCAGCTCGGCCGCCGCCACCGCCGTACCGCGGTCGTTGTGGGGGTGGACGGACAGGCAGACGTGCTCGCGGCGGGACAGGTTGCGGGACATCCACTCGAACCGGTCCGCGTGGGTGGAGGGCGTCGAGCGCTCCACGGTGGCGGGCAGGTTCAGGATGATCTCGCGGCCCTCCTCGGGCTGCCAGACGTCCATGACGCCCTCGCAGACCTCCAGGGCGAAGTCCAGCTCGGTGTCGGTGAAGATCTCCGGGCTGTACTGGTAGCCGAAGGTCGTCTCGTCGCCCAGCAGCTTGTCGGCGTACTCCATCACCAGCCGCGTGCCGTCGACGGCGATCTGCTTGACCTGCTCCTTGGAGCCGCGGAAGACGACCCGGCGGAAGACGGGCGCGGTGGCGTTGTACAGGTGGACGGTGGCCCGGTGGGCGCCGCGCAGCGACTCGACGGTGCGCTCGATCAGCTCCTCGCGCGCCTGCGTCAGGACGGAGATCGTCACGTCCTCGGGGATGGCGCCCTCTTCGATGATGGAGCGTACGAAGTTGAAGTCGGTCTCGCCGGAGGACGGGAAGCCGACCTCGATCTCCTTGTAGCCCATGCGTACCAGCAGGTCGAACATCTCGCGCTTGCGGGCGGGGCTCATGGGGTCGATCAGCGCCTGGTTGCCGTCCCGCAGGTCGGTGGACAGCCAGCGCGGCGCCTTGGTGATGCGCTTGTCCGGCCAGGTGCGGTCGGGGATGTCGACGGCGTCGTACTGGCCGTACTTGTGGATCGGCATCCCGGACGGCTTCTGGGTGTGCGTCGCGTTGGTGATGGGCGTGGGGCGGCCAACGGGCTGGGACATGCGTAGGGCTCCTCGGTTGTCCTTGAACGGGACGGCCGACTGGGTCGAAGCAGCACCAGACTCCGCGGGGAGGGGGTCGGCCTACGACTACAGGCCCTCGCCGCGGCAGCTAAGAAGAAGCAGCCCGAAACGCATGATGCGAAGAAGCCTAGCCGAGCAACACCGTGAGTGGAGGTGCCGTTCCAGTATGCGGGATTCGGCGCGGCAACCGTCATACAGTGACCTATCACTCCTTTTCAGGAATCCTCGTCGCAGCTGGTGACAGGTCAGTGACAGGCTGCCACATTGCGGAATATGACTGCCACACCTTCCGTGTTCTGCACGATCGTCCCCCCACACCTGCTCGACCAGCTGTCCCGTGCCGCGGACCCGGTCATCGCCGCGGCCGCCCGCCGCACCCTCGTCCAGGACGCCGCCAACCGCACCGCCCGCCGCCTGACCACGGTCGTCGGCGCCGCCCCCGTGCCCCGGGCGGCGGACGCGCCCGCCGACAAGCCCAAGCGCACCATCCACGACTCCCAGCACAAGACCACGCTGCCGGGCACGAAGGTGCGTGGCGAGGGCGAGAAGCCGACGAAGGACGCGACCGTCAACCGCGCGTACGCCGGCCTGGGGCGCGACGTTCGAGCTGTTCCGCGACGCGTACCGGCGCAACTCGATCGACGGGTCCGGGCTGCCGCTGGACGCGACCGTCCACTACGACCGGGACTACAACAACGCCTTCTGGAACGGCGACCAGATGGTGTTCGGCGACGGGGACGGCAAGATCTTCCTCGACTTCACCATCGCGGTGGACGTCATCGGCCACGAGCTGGCCCACGGGGTCACGCAGTACACGGCGAACCTGGCGTACTTCGGCCAGCCCGGCGCGCTCAACGAGTCGATGTCGGACGTCTTCGGCTCGCTGGTCAAGCAGAAGGCGCTGGGGCAGAGCGCGGACCAGGCCGACTGGCTGATCGGCGCCGGGCTGCTGGCGCCGGAGGTGCAGGGCGTGGCGCTGCGGTCGATGAAGGCCCCGGGGACGGCGTACGACGACGACGTCCTCGGCAAGGACCCGCAGCCCGCGAAGATGGCGGACTACGTGCACACGGGCGCCGACAACGGCGGCGTGCACATCAACTCCGGCATCCCGAACCACGCCTTCTACCTGTTCGCCAAGGAGCTGGGCGGCAACGCCTGGGAGCGGGCCGGCCAGGTCTGGTACGACGTGCTGACGGGCGGGCGCCTGGCGGTGGACGCGGAGTTCGCCGACTTCTCGCGGCTGACGGTGGCGGCGGTGCGCGAGCGGTTCGGGGCGGGCGGCGCGGAGGACGACGCGGTGGTGAAGGCCTGGTCGACGGTGGGGCTGCCGACGGAGTAGACAGGGCCCATGCGTATTCGGGTCATCCGTACGGGCGGGTTCGCGGGCATCGAGCGGCGGGCCGAGGTGGACACCTCGGGGCTGCTCGACGCCCACGACTGGCACGCCCTGGCCGAGTCGGCACTGAAGGACGGGCACGAGCAACGGCCGGTGGGCGTGCCGGACGGGTTCGGTTACGAGATCACGGCCGACGACCGGACGGTGTACTGCGCCGACCCCGGGCTGACGGACGCGCAGCGGGAGCTGGTCGCGCGGGTGCTCAGGGAAGGCGCGTAGCCACCGGGACGGGCTAGAAGCCGAGCTTCCGCAGCTGCTTGGGGTCGCGCTGCCAGTCCTTGGCGACCTTCACATGCAGGTCCAGGAAGACCGGCGTACCGAGCAGCGCCTCGATGTGCTTGCGCGACTTGGTGCCGACTTCCTTCAGGCGCTGGCCCTTGGGGCCGATGATGATGCCCTTCTGGCTGGGGCGCTCGATGTAGACGTTGGCGTGGATGTCCAGCAGCGGCTTGTCCGCCGGGCGGTTCTCGCGCGGGATCATCTCCTCGACGACCACCGCGATCGAGTGCGGCAGCTCGTCCCGTACGCCTTCCAGCGCGGCCTCGCGGATCAGCTCGGCGACCATCACCTGCTCCGGCTCGTCGGTGAGGTCGCCCTCCGGGTAGAGCGGCGGGCTCTCGGGGAGGAGCGGGATCAGCAGGTCGGCCACGAGCTGGACCTGCTTGTCGCCGACCGCCGAGACGGGGACGATCTCCTGCCACTCCATGCCCAGCTCCCTGCCGAGCTGGTCGATGGCGATGAGCTGCTCGGCGAGGGTCTTGGAGTCGACCAGGTCGGTCTTGGTGACGATCGCGACCTTCGGCGTCTTCTTGATCTCGGCCAGTTCCTTGGCGATGAACCGGTCGCCGGGGCCGAGCTTCTCGTTGGCGGGCAGGCAGAAGCCGATCACGTCGACCTCGGCCCACGTGGTGCGCACGACGTCGTTGAGCCGCTCGCCCAGCAGGGTGCGCGGCTTGTGCAGGCCCGGGGTGTCGACCAGGATCAGCTGCGCGTCCGGGCGGTGCACGATGCCGCGCACGGTGTGCCGGGTGGTCTGGGGCCGGTTGGAGGTGATCGCCACCTTCTGGCCGACCAGAGCGTTCGTGAGGGTGGACTTGCCCGCGTTGGGGCGGCCGACGAAGCAGGCGAAACCGGCCCGGTGGGCGGTTTCGGTTTCTGGGTTACGAGCGCTCATGGGGGCCATTCTCCCCGATGCGCGCACCGCTCACGTACCGCGGCCCTTTCCGCCGGCCTTTCCGTACGGCCAGGGCGATCACCGCGACGACGGCGTAGAGGACGACGAGGACGCCCAGGACGAGGTCCAGCCAGTCGACCGCCTCGCCGCGTACGAGCGCCGTGGCGGCCGGGACACCCACGGCGAGCCCGGCCGCGACCAGCAGCACGCAGGCCGCGGCCCGCACCGCCCCGCGCGGCGGCCGGGCGAGATGTCTTCAGCAGGTCGGCCGCCACCCACAGCACGAGCAGCAGCGGGGCCGCGCGGTACGGCCGCGGGCGGCCCTCGACGACCCAGTCGACGGCGTTGACGGCGACGCCGATGGCGCCGACCGCCAGCACGAGCCGGGCGTGGGTCAGCGCCCGGCCTCCCCCGTACCGAGCATCAGCCTGCGCTGACCGTGGCGCGCAGCTCGCCGTCGGGGCCGGCCACCAGCACGGGGGTGGCCGGTCCGCCCAGGTCGCGGACGGCGGCGCGGTCCGAGTCCGAGGCGGCCTCGGACTCGGTGACGACGGCCGCCGCCTCCAGCGACTTCGCGCCGCTGGCCACGGCCATCGCCACCGCCGTCTGCAGCGCGCTGAGGTTCAGCGACTCCAGGGCGACGGTCCCGGCGACGTACGTACGCCCGGTCTCGTCCCGTACCGCCGCGCCCTCGGGCACACCGTTACGGGCACGGGCGCTGCGCGCCAGGGTGATGATCTTGCGGTCCTCGGGGCCGAGGTCGGCTGTCGTCTGCGTCATGCCCCGAGGATAAGTCCGCGATCAGCGTCAGCTCTGGGCGGCCTTGACGAACTTGTCGCCGCCGCGCTTGGCGAGGTCGGCGAATGCCTTGTGGCCCTCACCGTTCATCGGGACGTAGGCGAGCCGCATGACGCCGGTGCCCTGCTGGGCGATGAGGACGTCGGACTCGATCTTCATCTTGAGCTCGGCGATCTCCATGGTCAGGCGGACGCCCGTGGACGACTCGCCGGCCTTGGCGGTGGGAAGGACGGCGGCCTTGACCGGAACCTTCTGGCCGTCCTGCACGAGGGTGAAGGTGGCGCAGGCACCGACGGCGGTCTCGACGCTCTTGACGAAGTCGGCGGCGCCGGAGCCCGGCATGCTGAAGATCTGCTGCGCGAGCAGGCTGGTGCCGTCGGCGCTGCCGAACTCCTGGTTGCCACCCATGGTCGCGCCGTCGATCTTGTCGGACATGACCTGGGCGAGCGGCGCGCACT
This sequence comes from Streptomyces sp. CB03238, assembly GCF_002099185.1. Taxonomy (NCBI): domain Bacteria; kingdom Bacillati; phylum Actinomycetota; class Actinomycetes; order Kitasatosporales; family Streptomycetaceae; genus Streptomyces; species Streptomyces sp. CB03238. Next base: position 498,837 of record NZ_NBCN01000001.1, on the reverse strand, counting down.
CGGGCTTCTCGGCCTTGGACTGGTCGCTCGTGCTGGGGGCGCTCTCCGCCTTCCAGCCGGCCGGCAGGTCCTTGGCCTCCAGGATGCCCGCCTTCATCTGGGCGGCGGTCAGCGGTGCGGCCGCCGGCTTCTCGGCGGTCTTGTCCTTGCCCTTGGCGTCGTCGCCGCCCTTGTCGGACGAGCCTCCGCACGCGGCGGTGAAGGTGAGCGCGGAAACGGTGAGCGCGACGGCGACGCCGCGACGTATGCGAGTACGCATGAAGGTGTTTCTCCCCTTGGGATGTGGATGTTCCCGGGGAGTGCTGTGGTTCCCCCCTCCCCGCCATGATCGGCCGCGCTGAGGATACACACAGTGGACGCACAGGCTCCTCCCGATTACCGGGCTGAGCCCGCCGGCGGGGCCAGGGCTAGGGGCGGTCCAGGCGGAGGCGGGTCGCTTTGGGGAGGCCCGCGACTACCAAGTCGTAGGAGTCCTCGATCAGTTCGCGGACCAGGCGGTCGGGGAGGCCGGAGACCGTGACCGTGTTCCAGTGGCGTTTGTTCATGTGCCAGCAGGGCGCGATCGACGGGTGCTCCGCACGCAGCCGGAGGGCGATCTCGGGGTCGCACTTGAGGTTGACCCGCAGCGGGCGGGCGTCCAGGGACGCGAGGGCGAACATCTTGCCCGCGACCTTGAAGACCGAGGCCTCCGGGCCGAACGGGAAGTCCTCCACCGCGTCGTTGAAGGCGAGGCAGAACGTCCGCAGCTGGTCAGGGGTCATGCCACCGGCTCCGCCACCACGGTGACGATCTTGTTGCGGCGGCCCGCCGGGGACTCGGCCGTCAGGCGCAGGGACCGGCCGTCCGGCAGGTCGACCACCGCCGACGCGCCGGCGATCGGGACCCGGCCGAGGGCTTTGGCGAGGAGTCCGCCGACCGTCTCGACGTCCTCGTCGTCGTACTCGTCGAGGCCGAACAGCTCGCCCAGGTCGCCGATGTCGAGGCGGGCCGTGACCCGGTAGCGGCCCTCGCCCAGCTCCTCGACGGGCGGCAGTTCCCGGTCGTACTCGTCGGTGATCTCGCCGACGATCTCCTCCAGGATGTCCTCGATCGTGACGATGCCGGCCGTGCCGCCGTACTCGTCGATGACGACGGCGCAGTGGTTGCGTTCCTTCTGCATCTCGCGCAGCAGGTCGCCGGCGTTCTTGGTGTCGGGGACGAACGTCGCGGGCCGCATGACCGTGGAGACCAGGTCGTTCTCCGCGTCGCGGTTGATGTGGGTGCGGCGCACCAGGTCCTTGAGGTAGACGATGCCGACGACGTCGTCCTCGTTGTCCCCGGTCACCGGGATGCGGGAGAAGCCGGAGCGCAGCGCCAGGGTCAGGGCCTGGCGGATGGTCTTGTACCGCTCGATGGAGACGAGGTCGGTGCGCGGGACCATCACCTCGCGTACGAGCGTGTCGCCGAGCTCGAAGACGGAGTGGACCATGCGCCGCTCGTCGTCCTCGATGAGGGACTCCTGCTCGGCGAGGTCGACCATGGCGCGCAGCTCTGCCTCGGAGGCGAAGGGGCCCTTGCGGAAGCCCTTGCCGGGCGTGAGCGCGTTGCCGATGAGGATCAGCAGCTGCGGCACCGGGCCCATGACGCGGGCCAGCGGCAGCAGGGCGTACGCGGCGGCGGTGGCGGTGTTCAGCGGGTGCTGGCGGCCGATGGTGCGGGGCGAGACGCCGACGGCGACGTACGACACCAGCACCATCACGCCTATCGCGACCAGCAGGGCCGCCCATGTGTCGTCGAACTCGTTCAGGCAGGCGTACGTGACCATGACGCCGGCCGCCATCTCGCAGGCCACCCGGACCAGCAGCGCCACATTCAGGTACCGCGTCGGGTCGGAGGCGACCTGGACCAGCTTGACGGCGCCACGCCGCCCCACCCGTACCGCCTCGGCGGCGCGGAAGGCGGAGACGCGCGCGAGGCCCGCTTCCGCGCACGCCGCCAGCCACGCGACCACGACCAGCGCGACCGCGCCGAGGATCAGTTGGGCGGTCATGAGACGGTCGGCGCCGGGGAGGGGCCGGTGAGGCCCTTCTCCGCCCGCCAGCCGTCGACGATCGCCGCCTGGAGCCCGAACATCTCGGCCTTCTCGTCCGGCTCCTCATGGTCGTACCCGAGCAGGTGCAGCACTCCGTGGACGGTGAGGAGCTGGAGCTCCTCGTCCATGGAGTGCTGCGTCGGGGCCTCCTGGCCCTGCTTGGCGGCGACCTCCGGGCAGAGCACGATGTCGCCGAGGAGGCCCTGTGGGGGCTCCTCGTCGTCCTTGGACGGCGGGCGCAGCTCGTCCATGGGGAAGGACATGACGTCCGTGGGGCCCGGCAGGTCCATCCACTGGATGTGCAGCTGCTCCATCGCCTCGGCGTCCACCACGATCACCGACAGCTCGGAGAGGGGGTGGATGCGCATCCGCGTGAGCGCGTACCGGGCGACGTCGAGGATCGCCTGCTCGTCGACCTCGGTGCCGGACTCGTTGTTGACGTCGATCGACATGGTGCTAGTGAGCTACTTCCCGTTTTGGTTGTCGTACTTCTCGTACGCGTCGACGATACGGCCGACGAGCTTGTGCCGTACGACGTCGTTCGACGTGAGCATCGAGAAGTGGACGTCGTCGACGCCGTCCAGGATCTCCCGGACCTGGCGCAGACCGCTCTTGGTGCCGCCCGGCAGGTCGATCTGGGTGATGTCGCCGGTGATGACGATCTTCGAGTCGAAGCCGAGCCGGGTGAGGAACATCTTCATCTGCTCGGGGTTCGTGTTCTGCGCCTCGTCGAGGATGATGAAGGCGTCGTTGAGTGTCCGGCCGCGCATGTACGCCAGCGGCGCGACCTCGATGGTGCCCGCCGCCATCAGTCGGGGGATCGAGTCGGGGTCGAGCATGTCGTGCAGCGCGTCGTACAGCGGCCGCAGGTACGGGTCGATCTTCTCGTAGAGCGTGCCGGGCAGGAAGCCGAGCCGCTCGCCCGCCTCGACGGCCGGCCGGGTCAGGATGATCCGGGTGACCTGCTTGGACTGCAGGGCCTGGACCGCCTTGGCCATGGCCAGGTACGTCTTGCCGGTGCCGGCGGGGCCGATGCCGAATACGACCGTGTGCTTGTCGATCGCGTCGACGTACCGCTTCTGGTTGAGCGTCTTGGGGCGGATGGTGCGGCCGCGGCTGGAGAGGATGTTCTGGGTGAGCACTTCCGACGGTGTCTCGACGGCCTTGCCCCCCGTCTCCTCCTTGAGCATCGCGATGGACCGCTCCACTGCGTCCTCCGTCATCGGCTGCCCGGTGCGGAGCACCAGCATCATCTCGTCGAACAGGCGCTGGATCAGCGCGACTTCCGCCGCGTCGCCGACCGCGCTGATCTCATTGCCGCGGACGTGGATGTCCGCGGCCGGGAACGCCTCTTCGATCACACGCAGCAGTGCGTCGCCCGAGCCGAGCACGGTCACCATGGGATGCTTCGCGGGGACCGTGAAATGGGCTCGTACCTGGTCTGTGGGTGTCTGCGTCATGGGCCGGCTCTCAGGCCTGCACATACCTCCGTTGCAGGGTTCTCGCTGCTCGACAACCTCTGGACATCCAGCCTACGTCGTGGCACTGACAACCCCGAAGGCTTTTCCCGCCGCTGGGGTCACGCGGACCGGCGGAAGCCGATCGTGGGCACGGCCCGCCGCAGCGGCCAGGGCCTGATGGGGGCGGGCAGCAGCGACTCCAGGAACGCGTACCGGCGCAAGGCCGCCGGGTCCTGGTCCGAGCAGCCCTGGACGTAGTCCCACCAGGCGGCGACCTCCACCCACCCCGGCGCGGACAGCGATCCGCCGAACTCCTGCACCGACAGGGCGGCGGTCAGCCCGGCGAAGGCGAGCCGGTCGGCGAGCGGCCACCCGGCGAGCGTGCCGGTGACGAATCCGGCGACGAACACGTCCCCGGCGCCGGTCGGGTCGAGGGCGGCGACCTCGATGGCCGGGACCTCGGCGGTCTCGCCGGTCGCGCCGTCCACGGCGTACGCGCCGTCCGAGCCGAGCGTGACGACGGCGACCGGCACCTTGTCGGCGAGCGCGCGGGCCGCGGCGCGCGGGCAGGAGGTGCGGGTGTAGCGCATCGCCTCTTCGGCGTTGGGCAGGAACGCCTCGCAGTGGTCCAGGTCCGGCAGGGCGGCCAGGTCCCAGCGGCCGGTCTCGTCCCAGCCGACGTCGGCGAAGATCCGGGTGGACTGGCGGGCGGCGTCGGTGACCCACTCCTCGGGGCGGCCGGGGGCGAGCGAGGCGACGGCGGCACGCGCGCGTGGCGGGCACGCGGGCAGGGAGCCGTCCAGGGGCGGGGCTTCGTGGCCGTGCGACACCATGGTGCGCTCGCCCTCGTACGCCATGGAGACGGTCACCGGCGAGTGCCAGCCGGGGACGGTACGCGACCGGGACAGGTCGATGCCCTCGCCCTGCTCCAGGGCGTCCCAGCAGTACTCGCCGTAGTGGTCGTCGCCGAAGGCGGCCGCCAGGGAGGTACGCAGCCCGAGCCGGGCGAGGGCGGTGGCCATATTGGCGACGCCGCCGGGGCTGGAGCCCATGCCGCGCGCCCAGGTCTCGGTGCCGCGCACGGGGGCGCTGTCCAGGCCGGTGAAGATGATGTCGAGGAAGACCGTGCCGGTGAGGAAGACGTCGTACTCGGGGTCGGCGGGCGTGCGCAGCGCGTCCAACGGGTCGATGCCGGCCGTGTGTTGCCGCTGCTGCTGCTCTCCCCTGGATGTGGTCACGGCGGGCTCCCCGGTCGCGGTACGGATCAGGACAGTGTGCCTGATTCTCGTCGTTCACGAAGGGCGTCGGCACGCTGTGGAGCAGCCGGAAAACAAGCTCTGCTACCCGCCCCCACGCCCCACAAACACCTTGTGACTCAGATCACACACTCTCGCCTTCTCGTGCGACCGGCTCGCTTGATACAAATTGGCCCGCGTTCCCGTGCACGTTCCCGTACGACACCGGGCGCCCCACCCCTTCCCCCTCTCCCTGTTCGGGAACGCCCATGCCCTCGCGCCCGCGCGCCCTGTGGCCGCTCGTCGCTGTCTTCACGGCCGGTTACCTCGCCGCGTACCTCCTGCCGACCGTCGTCGGCCGTCTCTCCGCCGGTCTCGGACTGACCCCCGCCCAGGCCGGTCTGGTCGGCTCCGGCCTCCTCCTCGGCTCCGCCGCCGCGGGCTTCACGCTCGCCTCGCGCGTCGAGCGGTACGGGCCGCGCCGACTGGCCCGCGCGGGCCTGCTGGTGGCCGTCACCGGCTACGGCTGCGCGGCGCTCACCTCGGCGGTCCCGCTGGTCGTGGCGGGCGCGGTGGCCGGCGGCTTCGGCTCCGGTACGGCGACGGCGGTCGCCGCGGCCGGGATCGCCGGGCAGCGCGATCCGCACCGCGCCTCGACGCTGGGCCTGCTGTCGGTGTCGGCCACGGCCGGCGCCCTGTACCTGACGCTTCCGCACCTGGGCGGCGGGCACGCCCTGCCGTTCGCGTCGCTCGCCCTGGTCGCGGCGGCCGTGTGGCCGGCGACGGGGCGGCTGGAGACCGGCCACGACACGGGCGAGGCCCGGGAAACGGGGGCGCCGCTGCCCCGGCTGCGGGCCGGCCTGGTGCTGGCGGGCGCGATGGTGTGCTGGTCCCTGGCGCAGAACGCCCTGTGGGGCGTCAGCGGCCGGATCGGGCTCACCCAGGCGGGCCTGAGCGAGGTGACCGTCGGCGCGGTGTTCGCGGCGGCGCTCGGCGCGGGACTGCTGGGCGTCACGGCGGCCGGCGCGCTGGGCGCCCGGCTCGGGCGGGCCGTCCCGATCGGCCTCGGTACGGTCATGATCGCCGGCTGCATCGTGCTGAGCTCCGCCGCCGAGAACCTGGCGTCCTTCGCGGTCGGCGAGATCCTGTGGAACGCCTGCTACCCGGTCGTCCTGTCGTACCTGATCGGCCTGGCCGCCTCCCTGGACCCGCGCGGCCGCTGGGCCGTCCTCGCCGGCTCGGCGTCCTCCCTGGGCGTGGCCTGCGGGCCCGTCACCGGCAGCGTGCTGTCGGAACGGGCGGGCTACCCCGGCATGGGCCTGCTGCTCGGCGCCCTCCTGGTGCTGCTCGCCGTCCCGCTGACCGCCGTGGCCCTGCACACCTCGGGCCGCCCGCTCGTCCCGGGCGCCATCCGCCGCCGCGGCGGCGCCCCCGCGGCGGTCGTCGCGGCGACCACGGGCGCGGCGGCGGGCCTGTCCGCCCCGCAGATCGGCGCCCCGGAACAGCCGGTCACCGAGTTCCCCGTCCGCGCCTTGGCCCCCCTCCTGGTCCGCCGCCGCGCCTACCGCCAGGCGGGCCCATCGGGCCACCGCTGACGAGCCCGGGCAGCTTCGCGCCGCACGGTGGTCGAGCGCCGGGGGCTTCGTCCCCGCGCCCCTTCCCGAAACCGGGGCTTCGCCCCTGACCTCAAGGGTTGTGCGCGGGGGCTGACGCCCCCCACACCCCGGGGACGCGGCGGCTTCGCGCCGCGCAGGTGCACGGGGCCTCGGCTCGGCCCCGAAGGGGGACGCGCAGTGGGTCGTGTTGGGGGCGTGAAACGACTGAGCTTACGAAGGAGAGCCCAGGACACGGCCCACGGAGCGGACCCCAACGGCACGCGTACGCGCACGGGTGACCCCGCAGGGCGCACCCCGCCGGGACGGCGACCGGCCCCGATGGTGACCGCGCCGGGCGGCGACCCCGACAGGCGCCGCCCGGCAGGGGTGACCCGCCCGGGACGGGGCGACCCCGACAGGCGCCGCCCCGGGAGGACCCGCCCGGCAGGGCGCCGCGGGCTGGGCTAGTCGAAGTCGTAGGCCTCGACCTCCGCGAGGTACCGCGACCGCCGCTCCTCGTCGTGGTCCAGGAAGGAGGCCAGGAACGAGTTGCGGGCCAGCTCGCGCAGTTGTTCCTCGCCCAGCCCCAGCGCCTCGTGCACCGCGTGGAAGGTGTCGCCGACGTAGCCGCCGAAGTACGCCGGGTCGTCGGAGTTCACGGTGACCAGCAGCCCCGCCGCCATCATCGACGGCAGCGGGTGGTCCTCCAGGACGTCGACGGCGCGCAGCCGTACGTTCGACAGCGGGCACAGCGTCAGCGGCACCCGCTCCCGTACCAGCCGCGCCACCAGCTCCTGGTCCTCCACCGCCCGCAGCCCGTGGTCGATCCGCTCGACGCCCAGGACGTCCAGGGCCTCGCGAATGTACGCGGGCGGGCCCTCCTCACCCGCGTGGGCGACCTTCCGCAGGCCGAGCGCCCCGGCCGCCGCGTACACCTCGGCGAACTTCGACGGCGGGTGGCCCACCTCCGCCGAGTCCAGGCCGACGCCCACGATGTGGTGCAGGTACGGCTTCGCGGCGTCCAGCGTCTCCATGGCCGACTCGGCCGACCGGTCACGCAGGAAGCACATGATCAGCTGCGTGGAGATGCCGTGCCGCTCCTCGCTGCGGTCCAGCGCCCGCGCCAGACCCTCGACGACCGTGCCGATGGGCACGCCCCGCTCGGTGTGCGCCTGCGGGTCGAAGAAGATCTCGGCGTGCCGTACGCCCTGCCGCGCGGCCCGCGCCAGGTACGCGTCGGCGAGGTCGGCGAAGTCGTCGGCCGTGTGCAGCACGGCCATCAGCCCGTAGTACAGGTCGAGGAACGACTGCAGGTCGCTGAAGAGGTACGCCTTGCGCAGCTCCTCGGTGTCGGCGTACGGCAGCTCGACTCCGTTGCGCGCGGCGAGCGCGAAGGCGAGCTCCGGTTCGAGGGTGCCCTCGATGTGGAGGTGCAGTTCCGCTTTGGGGAGTGCTTCGGGGAGGTGCATGGTGCGAAGCCTTACTGGGGGGCCTTACCGGCGTTTGGGGAGCGGGACGCGGACCAGGTCGTGGGCGACGGTCAGCTCACCGTCGAAGCCGGCCGCCCGCGCCTGCTGTTCGAAGAGGTCGGGGTCGCTGTAGCGCTGCGAGAAGTGGGTGAGGACGAGGTGGCGTACGCCCGCCTCGGCGGCCACCACGGCCGCCTGCCCTGCCGTCAGGTGCCCGTGGTCCTCGGCGAGCAGGGCGTCCTCGTCGAGGAACGTCGACTCGATGACCAGCATGTCGCAGCCTTCGGCGAGCGCGTACACACCGTCGCACAGCCGGGTGTCCATGACGAACGCGAACCGCTGCCCGCGCCGTACCTCGCTGACGTCCTCCAGCCGCACCCCGCCCAGCGCGCCCTCGCGCTGGAGGCGGCCCACGTCCGGGCCCTTGATGCCGTGCGCGGCGAGCCGCTCGGGCAGCATGCGGACCCCGTCGGGCTCGGTCAGCCGGTAGCCGAACGACTCGACGGGGTGCGAGAGGCGACGGGCCTCCAGCCGGTACGCGGGGGTCGTGGCGAGCACGCCGTCGGCGGCGACCGGCGCCTCGACCAGCTTCACCGTCTCGCGGTAGGCGGTGGCGTACCGCAGCCGGTCGAAGAAGCGCTGCCCGCTGGCCGGGTAGTGCGCGGTGACCGGGTGGGGGACCTGGTCGAGGTTGATGCGCTGGATCACCCCGGCGAGGCCCAGGGAGTGGTCGCCGTGGAAGTGGGTGACGCAGATGCGGTCGATGTCGTGCGCGGCGACCCCGGCGCGCAGCATCTGGCGCTGGGTGCCCTCGCCCGGGTCGAAGAGGAGGCCCTGGCCGTCCCAGCGCAGCAGGTAGCCGTTGTGGTTGCGGTGTCGGGTGGGCACCTGACTGGCGGTGCCCAGCACGACGAGTTCCCGTACGGACATGACCGGGTGACTATCCGGGAGGCCAGTTCAGGCCGCGGCCGCCCAGTACATGGGCGTGCGCGTGCCACACGGTCTGCCCGGCGCCGGTGCCGGTGTTGAAGACGATGCGGTAGCCGGTGCCGTCGACCTTCTCGTCCTCGGCGACGTGTCCGGCCTCGCACAGCACGTCCGCCGCGAGCTGCGGCGCGGCGGCGGCGAGCGCGGCGGCATCCCGGTAGTGCGCCTTGGGGATGACCAGGACGTGCGTGGGCGCCTGCGGGTTGATGTCGCGGAAGGCGACGGTCGTCTCCGACTCACGGACGATGGTGGCCGGGACCTCCCCCGCCACGATCTTGCAGAACAGACAGTCGCTCTGCGGCTCTCCGGCCATGTCCTGGTCCTTTCCTGTCACCGCTCTGTCAACGATCTACGTACGAGGGCACTCTATCGGCGGTCGGGCGCCCGTCTGTTGAGCGCCGACCGGCTGACCCAGTACGTGATGACCACGCCCCAGAACAGCGGCGCGCCGAACCCGGCGACGACCCCGGCGCCCACCGTGGGCAGCGCCAGGGTGACGAGCGAGTGCAGGCCCAGCAGTCCGACCGCCCCGGCCATCCACAGCACGGGAGGGCACCTGCGGGAGATCAGCAGCAGGGGGCGCCGCAGGCGTGGCGCCACACGCCGCCGCATCCACAGGAACCACGCGGTCCACAGCACCAGGACCACGCCGATGCCGATCAGCTCACTGGTGATCGCGCCGGATCCGCTGCCCCCGCTCCGCAGCGGGGCGGAGCCGATGCTCGCGGCCATGAACCCGCCCAGGGCGACCCAGCGGGCGCCCGCGGCGGTGCCCCAGGCCATGGCCTCCAGGTTGAAGCGGGCCTCGCGGTCGTCCAGGTCGAGCGCGGCGGAGTCGACGAACCCCTCGGCGGCCCTGGTCCACGCGCCGCGCCGGTACCAGCGGCGGCGCAGGTGCAGCAGGGACAGGTTGTTGTGCGCCTCGCTGCTCTCGGGGTTGAGGCGCAGCGCGTTCTCGTAGGCCTTCTCGGCGGTGCGGTAGTCCTTGAGCTGGTACGCGGTCAGGCCGAGCAGGAAGTGGGTGGCGTCCTCCTCGGGGCCCAGCTCGACCGAGCGGAGGGCGAGGGCGTACGCCTCGCGGCGCCGTGCCGGGTTCTCGGAGCGGGCGAGGATCGTGCCGAGCACGTGGTAGCCGCTCCAGTGGTGCGGTACGAGGGCGAGGCCGCGCCGGGCGGCGTCCTCCGCGGCCGCCCACTGCGGCCCGCCGGCCGGCCCGTGGGCCAGCAGGTCGGCGCGGAGGAACCACGCCGACGGCAGCTCGGGGTCGGCGCGCAGTGCCTCGTCGGCCAGGCGCAGTGCCTCCGCCCGGTCGCCGAGGTGGCGGCGGCAGCGGGCCAGCAGGGCGAGCGCCGGGGCGTCGTCCGGCTGCTGGGCGAGGTGCTGCGCGGTGAGGGCGGCGGCCTGCTCGTACCGGGCCAGGTCGTAGAGCGCCTCGGCCCGGTCCAGCGTCAGCGACGGGGGCTGCGGGGTGGGCGGGGTGGTCACAGCTTGCGCTTCCTCTTCAGGTACGCGAGGAGGTCGTCGTACATGCCGCCGTCGTTGGCGAACGTCGCCACATTGCGGGCGGCCGAGAACCAGGGCTCGGTGGACGGCCGTATCTGCTTGGCCGCGCCCATCAGGTCCTTCGTGTTGATCATCCGTACGGTGCCGGTGCGGGCCGAGTCCAGCAGCGCGGACTCGGCGGCGCTCTCGCAGACGTGGGCGAGGTCGGCGCCGGAGAAGTCCTCGGTGGCCTTGACGAGTTTGCCGAGGTCGACCGCTTCGATGGGCCGGTCGCGCAGGTGGTAGCGGAGGATCGCGTCCCGCGCGGCGGCGTCGGGCGGCAGGACCAGCAGTGTGCGGTCGAGGCGGCCGGGGCGGCGCAGCGCGATGTCCACGTCCCAGGGGACGTTGGTGGCGGCGAGGACGAAGACGCCGTCGTTGCTGTCGGCGGCGATGCCGTCCAGTTCGGTGAGGAGCTGGTTGACGACGTTGCGCAGCCCGCTGTGGTGGCTGCGGCTGCGCTTGGCGCCCAGGGCGTCGAGCTCGTCGAGGAAGACCACGCAGGGGGCTTGGCGGCGGGCGGTCTCGAAGATGTCGTGGACGTTCTTCTCGGAGGCGCCGATGTACATGTCGAGGATGTCGCTGAGCGAGATCGACAGGAAGTTCGCGCCGAGCTCGCCGGCGACCGCGCGGGCGATGAACGTCTTGCCGCAGCCGGGCGGCCCGTACAGCAGCAGGCCGCCGCGGAGGCTCTTGCCGTACAGCTTGCGCAGCTCGGGGTTGCGCATGGGCGCGAGGAACGCGGCCTCCAGGCGGTCCTTGACCTCCTGCATCCCGCCGACGTCCGCGAGCCGTACGCCGCCGGGCGCGTCGACGTCCCAGGCGTCGGCGTCGCCCGGGTCGTCGCCGTGGCCGTCGGCGGTGAGAGGCGCCTCGGTGCCCTCGACGAACCGGGGCGGGACGATGTCGCCGACTTCCTGCTCGGCGGCGGCCCAGTCGAAGTCCGTTGGGTTGTGCGGGGCTTGGGGGGTCGGGGCCTCCGGGGCCGGGGGCGGCGCGGGCGGCATGCCCATGGCGCGGCCCATCAAGGCGCGGGCGTCCGCGTCACCGGGTGCGTGCTGGAGGGCGACGGCCGCCTCGGTCACGGCTTCGTCGTTCCGGCCCGCCTGGAGGAGGAGTTCGGCGAGGTGCAGCCGCAGGGGGACGTCGTCGGGTGCGGCGGCGACGGCGGCGCGCAGGCTGCGGAGGAGAGGAGACTCGTCGGACATGCCGCCACCTTACGGAGCGGGTACGACAACAGGTCGGGTGGCCCCTACCGTTGGGCGGATGAGACGGAACCGCGTTTCGCGCCGGCTGGTCGTGGACGGCACGACCTGGCTGTGGTCGGTGGGACATCTGCACCCCGGGTGCCGCGAGTTGCTGACCCTGCGCCGCGCCGACGCCCCGCATGCCCAGCTGCGGCCGGCCTTCCGGGCCGGGCCCGGCCGGCTGATCCGTGACGCCTGCATGCCGTCAGGGGCGCCGGCCGACACCCACGACCATTACCTCAACCCGCACGAGCCGGGCGTCGTACGCCGGTTCCTGGGCGAGGCCTCGGCGCGTGGCCTGCTGCCCGCCGCGCACGGCGTCCACGAGGTGGACGGCTGGCCGCTGTTCGACGCCCTCGTCACCTGAGGCCGCCGCGGGTTCTACGACCAGCGGCCGGTGCGCCCCAGCAGCAGGGCGGTGGCGGCCGTCCCGGCGGTCGAGGTGCGCAGCACGCTGCGCCCGAGCCGGTACGGCTTGGCGCCCGCCTCGGCGAACGCCGCCAGCTCGTCGGGCGACACGCCGCCTTCGGGGCCCACGACGAGCACGATGTGTCCCGTGGCGGGCAGTTCGGCGGTCGCCAGCGGTTCGGCGCCCTCCTCGTGGAGGACGGCCGCGAAGTCGGCGTCGGCGAGGAGCTGGGCGACCTGCTTGGTCGACGCCAGGTCCGCCACGTCCGGGAAACGGAGCCGGCGCGACTGCTTGCCCGCCTCCCGCGCGGTGGCCCGCCATTTGCCGAGCGCCTTGAGGCCCCGGTCGCCCTTCCACTGCGTGATGCAGCGGGACGCCGCCCACGGCACGATCCCGTCGACGCCCGTCTCGGTCATGGTCTCCACGGCCAGCTCGCCCCGGTCGCCCTTGGGCAGGGCCTGGACCACGGTGATACGGGGGGTGGGTTCGGGTTCCGTACGTACCTCGGTGACCGTCACGTCGAGGCGGTCCTTGCCCTCGACGGCCGCGACGGTGCCGTACGCGCCGGTGCCGGCGCCGTCCGTCAGGACGATCTCCTCGCCGACGCGCAGCCGCCGTACGGACACGGCGTGCCGCCCCTCGGGCCCGTCGAGCGTGACGGTGCCGGCCGTGCCGGGCAGGTGGTCGACCAGGAAGACGGGGGCGGTCATGACGCGACGCCCCGCAGTGCGAGGGAGGCCACCGCGGCGTCCAGTTCGGCGTTGAGGACCTCCACCAGGCGCCCGGCGGGCAGCTCGCGCGCCATCCGGTGGCCCTGCCCGGCCCACAGCGCCATGCCCTGCGGGTCGCCCGCCTTGGCGGCCGCCTTGCGCAGCCCGCTCGTCAGGTGGTGCACCTCGGGGTACGCGGCCGGGGCGTACGGGCCGTGCTCGTGCATGAACCGGTTGACCAGGCCTCGCGCTGGGCGCCCCGAGAACGCCCGGGTCAGCTCCGTACGGACGAACAGCGGGTTGGTCATGGCCTGCTTGTGCAGGGTGTGCGCGCCCGACTCGGGGCACACCAGGAACGCCGTGCCGAGCTGTGCGGCGTCGGCGCCCGCCGCGAGGACCGCGGCGATCTGGCTGCCGCGCATCAGGCCGCCGGCGGCGACGATCGGCAGCGGCACGGCCTCCTTCACCAGCGCGATGAGCGACAGCAGCCCCGTGCCGGTCCCGCCGGTCTCAGGGTCGTCGCGGTGCGTGCCCTGGTGCCCGCCGGCCTCGACGCCCTGGACGCACACGGCGTGTGCGCCCACCCGCTGCGCGGCCTGGGCCTCCTCGGGCGAGGTGACCGTCACGATCGTGTACGTCCCGGCCCGCGTGAACGCGGCCACCGTGTCGCGGGTGGGGCACCCGAACGTGAACGACACCACCGGGACCGGGTCGTCCAGCAGGATGGCCAGCTTGGCCTCGTACCCGTCGTCCCGCCCGGCGTCGGGGTCGCCGAGCGGCGTGTCGTACCAGCTGGCCTCACCGGCGAGCTGGTGCCGGTAGACGTCGACGGCGGCGGGGTCGGCGTGCCCGGGCTGCGGCATGAACAGGTTGACGCCGAAGGGCCGCGAGGTCAGCCCGCGTACCTGCTTGATCTCCTGGTACATGCCGTCGGCGGTCTTGTACCCGGCGGCCAGGAACCCCAGGCCGCCGGCCTCGGACACGGCCGCCACGAGCTGCGGACAGGAGGCGCCACCCGCCATGGGGGCCTGCACGATCGGGTACCGGCAGAGATCGGTCAGTGCGGAGGACATGCACGCATGGTGTCACGCCCCCACGGCACACCCACACGGGCCCGCCCCGGTCATCGCCCCCTGGTCCGGTCACCGCCCCGGCGGTCCGCGCCCTTCGGGGTTGCCCGTGCGCCGTACGGGTGCCGTGGAGACCGCCCCGGGCCTATGCGCCGGTCGCCGCTCCGGCGGGTCGCGCCCTCGGGGAGAGCCCGGCGCGGGAGCGTGCCGTTGGGGCCGCTCCGGGGACCGTGTCCTGGGCTCTCCTTCGCAAGCTCAGTCGTTTACGCCCAGAACCCGACCCACTGCCCCCCTTCGAGGCGGCCCAAGGCCGCACCGACGCGAGCGCGAAGCCGCTGCGCTGGGGGGCCGGTCCGGCGGCCGTGCACGCCCTCGCGGCGCGGAGCTGCCGCGCCCCGAGGTGTGGGGGCGTCAGCCCCCACGTACAACCAACGTGCCCCCGTCAGGGGGTCCGGGGCCCCCACCACCACGACCCCGCCCCGTCAGGGGCACCGGGGGCACCGCCCCGGTCAGCGGCCGTTGAACGCGTCCTTCAGGCGGGAGAACAGGCCCTGCTGCCCCGGCTGGAACTGCCCCGTGGGCCGCTCCTCGCCCCGCAGCTTGGCCAGCTCCCGCAGCAGCCGCTCCTGCTCCGGGTCCAGCTTCGACGGCGTCTGGACCTCGACGTGCACGATGAGGTCTCCGCGTCCGCCGCCCCGCAGGTGCGTGACACCGCGCCCGTGCAGCGGGATGGACTGGCCCGACTGCGTGCCGGGGCGGACGTCGACCTCCTCCAGCCCGTCCAGCGTCTCCAGCGGGCACTTCGTGCCCAGCGCGGCCGCCGTCATCGGGATGGTCACCGTGCAGTGCAGGTCGTCGCCGCGCCGCTGGAACACGGCGTGCGGCAGCTCGTGGATCTCGACGTACAGGTCGCCCGCCGGGCCACCGCCCGGGCCGACCTCGCCCTCGCCGGCGAGCTGGATGCGGGTGCCGTTGTCCACACCGGCCGGGATCTTGACCGTGAGCGTACGACGGGACCTGACCCGGCCGTCACCCGCGCACTCCGGGCACGGCGTGGGGACCACGGTGCCGAAGCCCTGGCACTGGGGGCAGGGGCGGGACGTCATGACCTGGCCCAGGAAGGACCGGGTGACCTGGGAGACCTCGCCACGGCCGCGGCACATGTCACACGTCTGGGCCGACGTACCGGGCGCCGCGCCCTCGCCGGAGCAGGTGGTGCAGACGACGGCCGTGTCGACCTGGATGTCCTTGGTGGTGCCGAAGGCCGCCTCGTTGAGGTCGATCTCCAGGCGGATCATCGCGTCCTGGCCGCGCCGTGTGCGCGACCGGGGGCCGCGCTGGGACGCCGTACCGAAGAAGGCGTCCATGATGTCGGAGAAGTTGCCGAAGCCGCCCGCCCCGAAGCCACCCGCGCCCGCGCCGGCGCCGGAGGCGGACAGCGGGTCACCGCCGAGGTCGTAGACCTGCTTCTTCTGCGGGTCCGACAGCACCTCGTAGGCGGCGTTGATCTCCTTGAACCGCTCCTGCGTCTTCGGATCGGGGTTGACGTCCGGGTGCAGCTCGCGGGCGAGCCTCCGGAACGCCTTCTTGATCTCGTCCTGGGACGCGTCGCGGCGCACGCCGAGTACGGCGTAGTAGTCCGTGGCCACTTACGACTCCGCCAGGATCTGTCCGACGTAACGTGCCACTGCGCGTACCGCTCCCATCGTTCCGGGGTAGTCCATGCGGGTCGGTCCGACCACGCCGAGTTTGGCGACTGCCTCGTCGCCCGAACCGTAGCCGACCGCGACGACGGACGTGGAGTTGAGGCCCTCGTGGGCGTTCTCGTGCCCGATACGTACGGTCATGGCCGAGTCCTTGGCCTCGCCGAGCAGCTTCAGGAGCACCACCTGCTCCTCCAGCGCCTCCAGCACCGGCCGGATCGTCAGCGGGAAGTCGTGCCCGAAGCGGGTGAGATTGGCGGTGCCGCCGATCATCAGCCGTTCCTCGGTCTCTTCCACCAGTGTCTCCAGCAGCGTGGCCAGCACCGTGGAGACCGTCCCCCGGTCCTCCGCCTCGAAGGACTCGGGAAGGTCCTGCACCAGGTTGGGGACGTCCGTGAAGCGGCGTCCCACGACGCGGCTGTTCAGCCGCGCCCGCAGGTCGGCCACGGACGTCTCGCCGAACGGCGCCGGGCAGTCGACCATGCGCTGCTCCACGCGCCCCGTGTCGGTGATCAGGACGAGCATCAGCCGGGCGGGGGCCAGCGACAGCAGCTCCACATGACGCACGGTGGAGCGCGTCAGGGACGGGTACTGCACGACCGCGACCTGCCGGGTCAGCTGCGCGAGCAGCCGCACCGTACGGCCGACGACGTCGTCGAGGTCGACGGCACCGTCCAGGAAGTTCTGGATGGCGCGCCGCTCCGGCGTCGACAGCGGCTTGACGCCGGCGAGCTTGTCGACGAAGAGGCGGTAGCCCTTGTCGGTGGGAATGCGGCCCGCGCTGGTGTGGGGCTGGGCGATGAAGCCCTCCTCCTCCAGCACCGCCATGTCGTTGCGCACGGTGGCGGGTGAGACGCCGAGCTTGTGGCGCTCCGTGAGCGCCTTGGAGCCGACGGGCTCCTCGGTGCCGACATAGTCCTGGACGATGGCGCGCAGCACCTCGAGTCTGCGTTCGCTCAGCATCGCGCGCACCTCCAGCCGGCCGTGGTTCCTTCTGTTTCGCTGGCACTCGCGATGCCCGAGTGCCAGTTGTCCCCGGCCAGTGTACGGCGCCGGGGTACGCCCCCGGCAAGGGCAGCGGGACACGCTACCGCGCGACGCGGCTGGTCGTTGCCGATAGCGTCGCCGGTATGGACGTCACTTGGGAAGACTTCGGGTGGGAACGTCTGGCCGACGGAGTGGGCCGCAGAAGGCTGCCGGTGTGGGACGCGACCACGGCCCTGGTCGTCGGCGAGGACGGTGCCCTGCTGTACGACACGGGCGCCACGCTCCGTGAGGGCGCCGAGATCCGGACACAGGCGCAGGGGCTCATGGGCGGCCGGAGAGTGACGCATATCGCACTGAGCCACCCTCATTTCGATCATGTGCTCGGGACGGCGGCGTTCTCCGGGGCGGAGGTGTACGGGGCGGTCGGCATCGACACCGTACTGACCAGGGACCGGGACGGGCTGCGCGGCGACGCCGTGCGTCACGGGGTCGCCGAGGCGGACGCCGTGGAAGCGACGGACGTCCTGGTGGCACCGCACCACCTGGTGTGCGGCGAGTGGACGCTGGAGCTGGGCGGGCGGCAGGTGCTGCTGGCCAACGTGGGGCCGGGCCACAGCGGCCACGACCTGGCCGTACTCGTGCCGGGTCCCCGGGAGGTCGTCCTGTGCGGGGACCTCGTGGAGGAGTCGGGCGACCCGCAAGCCGGGCCGGACGCCATCCCCTCACGCTGGCCGGCCGCCCTGGACCGGCTGCTGGAGCTGGGCGGCGAGGACGCCCTGTACGTCCCGGGGCACGGGGCCGCCGTCGACGCCGCCTTCGTACGCGCCCAACGCGATGAACTGGCCCGGCGGTTCGGGGTGTCGTAGCGTCTGGCGAATGCGCGCTTACGACCCTGACCTGACGCCCTCCTGGAAGCGTTCGGCCCCGGTGCCGGAGGTACCCGCCGAGCCGGATCTGGTGGTCGAGGAGGTGAGCACCGGCTTCTGCGGGGCGGTGATCGGCTGCGAGGCGGGCACGGTCACCCTTGAGGACCGGTTCGGCAAGCACCGGGTGTTCCCGCTGACGCCCCGGGGGTTCCTCCTGGAGGGCCGTACGGTGACGCTGGTCCGCCCGTCGGCCGGTCCCTCGCGCCCGTCGCGCACGGCATCCGGCTCGATCGCCGTTCCGGGTGCACGCGCGCGCGTGGCCCGTGCGGGGCGCATCTACGTGGAGGGCCGCCACGACGCGGAACTGGTGGAGCGGGTCTGGGGCGACGACCTGCGCATCGAGGGCGTCGTCGTCGAGTACCTGGAGGGCGTCGACGACCTCCCCGCCATCGTCCGGGACTTCGGCCCTGGCCCCGACGCGCGCCTCGGGGTCCTGGTGGACCACCTGGTCCCCGGCTCCAAGGAGTCCCGCATCGCGGCCTCCGTCACGGACGCCCACACCCTGGTGGTGGGGCACCCGTACATCGACATCTGGGAGGCGGTGAAGCCCTCGTCGGTGGGCATCCGGGCGTGGCCCTCGGTCCCGCACGGCCAGGACTGGAAGACGGGCGTGTGCCGCGCGCTCGGCTGGCCCGACAACACGGGCGCGGCCTGGCAGCACATCCTCTCGAAGGTCACCTCGTACAAGGACCTGGAGCCGGAGTTGCTGGGGAGAGTGGAGGAGCTGATCGACTTCGTAACCGGGTAGCGGGTTGTGGGCATACGTTGGGCGGAACGGGTGGCGCAACCCCCCGGCGGGGCGCCGACTCCGGACACGCCCACGCCGGGAACCCGCGCCTAGTCCACCAGGTCCCGCACCACCGCGTCGGCCAGCAGCCGCCCTCGCAGCGTCAGCACGGCCCGCCCCTGGGCGTAAGGACCCGGGTCCAGGAGCCCGTCCCTTAGCGCGCGCTCGGCAGCGGCCAGCCCCGCCTCCCGCAGCAACGACAAAGCGCACCCCTCCCGCAGCCGCAGCTCCAGCAGCACCCGCTCCACCCGCCGGTTCTCCTCCGTCAGGATTTCGCGCCCCGCCCCCGGCGACCGCCCGGCCGCGAGGGCGGCGGCGTACGCGCCCGGGTGCTTCACGTTCCACCACCGCACGCCGCCCACATGGCTGTGCGCCCCCGGTCCCGCGCCCCACCAGTCGGCGCCGCGCCAGTACAGCTCGTTGTGCAGGCACCGCCCCGCCTCCGACGTGGCCCAGTTGGACACCTCGTACCAGGAGAAGCCCGCCCCGGACAGCACGTCCTCGGCGATCAGGTACCGGTCGGCGTGGACGTCGTCGTCCGTCATCGGGACCTCGCCGCGCCGGATGCGCCGCGCCAGCTGCGTGCCCTCCTCGACGATCAGGGCGTACGCCGAGACGTGGTCGGGCCCCGCGCCGATCGCCGCGTCGAGCGAGGCGCGCCAGTCGTCGTCGCTCTCCCCCGGGGTGCCGTAGATCAGGTCGAGGTTGACGTGCTCGAACCCGGCCACGCGGGCCTCCTCGACGCAACGCTCCGGCCGACCGGGGGTGTGCGTACGGTCCAGCACCTTGAGGACGTGCTGCCGGGCGCTCTGCATGCCGAAGGAGATCCGGTTGAAGCCGCCCTCCCGCAGCTCGGCCAGGTACGCGGGGTCGACGGACTCCGGGTTCGCCTCGGTCGTGATCTCGGCGTCGTCCGCGAGCCCGAACTCCTCCCGGATGGCGCCCAGCATGGTCACGAGGTCGGCGGCGGCGAGCAGCGTGGGCGTACCGCCGCCGACGAAGACGGTGCGTACCGGGCGCGGGTCGTCACCGAGCACCTTCCGTGCGAGGCGCACCTCGTCCGTCAGCGTCGCGGCGTAGTTGTCGCGGGAGGCGAGGACGCCGCCGGAGCCGCGCAGCTCGGTGGCGGTGTAGGTGTTGAAGTCGCAGTAGCCGCAGCGGGTGGCGCAGTACGGCACGTGCAGATAGAACCCGAGCGGCCGCTCACCGGCCCCGAGCAGGGCGGACGCGGGCAGCGCGCCGTCCTCGGGCATGGGCTCACCATCGGGCAGTACGGAAGGCATACGTCCCATTGTCCGTCACCCGGGCCGGTCACCTGGCCTGGAGCACCAGCAGGGCGAGGTCGTCGCGTACGGGCGTCTCGCCGTAGGTGTGGACCGCCTGCCGGATCCGGTCGGCGACCTCCCGCGCGGGCAGCCCGGCGCAGCCCGCGAGGGCCTCGGCCAGCCCGTCGCCGTCGTCGAACATCCGGCCCGTACGGGAGCGGCGTTCGGTGACGCCGTCGGTGACGCACAGGAGCGTGTCGCCGGGTGCGAGGTGGAAGGTGTGGCTCTCGTACCCGACGTCGTCGACGACGCCGAGCAGCACCTGGGGTGCCGCGGCGGGCGTCACGGAGCCGTCGGGGCGCAGCAGGAGCGGCAGGGGGTGGCCGGCGCAGGCGAGGGTGCAGCGGGCGCCGCCGCCGTCCTCGGGGGCGAGCGGTACGAGCTCGCCGTACAGGAGGGACAGGAACCGTGCCTGGGGCTGGGACGGGGGCTGTGGCCCGCCGGGCAGGTCGCCGGCCGCGGCGACCATGGACGCGGCGGCTTCGGCGGCCTCGGTGGCGTCGTCGAGGAGGAGCCGGTTGAGCCGGTCGAGGACCTGGCCGACCTGGTGGTCCTCGCGGGCGAGCAGCCGCAGCCAGGGGCGGGCGAGGCCGGTGACGACGGCGGCCTCGGGGCCGCTGCCCTGGACGTCGCCGAGCATGAAGCACCAGCGCCGCGCCGCGGGGCCGGCCTGGAACACGTCGTAGAAGTCGCCGCCGGCGAGCCCGTCGTCGCTGGGCTCGTACACGACGCGGCTGTCGACGCCCGGGATCTGGGCCAGCTGGCTGGGCAGCAGCCCGCGCTGGAGGATCCGGCTGATGGTGACCTGGCGGGTGTAGCGGCGGGCGGCGCCGATGGCGAGGGCGACGCGGCGCGCGAAGTCCTCGACGAGGGCGGTGACGGCGTCGGGGATGCGGGCTCGCCCGCGCCGTCCCAGCATCAGCGTGCCGAGCCCGTGCCCGCCCACGACCAGCCGGTACGCGAGTGCCGTGCCACCCGCCGCGCTCCCCTGCGGCCCCGACGACGACGGCGACGGCGACGGGGGCCAGGGGATCGGCACCGGGCCGGTGCGGGCCGGCTCGGGCATGTGCGGCGGTTCCTTCTCCAGCGCCGTACGCAGCGCCTCCAGCGCCGATTCGTCGGCGTGCCATACGCGGGCGAGCCGCGGTCCGCCGCCCTCCGTGCCGTCGCCCTCCAGCCAGAACGCGCACCAGTCGGCCAGGCGTGGCACCAGGAGCTGGCCGGCGAGGGCGGCGACGAGGTCCTCGTCCAGTTGGCCGGCGAGGAGGTCGGAGGCCTCGGCGAGGAACGACAGCGCGCCGCGGCCGGCCCACTCGTGGTCGTCGCGCACCACGCGGCGCGGTGCCGGGGCGAGGATCTCGGCGGCGCGCAGCCCGCGCTGGATCGCCGGTTCGGCGCCGGGCACGGGGCAGGTGTCCCAGCCGTCGAGGGGGAGCCGGGCCCAGACGGTCTTGAGGCCGGGGCGGTAGGTGATGCCCCAGCATTCGGCGAGGGCGGCGACGAGCTGGAGCCCGCGACCGTACTCGTCGAGGCCGTCCTCGTCGTCCTGGTGGTGCTGGTGCTCGTGGCGGACGGTCCTGGTGGGGTGGTGGTCGGACACTTCGAGGACGAGGGCGGCGGGCAGGCCGCCGGCGGGGTCCTCGAGCCGGCAGAGGAGTTCGACGGTGGTGCCGGCGTGGACGACGGCGTTGGTGACGAGTTCGCCGACGACCAGGACGGCGTCGTCGGCGACCCGGTCGGTGATCGTCGCGGCGGCGGGCAGGGCGAGGCCGGTCCAGTCGGCGAGCGCGGCGCGTACGAAGCGGCGGGCGGCGGAGGGGGCGAGGGGATTGCCGGGCAGGCTGGTGCGTGCGACGGACTGAGTCGGGGGCGGATGGTGGGGTGGCAGCGGCAACTCGCCGGTGGTCGCGCGCTGTGTCGGAAAGGACCCCACGTGCGGCTCCTCGTCGGCTCCTGGTCGGCTCGTGGTTCGGACACCGACAGGGTGACAGATGGAGCACGCTCATAAGCGCCGAGTCATCGAAGTCGTTGAAGTCGTCGCCGGCCGCCCACGCGAAAGGGGCCGCGCACCCGTGCGCGGCCCCTTTGTCGGCGTACGGCTCAGGCCTCCCTGGATCCGGTGTACATCTCGTCGATCAGGTGCTTGTACTCCCGCTCCACGACGGGGCGCTTCAGCTTGAGGCTGGGCGTCAGCTCGCCGTGCTCGATGTCGAGGTCGCGCGGCAGGAGGCGGAACTTCTTGATGCTCTGCCAGCGCTGGAGTCCCTGGTTGAGCCGGTCCACATAGCCCTGGACGAGCCGGGTGACCTCCGGGGTGGCCACGACTTCGGCGTACGTCTTGCCGCCGAGGCCGTGCTCCTCCGCCCAGCCGATGATGGCGGGCTCGTCGAGCGCGATGAGCGCGGTGCAGAAGTTCCGGTCGGCGCCGTGGACGAGGATGTTGGAGACGTACGGGCAGACCGCCTTGAACTGTCCCTCGACCTCGGCGGGTGCGATGTACTTGCCGCCGGACGTCTTGATCAGGTCCTTCTTGCGGTCGGTGATACGGAGGTAGCCGTCGACGGACAGTTCGCCGATGTCGCCGGTGTGGAACCAGCCGTCCGGCTCCAGGACCTCGGCGGTCTTCTCGGGCAGCCCGTGGTAGCCCTCCATGATGCCGGGGCCGCGCAGCAGGATCTCGCCGTCGTCGGCGATCCGCACCTCGGTGCCGGGCAGCGGCTTGCCGACGGTGCCGGTGCGGTAGGCCTCGCCCGGGTTGACGAAGGAGGCTGCGCTGGATTCGGTGAGGCCGTACCCCTCCAGGATGTGGATGCCTGCGCCGGAGAAGAAGTAGCCGATGTCGGGCGCGAGGGCGGCCGATCCGGAGACGGCGGCGCGCAGCCGGCCGCCGAAGGCCTCGCGGAGCTTGGAGTAGACGAGGGCGTCGGCGATCTTGTGCTTGGCGTTCAGGCCGAAGGGCACGCTCGCGTTGCCGGTGCGGCGGAAGTTGTCCTGGCTGGTCCTGGCGTACTCGCGGGCGACCTCGGCGGCCCACTTGAAGATCTTGTACTTGGCGCCGCCTCCGGCCCGTGCCTTTGCCGCGACTCCGTTGTAAACCTTTTCGAAGATACGGGGGACGGCGGCCATGTACGTCGGCTGGACGACCGGCAGGTTCTCGATGATCTTGTCGACGCGGCCGTCGACGGCGGTGACGTGCCCGACCTCGATCTGGCCGGAGGTCAGCACCTTGCCGAAGACGTGCGCGAGCGGCAGCCACAGGTACTGCACGTCGTCCGCCGTGACCAGGCCGGTCGCGGCGATGGCCTTGGCCATGTACGACCAGTTGTCGTGCGGCAGCCGTACGCCCTTGGGGCGGCCGGTGGTGCCGGAGGTGTAGATGAGGGTGGCGAGCTGGGTGGGGGTGATGGCGGCGACCCGGTCCTTGACGGCGTCCGGGTGCTTCTCCAGGTACGCGCGGCCGCGCTCCTCCAGCTCGGCGAGGGACAGGACCCAGCCCTCGGGGTCGCCGGGTTCCGCTTCGACGCCGGTCGGGTCGATGACGACGACATGGGTGAGGTGCGGCAGGTCGGCGCGGCGCTCGCGGGCCTTGGCGAGCTGGGTGGCGTCCTCGGCGATCAGGACGCGGCTGTCGGAGTCGGCGAGGATGTACGCGGACTCCTCGGCGTTGGTCTGGGGGTAGACGGTGGTGGTCGCGGCGCCGGCGCACATCACGCCGAGGTCGGCGAGGATCCACTCGACGCGGGTGGCGGAGGCGAGGGCGACCCGCTCCTCGGGCTGTACGCCGAGGTCGATGAGCCCGGCGGCGATGGCGTAGACGCGGTCGGCGGCCTGCCCCCAGCTGAGGGACTTCCAGTCGTCGGGGCCCTGGCCGGTGGGGGCCGGCACCGGGTAGCGGTAGGCCTCCGCATCAGGGGTTTTGGCCACGCGCTCCAGGAAGAGGGCCGCCACGGAGGGCGGGCGGTTCTCGATCAGGGTCTGTGTGTCGCTCACGACGTCCTCCGGGCGGCTTGCGGCAGGGCTGCACGACGGGATGATTGTTTAACTGGCGAGTAACCCTCGGGCGGCATCAGGTTAGAGCGCCGTGGTCCGCCATGTAAGGGGCTGTTCATAACGACTGTGCCCTGCCCGAGGGGTGTCACGGCACGCAAAAGCGCCCGTCCGTGAACCGAACGGGCGCTGTGCGGCCGGGCTCTACTTCTTGGTCTTGCCGCCGGCGGAGTCGTCGCTGGACAGCACCGCGATGAAGGCCTCTTGCGGAACCTCCACGGAACCGACCATCTTCATCCGCTTCTTGCCTTCCTTCTGCTTCTCCAGCAGCTTCCGCTTACGGGAGATGTCACCGCCGTAGCACTTGGCGAGGACGTCCTTGCGGATGGCGCGGATGGTCTCGCGGGCGATGACGCGCGAGCCGATGGCCGCCTGGATGGGCACCTCGAACGCCTGCCGGGGGATGAGCTCGCGCAGCTTGGCGACGAGCCGTACTCCGTACGCGTACGCCGCGTCCTTGTGGGTGATGGCGGAGAAGGCGTCGACCTTGTCGCCGTGGAGCAGGATGTCGACCTTGACGAGGCTGGAGGCCTGCTCGCCGGTGGGCTCGTAGTCGAGGGAGGCGTAGCCGCGGGTCTTGGACTTCAGCTGGTCGAAGAAGTCGAAGACGATCTCCGCGAGGGGGAGGGTGTAGCGGATCTCGACCCGGTCCTCGGAGAGGTAGTCCATGCCGAGGAGGGTGCCGCGGCGGGTCTGGCACAGCTCCATGATCGAGCCGATGAACTCGCTGGGGGCGAGGATCGTGGCGCGGACGACCGGCTCGTACACCTCGCTGATCTTGCCCTCGGGGAACTCGCTCGGGTTGGTGACGGTGTGCTCGGTGCCGTCC
This sequence comes from Streptomyces sp. CB03238, assembly GCF_002099185.1. Classification (NCBI taxonomy): domain Bacteria; kingdom Bacillati; phylum Actinomycetota; class Actinomycetes; order Kitasatosporales; family Streptomycetaceae; genus Streptomyces; species Streptomyces sp. CB03238. Next base: position 474,438 of record NZ_NBCN01000001.1, on the reverse strand, counting down.
TCCATGAGTACGCGGTAGACCACGTTCGGGGCGGTGGCGATCAGGTCGAGCCCGAACTCGCGCTCCAGCCGCTCGCGGATCACGTCGAGGTGCAGCAGGCCCAGGAAGCCGACGCGGAAGCCGAAGCCGAGGGCGGCGGAGGTCTCCGGCTCGTAGACGAGCGCGGCGTCGTTGAGCTGGAGCTTGTCGAGGGCGTCGCGCAGCTCGGGGTAGTCGGAGCCGTCCAGCGGGTAGAGGCCGGAGAACACCATCGGCTTGGGGTCCTTGTAGCCGCCCAGGGCCTCGGTGGCGCCCTTGTGCAGGGTGGTGATGGTGTCACCGACCTTGGACTGCCGGACGTCCTTCACACCCGTGATCAGGTACCCGACCTCGCCGACGCCCAGCCCGTCGGCCGGGAGCATCTCGGGCGAGTTCGTCCCGATCTCCAGCAGCTCGTGCGTGGCGCCGGTGGACATCATGCGGATGCGCTCGCGCTTGTTGAGCTGGCCGTCGATGACACGGACGTAGGTGACGACACCGCGGTACGAGTCGTAGACCGAGTCGAAGATCATCGCGCGGGCGGGGGCGTCCTTGACGCCGACCGGGGCAGGGACCTCCCGGACGACGCGGTCCAGCAGCGCCTCGACCCCGAGACCGGTCTTGGCGGACACCCGCAGCACGTCGTCGGGGTCGCAGCCGACCAGGTTCGCCAGCTCCTCGGCGAACTTCTCCGGCTGGGCGGCCGGCAGGTCGATCTTGTTGAGCACGGGGACGATGGCGAGGTCGTTCTCCATCGCCAGGTAGAGGTTGGCGAGGGTCTGCGCCTCGATGCCCTGGGCGGCGTCGACGAGCAGGACGGTGCCCTCGCAGGCGGCCAGGGATCGCGACACCTCGTAGGTGAAGTCGACGTGACCGGGGGTGTCGATCATGTTGAGGATGTGAGTGCTGCCCTGGCCGGGCCCCTCGGTGGGGGCCCACGGCAGACGCACCGCCTGGGACTTGATCGTGATGCCGCGCTCGCGCTCGATGTCCATGCGGTCGAGGTACTGAGCGCGCATCTGCCGCTGCTCGACCACACCGGTCAGCTGGAGCATCCGGTCGGCAAGGGTGGACTTGCCGTGGTCGATGTGCGCGATGATGCAGAAATTGCGGATCAGTGCCGGGTCGGTACGGCTCGGCTCGGGCACGTGGATAGGGGTCGCGGGCACGCAGGGTCCTGATTCTCGAGACGCCGGGCGTCTCTGCTCGGGTCGACGGCGGATCGATACGTAGGTTCCATGGTCCCACGGACGGGGACGGGCGCTCGGTTTGGGCCGCTCGGAGGGCGACTGGTAGCCTGGGCAGCTGTGTCTCGTGGCCCTCTCTGCGACGTGGCACACATCAGAGAAATCCTTACGAACCTGAAAAGGCTCTTTCGTGGCGAACATCAAGTCCCAGATCAAGCGGAACAAGACCAACGAGAAGGCGCGCCTGCGTAACAAGGCCGTCAAGTCGTCGCTCAAGACCGCGATCCGCAAGGCCCGTGAGGCTGCTGCCGCGGGTGACGTCGAGAAGGCCACCGTTGCCGCTCGCGCCGCCTCCCGTGCGCTCGACAAGGCTGTCTCGAAGGGTGTCATCCACAAGAACGCCGCCGCCAACAAGAAGTCGGCGCTGGCCACCAAGGTTGGCTCCCTGCAGGGCTGAGCTTTCTTGATTTGATCGCCGGAACGGACCAAGCGGGCCCTCTCATCCGCTCCTGACCGGCACCCCGAGCTCGTACGCGGCCTGCGTTCGCCACGCGGGTACGAGCTCACCGACGCACCACCCGAAGGCCCCGTCGCCGTCCTTCCCCAGGACGCCCCGCCGGGGCCTTCGTCATGCCGCGCCATTGCGACCCGTGACGCCCGGCGTCGTACGGCGCCCACCACGGCGAGCGGATCCCGGGACGCCCCGCACCCGGCCCAACGGCCTGTCGCCCGCCGACGGCGAAGAGGCCCCGCGCGGGGGTGGTGCGGACGGGAACCGCGATCTCCCGGGCCTGCGGCCTACGACGACGGAAAGGCCCACCGGAGGCTCCGCACGACAGCCCCCGCCGCCCGGCCCCGCGCCCGCCGACAACGCAAGCCCCACCGGAAGACCCACACCCACAGTCCCCCACCGCACGGCCCTCGGCCGCCGACGGCGGAGAGGTCCCACGGGAACCCGCACTCGCCCCCGTCCCGCACGGGTGGTGCGGGTGGGAACCCGAGCCCGGCCGTCAGGCCGGGCGCACCCACCGGCCGGCGGCCGACCACGCACCGCCACCGCCCCGCTGCAGCCCTACCGCCCCCACCACCCGGCGATGCGCGGCGATGCGCGCCGCCCCGCGGGGGTCAGCGGCGGGAGCGGGCCGCGCGGGCGATGGTGACGACCGCCTTCTCCAGCGCGTACTCCGGGTCGTCGCCCCCGCCCTTGACCCCCGCGTCCGCCTCGGCGATCGCGCGCAGCGCGACGGCGACACCGTCCGGCGTCCAGCCGCGCATCTGCTGACGCACCCGGTCGATCTTCCACGGCGGCATGCCGAGCTCGCGCGCGAGATCCGCAGGCCGCCCGCCCCGCGCCGCCGACAGCTTGCCGATCGCCCGCACACCCTGCGCCAACGCGCTGGTGATCAGCACGGGCGCGACACCCGTCGACAGCGACCACCGCAGCGCCTCCAGGGCCTCCGCCGCACGCCCTTCCACCGCCCGGTCGGCGACGTTGAAGCTGGAGGCCTCCGCGCGGCCCGTGTAGTACCGCCCGACGACCGCCTCGTCGATGGTGCCCTCGACGTCCGCGGCGAGCTGCGACACCGCGGACGCGAGCTCCCGCAGATCGCTGCCGACCGCGTCGACGAGCGCCTGGCACGCCTCCGGCGTCGCCGACCGGCCCAGCGCCCGGAACTCGCCGCGGACGAACGTCAGGCGCTCCGCCGGCTTGGTGGTCTTCGGGCACGCGACCTCCCGGGCGCCCGCCTTGCGCGCCGCGTCCAGCAGGCCCTTGCCCTTGGCGCCGCCCGCGTGGAGCAGGACGAGGCTGATGTCCTCGACGGGCGAGCCCAGGTACGCCTTGATGTCTTTGATCGTCTCGGCGGAGAGGTCCTGCGCGTTCCGCACGACCAGCACCTTGCGCTCGGCGAAGAGCGAGGGGCTCGTCAGCTCGGCGAGGGCGCCGGGCTGGAGCTGGTCGGGCGTCAGGTCGCGGACGTCCGTGTCGGCGTCGGCCGCGCGGGCGGCCGCCACCACCTGCTGCACCGCGCGGTCGAGGAACAGGTCCTCCTGCCCCACGGCGAGGGTGACGGGCGCGAGGACGTCGTCGGTCTGGTTCTTTCTGGTGGCCATCGCGAACCAGCATCGCACGGCCCACCGACAACGCCGGTACGCCCGGACCGCCCCTCTCTACGGCTCCTCGCGCCAGCCGTCCCACTGGGCCGCGAACTCGTCCAGATCGCGGGCCGCGAGCCGCCCGTCCGGGTCCTCGACGACCACCAGCCACTGAGCGTCCTCGGCGTCGTCCTCACCAGCCAGGGCGTCCCGTACCAGCTGCGGCTCCTCCGTGATCCCGAAACGCTCCCCGAGCTCCTCCGCCACCTCCTCGGCCGCGTCCCGGTCGGGCAGCACCAGCACATGTCTCACATCGCTCACGCAGGACATTGTTCCTGCGTGCCGCTACGGCTCCGGCCCCGGCCCCTGGGCCGTGGCGGCACGCAGCTCCTTCCCCCTTCCCGTCACGGCGATCGCGCCGTGCCTGTCGGTGCTCAGGACCACCGCTCCCCCGGCCCGCAGCGCGCCGACCGTACGCGGCGACGGATGGCCGTACGGGTTGTCACGGCCGGCCGAGACCAGGGCCAGCCGTGGCCGGGCCCTGCTCAGCAGACGTGGGTCCTGATGGGCCGAGCCGTGGTGGGCGACCTTCAGGACGTCGACCTGCGGCAGGTCCGGGTGGGCCCGAAGCAGACCCCGCTGGGCGGGCGGCTCCAGGTCGCCGAGGAGCAGCAGGGTCGTACCGCCGCCGACGCGAACGAGCAGCGTGACGCTGGCGTCGTTCGGCCCCTCCGGCCCGAGGCCGGTCATGGCGGTGCCCGGCCACAGCACCGTCCAGTCGAGCGACCCGATCCGCCGGCGCTCACCGGCACCCGCCGGGATGACGGGCACCCCGGCCGCGGCGGCCGTCCTCCGCACGAACGCCGCCTGGTCCTCGGGGTCCTGGAGGCTCGTGGTCTGGATCGCCCCGACGGCCCGGCCGCGCATGACACCCGGCAGGCCCGCGACATGGTCGGCGTGGAAGTGCGTGAGCACCACGAGCGGCACCCGCGTGACGCCCAGCGCGTGCAGGCACCGGTCCACGGGCTCAGGATCGGGCCCCGCGTCCACCACCACGGCCGTGTCACCGCCCGCCGAGAGGACCGTCGCATCGCCCTGGCCGACGTCGCACATCGCGAACACCCAGCCCGGCGGCGGCCACCCGGTGATCAGCCTGACGAGCGGCGGCGGCCGCACCACCGCGAGCAGCAACAGCACGGTGCACGCGCCGGCCAGCCACACCCGGTGCCGCATCCGCCGCACGCACACCACCGACGCCCCCGTGACGGCGGCGAGCAGCAGTCCACCGCGCCAGCCGCCCGGCCACTGGGCCTCCGCCCCGGGCAGCGCGGCTCCCGCGCGGGCGACGGAGGCTAGCCAGCCGGCCGGCCAACCCGCACATTCGGCGAGCACCACGGCCACCGGCATCGCGACCGGTGCCGTGGCGAGCGCGGCGAACCCGAGCACGGTCGCGGGGGCCACCGCGAGTTCGGCGAGCAGGTTGCACGGGATCGCCACCAGGCTGACCCGGGCGGCGAAGACGGCCACCACCGGGGCGCACACTGCCTGGGCCGCGGCTGTCGCGGCCAGCGCCTCCGCGATCCGCGGCGGCACCCGGCGCCTTCGCAGCGCGGCGCTCCAGCGCGGGGCGACGGTCAGGAGCGCCCCGGTGGCCAGCACGGACAGCAGGAAGCCGTAGCTGCGCGCCAGCCACGGGTCGTACAGCACCAGCAGCAGTACGGCGGCGGCGAGCGCGGGAATCAGCGACCTGCGGCGCCCGGTGCCGATGGCGAGCAGGGTGATCAGCCCACAGGCGGCGGCGCGCAGCACGCTCGGGTCGGGTCGGCAGACCAGGACGAAGGCGAGGGTCAGCGCCCCGCCGAGCAGCGCCGTCGCCCGGAGTGGGATTCCCAACCTGGGCGCCAGCCCTCCGCGTTCGGCCTTCAGTGCTCTTCCGGGTGGGCCGATGAGCAGCAACAGCACAATGGTGAGGTTGCTTCCGGAAACGGCCAAGAGGTGCGTGAGGTCGGTGGCCCGGAAGGCGTCGTGCAGGTCGGGTGGGATACGGGAGGTGTCCCCGACGACCAGCCCCGGCAGCAGGGCGCGGGCATCCGGTGCGAGCCCGTCGGTCGCGGCGCGCAGTCCCGCCCGCAGTTCCCCCGCCGTGCGCTGGAGCGCGGTCGGCGGCCCGGTGACCCGTGGCGGGCCCGCGTCCGCCCGCAGGACGGCGGCGAACGGCTCGCCGTGGCGATGCGGCGGTGCGAGCCGCCCTGTCAGGCGCAGCCGGGTGGACGGCAGCAGCCGCTGCCACTCCGCTCCGCCGGGCGACACGACGACCAGCACGGGCGTACGGACCCTGGTGACCGCCCCGTCGGGCGCCGTCACTCGCGTCACGTGGGCGTCCAGGACGACGGCGGCGGGCGCGGCCCGGGGACCGCGGACCCTCACGCGCGTGAGCCGTGGATCGGAGGTGACCGTTGCCTCGACGCCGACCCGTGCGTGCTGCTCCGCGAGCCCCGGCAACGGACCCCGTCTCAGATCGGCGCCGTGCAGTCCCGCGGACGCCGCACCGGCCGCGGCGCAGAGCAACACGGCCGTACACGCCGTCCCGTTGCCCCGCCACCGCCTGAGCGCCAGGGGCACGGCCCGCCCGCCGGCACACACCAGCAACAGCACCACACCGCCTACGGCGCAGAGCGCCGCGCCCACCACCGTCCACCGGCCCGGTGCGCCGATCGCGAGCGCCGCCGCTGCCCACGCCGCCAGGGCGGGACCCATGAGCCGCACGTCGGCCGGGCCCTCCTGCCCAGGATCGGCGGCCCCCAGGGGGCTGCCTGACGCTGCGTGAACCGCCGCGCGGCTCATGGCCGTACGAGTGACTGGAGGTCCGCGAACCGGCGCTCGCCGATCCCGTTGACCTCGCGGAGTTCGTCGACCGACCGGAAACCCCCGTGTCGGGTGCGGTAGTCGACGATGTGCTGGGCCAGCACGGGGCCGACGCCGGGCAGCGTGTCCAGCTGTTCCACGGTGGCGGTGTTGAGGCTGACCGGCCCCTCGCCACCACCGGGACCGGACGGCGCCCCGGGCATGGGAGCCGCCGGTCCAGGTGCGGCTCCCACCACGACGTGCTCGCCGTCCATGAGTACACGTGCCCGGTTCAGCCCCGTGAGGTCGGTACCGGGCCTGGCACCGCCTGCCGCGCGCAGGGCGTCGCCGACCCGTGATCCTGCGGGCAGCCGCAGCACACCCGGCCGTTGTACCTTCCCGCTGACGTCGACGACGACGGGTGGCGCCCCCGCCGGGGGCCGGCGAGTCGCGGCGCCCGCCGCCGGTGGCGCCGCCGCCCTGACCAGGTCGGGAGCCCGGACCGGCTCCGGGCGGCCCGCCCAGAAGTACCGCCCGGCAAGGGCAGCGGCCACGACCAGGACGACCGCGAGTGCGACGACCGTCCGGGGCTCCATTCCGCACCGCGCCTGCAGCCACAGCGGCAGCCGCTCCCGCAACCCGAGACGCCACCGCTCCCGCCGCCCCAGTGCCTCCTCCTCGGGGACCGGAGCAGCCACGCCGGCACCCGCCGCGGACTCGCCGGCCACCCCCGCCACCGGCCCCGTCGCCGCCACCGGTGACCGCACCGGCACCTGCCCACCGGCCGAAAGCCGGCCACTGTCCGAGCGCGGACCCCCGACCGACAACTGACCACTGACCGACCGCGAACCACCGTCCGAAGGCAGACAGCCGTCCGGGCACGCGCCACCGTCCGATGGCCGACCAGCATCCGGCGGAGGCCCACCGTCCGGGCACGGCCCACCGTCCGGGCACGGGCGGCCCGCCCGTGGCGTGCCGTCGTCCGGCGGCGGATGCGTCGCGTACGCGCCCGGCCCTGCGAAGAGGGCGTCCGCGCGGCGGCGTGCTGTCGCCGTCGCGCGCACGGCTGCTCGCCTTCCGCGCACGCGGTGTCGTGCGGGGCCGCGGCTGCGCGTGCGGCCGTCGGAGCCGGGTGCCCGGCCGGGGCCGCTCGCTGCGCGTACGACGGGCGATGAGGACGTCACGGAGTGTGTTCGCGTTGCCATGCCGAGCACGCTAGACGCATTCGCCCGAACCCGCCGAGCAGCGTCAAATTCCGTGGATAAACCGCCAGTTGTGGAAAACCTGGTCACCCGCGAGCATGAGCCGGGCGGTCACCGCGACGAGACGACGACCCCCAGCAGCCCCGGCCCGGTGTGCGCGCCGATGACCGCGCCGACCTCGCTGACGTGCAGCTCGGCCAGGCCGGGGACACGGCTGCGCAGCCTGTCCGCGAGCGCGGCGGCCCGATCGGGTGCCGCGAGGTGGTGCACCGCGATGTCCACCGGGCTCGCGCCGGCCCGCTCGGCGGCGATCACCTCCAGTCGGGCGATCGCCTTCGACGCGGTGCGCACCTTCTCCCGCAGCTCGATCCGCCCGCCCTCCAGTTCCAGCAGCGGCTTCACGGCGAGCGCGGAGCCCAACAGCGCCTGGGCCGCGCCGATGCGGCCGCCCCGGCGCAGGTACTCGAGCGTGTCGACGTAGAAGTACGCGGAGGTCCCGGCGGCCCGCTTCTCCGCGGCGGCGACCACCTCGTCCGGCGTGCCGCCCGCCTCCGCCGCCTCGGCCGCCGCCAGCGCGCAGAAGCCCAGCGCCATGGCGACCATCCCGGTGTCGACGACCCGCACGGGCACCGCCGCGTCCTTGGCGGCCAGCAGAGCGGCGTCGTACGTCCCCGAGAACTCGGCCGACAGGTGCAGCGACACGATCGCGGCGGCGCCCTTCTCGGCGGCGGCCCGGTAGGCCGCGGCGAACACCTCGGGGCTGGGCCGGGACGTGGTCACCGAGCGCCGCTTCTGGAGCGCGAGGGCGAGGGAGCGGGCCGAGATCTCGGTGCCCTCCTCAAGGGCCTGGTCGCCGAGGACGACGGTCAGCGGCACCGCGGTGATACCGTGCCGCTCCATCGTCTGCGGCGGCAGGTAGGCCGTTGAATCGGTGACGATCGCGACATGGCGGGACATGACCGGGAGGGTACCCCGGAGGGGGCTCCGTACGGCAGCCCGCCCCCGGCCCGTGATCGGTTCGGGTCAGTTCGTGGTCTCGGGTCGCGTCGACTTCTGCCAGGAGTAGAACGTCTGCTGCCGAGGATCCTGCGCCGTGATCGCCTTGGGTGCGTCCGCGTCCGAGGCACCGCCGCCACTCTCCGGCGCTCCCGTGCCCGGCTGTGCCTCCGCGTCCGCCGCCGGCCAGACCTGTTCCGATGCCTGCCCCGCTGCCGCCTCCGGCCAGGAAAGGTCGTCCTGCTCGCGCCCGGCCCAGTGCCGCAGCGCCCCGGCCTCCACGTCGATCTGCGCGCTCAGCGACGCCAGGTCGTCGTCCGCGAACTTCCGCGCCCGGTCCCGGGCCGCCCACCGCAACGACTCCGCCGAGTGGGTGATCCGTTCCGTACGCTCGCGCAGCTCACCGAGTTGCGCGGCCACCCCGGCCCGGTCGGGGTCGCGCTCCAGCCGCTTGAGGTCCTCGTCCAGTTCGTGCCCGTGCGCGCTGAGCCGCCGGAACAGCTCCAGGGACTCCTTGAGCGAGGCGTCCTCCGCAACGCCCGCCTCCAGCGCGTCCTGGGTGGCCCGCATCGACGTCCGCAGCGACAGCCGCAGTTGCGCCAGCTCAGCGGTCACGCCGCCCGGCCCGTAGCTCTTGGCCCGCAGCGTGGTGTCCTCGACCGTTCGCCGCGCCTGGGTGATGGTGCGGTCCACCCCGCGCTTCGCGGCCTTGACGACCTTCACGGTCACGTACACCCCCAGAGCGACGAAGGCGACGAAGAGCAGCGCCAGGATCGCGATCGCCTCTGCCATGAAGTCCCCTCGATGTCGCTCGGTACGGCGCGGGCGCGCCAGTACGTCGTTCCTCCACGGTAAACGGAACGGGCAGGCCGAGGGTTCCATCCGAACCCCCAACCTGCCCGTAGGGGAAAACACCCAGGTGTCACGCCGGGACGATGTTCACCAGCTTCGGCGCCCGCACGATCACCTTGCGGATGCCCGCGCCGCCCAGCGCCGCGACGACAGCCTCGTCGGCCATGGCCAGTGCCTCCAGGTCCGCGTCCGTGATCGACGGGGAGACCTCCAGGCGCGCCTTGACCTTGCCCTTGATCTGGACGACACAGGTCACCGTCTCGTCGACGACGTACGCCGGGTCGGCGACCGGGAAGTCCTGGTGGACGACGGAGTCGGTGTGGCCCAGCCTGCGCCACAGCTCCTCGGCGATGTGCGGGGCCAGCGGGGCGACCAGCAGTACCAGCCGCTCGGCGACCGACCGCGACACCGGGCCGCCGGTCTTGGTCAGGTGGTTGTTCAGCTCGGTGACCTTGGCGATCGCCGTGTTGAACCGCATGGCGGCCATGTCCTGCCCGACACCGTCGATGGCCTTGTGCAAGGCGCGCAGCGTGTCCTCGTCGGGCTCGCTGTCGACGACGGTGACCTCACCGGTCGCCTCGTCGACGATGTTGCGCCACAGCCGCTGCAGCAGCCGGTACTGGCCCACCACCGCGCGCGTGTCCCACGGCCGGGAGACGTCCAGCGGGCCCATGGCCATCTCGTACAGGCGCAGCGTGTCCGCCCCGTACTCGGCGCAGATCTCGTCCGGGGTGACGGCGTTCTTCAGGGACTTGCCCATCTTGCCCAGGACACGGCTGACCTTCTCGCCCTGGTACCAGAAGGCTCCGTCGCGCTCCTCGACCTCGGCGGCCGGTACGGCGATGCCGCGCGCGTCGCGGTAGACGAACGCCTGGATCATGCCCTGGTTGTACAGCTTGTGGAACGGCTCGGCCGAGGAGACGTGTCCCAGGTCGTACAGGACCTTGGACCAGAACCGCGCGTACAGCAGGTGCAGTACGGCGTGTTCGGCGCCACCCACGTACAGGTCGACGCCGCCGTGCGGCTGTCCTTCGCGCGGGCCCATCCAGTACTGCTCGATCGCCGGGTCGACCAGCCGGTCGCTGTTGTGCGGGTCCAGGTAGCGCAGCTCGTACCAGCAGGAACCGGCCCAGTTGGGCATGGTGTTGGTCTCACGCCGGTACTTCTTGGGGCCGTCGCCCAGGTCCAGGGTGACGTTGACCCAGTCCTCGTTGCGCGACAGCGGCGTCTCGGGCTGGGTGTCGGCGTCGTCCGGGTCGAAGGTGCGCGGCGAGTAGTCGTCGACCTCGGGCAGCTCCAGCGGCAGCATCGACTCGGGCAGCGCGTGGGCGATGCCGTCCTCGTCGTAGACGATGGGGAAGGGCTCGCCCCAGTAGCGCTGGCGGCTGAACAGCCAGTCACGCAGCCTGAAGTTGACGGTGCCTTCGCCGATGCCCCGCCCGGTCAGCCACTCGGTGATCTTCGCCTTGGCCTCGACGACGCCCAGGCCGTCCAGCGAGATGGCGTCGCCCGACGAGTTGACGATCTTCGCGTCGTACGAGTCGAAGGCGTCGTCCCACGTCGAGGGGTCGGTGCCGCGGCCGTCCGACGGCTCGACGACGCAGCGCATGGGCAGCTCGAAGGCGCGCGCGAAGGCGAAGTCACGGGTGTCGTGCGCGGGCACGGCCATGATCGCGCCGGTGCCGTAGCCCATCAGGACGTAGTCGGCGATGAAGACCGGGACGCGGTCGCCGCTGACCGGGTTGATGGCGTACGCGCCGGTGAAGACGCCGGTCTTGTCCTTGGCCTCGGCCTGGCGCTCGACGTCGGACTTGGACGCGGCCTGCTTGCGGTAGGCGTCGACGGCCTCGGCCGGGGTGGCGTGGCCGCCCGTCCAGACGTCGTGGGTGCCCTCGGGCCAGGCCGCCGGGACGATCTTCTCGACCAGCTCGTGCTCGGGCGCCAGCACCATGTAGGTGGCGCCGAACAGGGTGTCCTGGCGGGTGGTGAAGACGGTGATCGCGTCGTCGCCGACGGCGAAGTCGACGCGGGCGCCCTCGGAGCGGCCGATCCAGTTGCGCTGCTGCAGCTTGATGGCCTCGGGCCAGTCCAGCGCGTCCAGGTCGTCCAGCAGCCGGTCCGCGTAGGCGGTGATGCGCATGTTCCACTGGCGCAGCTTGGCCTTGAAGACGGGGAAGTTGCCGCGCTCGGAGCGGCCGTCGGCGGTGACCTCCTCGTTGGCCAGGACGGTGCCCAGGCCGGGGCACCAGTTGACGGGCGCGTCCGAGGCGTACGCCAGGCGGTACTCGCCCAGGACGTCGGCGCGCTCGGCGGCGGTCAGCTCGCTCCACGCGCGCGTGGAGCCGGGTACGGAGCGCTCACCGCTCTCGAACTGGGCGATCAGGTCGGCGATGGGGCGGGCCTTCTTCGCCTCCTCGTCGTACCAGGAGTTGAAGATCTGCAGGAAGATCCACTGGGTCCACTTGTAGTAGTCCGGGTCGATCGTGGCGAACGACCGGCGCTTGTCGTGGCCCAGGCCCAGCCGGCGCAGCTGGACCTTCATGTTCTCGATGTTCGCCTCGGTCGACACGCGCGGGTGGGTGCCGGTCTGGACGGCGTACTGCTCGGCGGGCAGGCCGAAGGCGTCGAAGCCCAGCGTGTGCAGGACGTTGTGCCCGGTCATGCGCTGGTGGCGGGCGAAGACGTCGGTGGCGATGTAGCCCAGGGGGTGGCCGACGTGCAGGCCGGCACCCGAGGGGTAGGGGAACATGTCCATGATGAACTTCTTGGGGCGGGCGACCACGGCCGGGTCGCCGGCCAGGTCACCGCTCGGGTTGGGCGCCTCGTAGGTGCCCTCGGCGTCCCAGAAGTCCTGCCAGCGTGCCTCGATGTCGGCGGCCATGGCCGCCGTGTAACGATGCGGGGCTGCTGCCTCGACAGCAGCCGAATTCATCTCGCTCATGATCCTTAAAGCTCCATCGATCGTCTCTGCCAGCTGCCGCTCTGTAGCGCGGCGAAATGAAAAAACCCCTCGCACAGGAGGGGACGCCGCGCCGATTCCGGCCGGATCTTTCATCCGCCGGTACTGATCAGCGCGGCTCGCTAAGCAGAAGGCGTACGGCACGCATGGCGTCAGGGTACCGCAGGGCTTGTACGAGCCGCATCGAGGTTCCACGGGCTGGTCACGCCGCCGGACCTCACCGCGGGACCTCAGGGTTACTCCGCGTATCGCCCCTATCCAGGGCAACCCCAGAGTCAGTTGTCGGCCGTTCCGAACCTTAAACGCTCAAATCTCGTACCGGTTGGTATGCCTCGACTTAGCATGCGGCCACGGGACCTCTTTTCCGCACCACTGGAGTCGCCCCCCATGAACCCTCATCGCAAGACCCGCTCATCGCCCGCCTTGCAGGCCGGTTTGAGCAAGCCGGTACAGGGCGGGCTTTCCGCGGCCGCACTGGTACTCATACCCGTGCTCGCGATCGGCGGTAGCGACAGCTTCCGGGCCGCCCTGGACTTCACCACCGGCGTCCTCTCCCTCGTGTCACTGACCGCTTCCGTGGCCTGGGGCCTGATCGCGACGGACCGGCTCCTCCTCTCCACCCGCCACCGTCTGCTCGCCCAGGCCATCCACCGCACCACCGCGGTGGCCTCGCTCGGCTTCCTCCTCCTGCATGCCACCGTCAAGGTCTCCCTCGGGCACGTGGCGCTCATCGGGGCCCTCATCCCCTTCGGACTCGGAGTCACCGGCACGTCCGGCCTGATCGGCTTCGGGTCGCTCGCCGGCCTGCTGATGGTGATCGCCGCGTCCACCGGCGCCGCCCGCAGCGCCCTGGCCGGCCGCGGCAGCATCGCGGCCCGCTGGCGGCCCCTGCACATGCTGGCCTATCCGGCGTGGTGCTCCGCGCTCGTCCACGGGCTCTACGCGGGTCGCCCCGCGGCCACCTGGGTGACCACCATGTACTGCCTCGCGCTCGCCGGGGTCGCCGCGGCCGTCTCGCTACGGCTGCTGCCCCGCCCCGTCCAGCAGCGCCTCGCGGAGCGTGTCCTGGCCTTGATCGGGCCGGGCACCGACAAGCCGGTGCGCGGCCGGGGCCGGCGGCGCGACCCGTCGGTGTCGCCGCTGCCGGGCGCCTCCGGCATCGCCCCGCCCCGCCCCTACGACCCCCCGTTCGACCCCCCGTTCGAGCAGGATCTGCGGCGGGAGCCGGTCACCCGCCCCGAGCGCCCGGCCGCGTCCCCCGACCTCTCCCTCGGCCGCCCTCGCGAACAGCCCCGGACCCTCACCCCGCCCTCCCCACCGCTGTACGAGCCCCGCTTCCCCTCGCCCTCCACCAGCGGCACCACAGGGGCGGGCATCTCCGCCGCCTACCGGGCCGTCTCTCTGGGCAACGCCGCCGCCGGCAGCCCCGCCGGCAGTCCCACCCAGGAGATCCCGTACGCCGAGCGCGTCCCCATGACGGAGGAGCTGCCGGTCGTGACCGACGAACCAGCGACCCGTCCCGGCTACTGGCCGACCCCCTCGCCGCCGCCACCCGCCCCGTCCCCCACCCCGGCGTCGTACAGCCACGACACCACCCCTCCCTCGTACAGCTCCACCAGCCCCACTGAGCCCGCACAGGGCCCCTTCCAGCAGCCGTCGGCCGGCGAGCCCTGGACCGCACCCGCAGGAGACCGCCCGTGAACGACCCGCTCCCCGACGTCCCCGAAGTCCGCGTCGTCGGCCTCCCCCAGCTCACCCAGGGCTTCGACCTCGTCGAGCGGCTCGACCTGCAGATGCACCTGAAGGTGCACGGCCCGCTCGAACCCATGGGCGGCGAACGGCTGGCCCAGCTCGCCGAGGACATATCGCTGACCGGTCGCGGCGGCGCCGGCTTCCCGTTCGGCAAGAAGCTGCGCGCGGTCGCCAAGGCGACGATCCGGCGCGGGGTGCGCCCCGTCGTGGTGGTCAACGGCAGCGAGGGCGAGCCCGCCTGCCGCAAGGACACGGTCCTGCTGAACCGCGCCCCGCACCTCATCCTGGACGGCGCCCTGCTGGCCGCCGAGGCCCTCGGCGCCCGGACCCTGATCGTCGCCGTCACCCGCAACTCCACGGAGATCTCCATCCGGGCCGCCCTCGCCGAGCGGGGCCTGTCCGACCGGCGCGGACAGCGGCTGCGCGCGCGTGTCGTGCGTACTCCGGAGCGCATGGTCTCCGGTGAGGCGTCCTCCGTGATCCGCGCGGCGAACGGCGGTCCCGCGATCCCGCCGGGCCGCCGTGAGCGCGCCGCCGAGTCGGGAGTGGGCAACGCGCCGACGCTGCTGTCCAACGCCGAGACGTACGCGCAGCTCGCCATCGCGGCCCGGATCGGCGCCGGCCGCTACGGCCAGCACGGCCTGGACAGCGAGCCCGGCACGGTGATGCTGACGATCTCGGGACAGGTCGCCCGCCCCATGGTGGTGGAGGTGCCGACGGGCGTCCCCATGCGGTACGTCCTTCAGCTGGCCGGCGCCCCGCCGGTCCCCCAGGGCGTACTGACCGGTGGTTACCACGGCAACTGGATCGACTCCATGGCCGTGGACAACTGCGTCATCTCCAAGCAGTCCATGGCGGCCGTGGGGGGCGCCCTGGGAGCCGGCGCGATCCTGCCGATCGGGCCCGAGACCTGCCCCCTGGGCGAGGCGCAGCGCGTGGCGAACTGGCTGGCGGCCGAGACGGCCGGTCAGTGCGGCCCCTGCCGCCTGGGCCTGCCGGCCGCCGCGGGCGGCCTGTCGGACGTACTGAACGGTGGCGGCCCCGCCGCCCTGGAGGCGCTGCGCGAGGTCACCCAGGCGGTGAAGGGCCGGGGCGTGTGCAAGCACCCCGACGGGTCGGCCCGCTTCTTCAGCTCGACGCTGTCCGCCTTCACCGACGACCTGGCCGCGCACGTCCTGCACGGCGGCTGCGGGCGGCCGACGATCGGCGTGCTGCCGCTGCCCGAACCGGGCTACGAGGAGGCCGTGGAGTCCATCCCGAGCGGCGAGAAGCTGGCAGTGGACTGGACGCTGTGCAAGGGCCACGGGCTGTGCGCGGACATCGTCCCGGAGCTGATCCGCATGGGCCGCGACGGCTATCCGGTGCTCGCGGACGCGTCCGTGCCGGTCCACCTGCGGGACCGCGCGCAGCTGGCGGTACGGCGCTGCCCCGAGCTGGCGCTCCGTCTTGAGCGGGGGCCCCAGGAGCGGCCCACCCGTCCCGCGTTGCCGAGCGCCGACCGCAAGGCGCTGGGCAGCGGCAGAGGTTGAGGTTGACGGACCCCGGCGGCTTCGGCCGCCGGGGTACACAACCGGGAACGCAGAAACACATGGAAGGCGGGCCATCCGATCGGATGGCCCGCCTTCCACATTCTGTGGAGCTAAGGAGAATTGAACTCCTGACCTCCTGCATGCCATGCAGGCGCTCTACCAACTGAGCTATAGCCCCTCGCTGTGCACCGCTCCCCCGGAGTTTCCTCCTGGCCGGGTCTCCCTTGCGGGCTTCCCTCGCGGCGACACGGAGAACATTACACGGTCCCCCTGGTGGTTCACCAAATCGTTTACGGTCGGTAGGGCTCTGGCCGGTAGCGTCGCCCTTCGTGACCGTGACCATGACCTTCAGGACCCGCCTCCGGGACCTGCCCTTCGCCGCCGCCGCAACGGCCTGCCTGCTGTCCTTCGTGGCCTTCTGGATGGCGCAGCGCGCCGCCAACGTCACCATGCTGGACCTCTCCGTCTACCGCGCGGAGGGCGAGACCGTCCTGGCCGGGGGCGACCTGTATGCGATGCGCGCCACCTCGGCGAACCTGCCGACGACGTACCCGCCGTTCGCCGCGCTGCTGTTCACGCCGCTGACGCTGCTCGGCGTCCCGGAGATGCGCACCCTGGCCACCGCCGGGAACCTGCTCCTGCTGCTGGCGCTGGTGCATCTGTCGCTGCGCCTGGTGGGCCGTGACCGGCCGGGCGCGGCGCTGTGGGTGGCGGCGGTCCTCGTCTGGTGCGAGCCGGTGTGGACGACGCTGCGGTACGGGCAGATCAACCTGCTGATCGCGGTGGCGGTGCTGTGGGACCTGACACGGCGGGAGAACAACCGGTGGGCCGGGGTGGGGATCGGTCTGGCCACGGCGGTGAAGCTGACGCCGGGGCTGTTCGTCGTCCTGTTGCTGGTCGTGGGGGTGGCACGCGCGCGTGCGCGGGGGTGGCAGCAGGGCTGGAACCCGTGGCTGCGGCAGGCGGCGACGGCCACTGGTGTGTTCGTCGGTGTGACCGTGGCGTCGGCCGTCGTCCTTCCGTACGACTCGCGCCGCTTCTGGACCGAGATGATCTTCGAGACCAGTCGGGTCGGCCGCAAGGAGGAGACCGCCAACCAGTCGCTGAGCGGCGTGCTGGCCCGCCTGCTGCACACCACCGACCCGGGGGTGTGGTGGCTGGTCGCGGCCGCTGTCGTGGGTGTGGCGGGAATCACCGTCGCGGTGCTGGCGGCGCTGCGCGACGACCGGCCGGTGGCCGTGGTGGCGTGCGCCACGACGGCGCTGCTGGTGAGCCCGATCTCCTGGTCGCACCACTGGGTGTGGTGCGTGCCGATGCTGATACTGCTGGCGACCCGGGTGCGGCCGGCCTGGACCGTCGGTACGGCTCTGGTGTTCGCGTCGTTCGCCCTGTGGTGGGTGCCGCACGCCCCCGCGCCGGTCCGACTCGAACTCGACCAGAACGGCTGGCAGATGCTGCTGTCCGCGCTCTACACCCTGGTCGGTATGGGCGTGTTGGCCGGGTTCGGGATGAGGCAGTGGCGGACGAGTCAGGCAGTGGCGAAGGAGTAGAACCGCTTGAGGGTGCAGTGCTCGTC
Source organism: Streptomyces sp. CB03238 (assembly GCF_002099185.1). Classification (NCBI taxonomy): domain Bacteria; kingdom Bacillati; phylum Actinomycetota; class Actinomycetes; order Kitasatosporales; family Streptomycetaceae; genus Streptomyces; species Streptomyces sp. CB03238. Next base: position 457,429 of record NZ_NBCN01000001.1, on the reverse strand, counting down.
GAGCAGGCGCCCGTAGATGGGCTCCCCTTCGAGTTCCCGGTAGGTCTCGATGGGGTCGCCTTTTATGATCAGCGCCCGCGCGCATTCCTCGCACCAGTACTGGTACTCGGGGTTGACCGGGTCCATGTCGCGGACGATCGGCGTACCGCTGCCGCACCAGTCGCATTTCCGCCTGTGTGCACCCATCAATCAGCTCCAGGTGTGGCCGCAGGACGTGCACACATAGGACACTCCGCCATTGTCACCGAGCACTTGGGCGACGTGGGACGAACCGCACGAGGGGCAGCTGAGTCCGGAGCGCGCCTGCGCCGCGGTGAGCGGGTCGGAAGCCTCCTCGGATCTCCTGGCCGCCATCGCGCACTCCCTCCCGTCCGGACCGTCGTCCCCCTCCGGCCGTCCGATTCTGCCATGGCGCGGCACGAGGGTCAGCGGGGTCGGCGCACCAGCCCCGCCGTCGCGCCCACGATCGACGCGGCGGCCAGTGCCAGGGCACATACCCACAGCGCATCGGCCGATGCATACGCCCCTGGCGCGTTCAGACTGCTGAGGAAGAGTGTGCCAAAGGTCGCGACGCCGATCAGCTGACCGAGCTGAGTGACGGTCGCCAGCAGACCGCTGGCGTCGGCGGCGTCCTCCTGGCGTACGGTCGCCAGGGCGCGGGTCAGGACGGGACTGAACGCGAGCGAGAGCCCGGCGCCCAGGGCGGCGAACGCCACGTACATCACCGGGCCGCCGCTCTGCCCGGCGCGCAGCACCCAGCCGGCCACGGCGATGGAGGCGGCGCTGAGGAGGAACCCGCCCGGCACGAGCGAGCGTTGCCAGGTCGCCGGCCAGCGCCGCCAGGTCAGGCCGACGGCGCCGAAGACGACGGCGTTCGGGGCGAAGGTCAGTCCGGCGCGCAGCGCGCTGTGGCCGAGACCGCCCTGGAAGTGCAGGGTCATGGCGAAGAGGAAGCCCGCGTTGACGCTCATCACCACGGTGATCCGCGCCACCGCCAGGCCCATCCCGGGGCTGCGCAGCACCCGCGGCGCGACGAGCGGGGCACCCCCGCGCCGCGCGAGCCGCGACTCGTACGCGCAGAACGCCGCGAACAGGGCCGCCGAGGCGGCCAGCGACGCCCAGGACCAGGCGGGCCAGTCCTGCTCCTGGCCGAGCACCAGCGGGACGGTGAACAGCGAGACGGCGGCGGCCAGAAGCACCAGGCCGGGCAGGTCGAGGCCTCGGGTGCGCCCGGGGGCACCGTGCCGGTCGTGCGGCAGCACGCGTACGCCCAGCAACAGCAGCGCCAGCCCGATCGGCACGTTCACCAGGAAGACGGGGCGCCAGCTCGCGCCGAAGAGGTCCGCGCTGACCACGACGCCGCCGACGACCTGGCCGGCCGCCGCACCGGTGGCGAGCACGGCGGAGTAGGCGCCGAGCGCCCGTACCCGTCCCTCGCCGGTGAAGTGCCGCTGGATGAGGCTGAGGACCTGCGGGATCATCAGCGCCGCGCCGGCCCCCTGCGCCAGCCGGAACACGATCAGCTGTCCGGCACTTCCGGCCAGCCCGCAGGCGAGCGAGGAGGCGGTGAAGAGCGCGAGCCCGCCGAGGTACGTCCGGCGGTGCCCGAGGAGGTCTCCGAGACGGGCGCCGGTGATCAGCAGGATCGCGTACGCGATGGTGTAACCGGCGATGACCAGCTGCAACGCGGAGCCGGACGCGGCGAGTTCGGTACGGATGGTGGGGGCGGCGACGTTGACGATGAAGGTGTCGAGCAGCGCCATGAACTGAGCGGCGAGCACCACGCCGAGCAGCATCCGGGGCGGGTTGTCAGTGCCACCGTCTTTACTGATTACGGGACTTGTCGTGGTCGTCGTCATGGCGTCGAGCCTGCCGACGGTCCGGTACGGGTAACGAGAGCCCGCTGATGCTGGTATTGACAGCACCTGGCAAGGGTGGGGCGGGCCATCGACCATGGGGGTGTGACAGCGATGGCGGCACAGCAGGAGCAGGCGGACCGGGTGGGGCACCAGCGTCGGCGGCCGGAGCTGGCCGCCTTCCTGCGCAGCCGCCGGGCCCGGGTGACACCGGCGGACGTCGGGCTGCCGCCGGGGCTGCGTCGGCGCACGCCCGGGTTGCGCCGCGAGGAGGTCGCCCAGCTGTCGGGGGTCGGTGTGACCTGGTACACGTGGCTGGAGCAGGGCCGCCCGATCAACGCCTCAGGCCAGGTTCTGGACGCGGTGGCGCGCACCCTGCGGCTCGACCAGCCGGAGCGGGAGCACCTCTACCACCTGGCCGAGGTGGCGTACGCGCCGGACCGGTCGGCGCACGTCGAACGGATCAGCCCGGAGATCCAGGGCATCCTGGACGCCCTCGATCCGCACCCGGCCGTGGTCTACAACACGCGCTACGACATCCTCGCCACCAACCGCGCCTACCGGCTGCTGTTCGACCGCCCGAGCACCGCGAAGAGCGGAATGCGCAACGTGCTGTGGACGCTGTTCACCGTCCCGGAGCCGGCCTGCCCGGTGGTCAACAAGAAGGCCGAGCTCCCGCTGATGGTGGCGCAGCTGCGCGGGGCGTACGGACGGCACGTCGGCGAGCCGGCGTGGGAGTCGTTGATCGCCCGGCTGTCGGCGGCGAGCGCGTACTTCGCCGAGCTGTGGGAAAGCGGGGACGTCGTGCCGCCGGGACCGCGGGTGAAGACGTTCCGGCACTGCGCCGTGGGGGAGATACGGATGACGTCCGTGTCCCTGTCGATCAACGGGATGCCGGAGTGCCGGATCGTCGCCTACACGCCGAACGACGAGGAGAGCCGCCTGGCGGTCGAGAAACTGCGCGCCTGACCCGATCACGGGTGCCAGACCGGGGCGACAGAAGGAGCCGGGCCCGGGAGGGCCGCTTGGCCGTGGAGAAAAGCGCGGATCCCGCCCCCTGGTGGGGACGGGATCCGGTGATTGTGGAGCTAAGGAGAATTGAACTCCTGACCTCCTGCATGCCATGCAGGCGCTCTACCAACTGAGCTATAGCCCCTCGTGTTCTTCGCGCTCCGCGCTGCGAACAAGAAGAACTTTAGCCTGTGACCTGCCGGAAAGTGAAATCCGGGTCAGTCGTCGTCGCCGAGGACCGGTTCCGGGAGCGTTCCGGCGTTGTGTTCCAGCAGGCGCCAGCCGCGCGCACCCTCGCCCAGCACCGACCAGCAGCAGTTCGAGAGCCCGCCCAGGCCCTCCCAGTGGTGCGACTCCAGGCCGAGGAGCCGGCCGATGGTGGTGCGGATCGTGCCGCCGTGGCTGACCACGACGAGCGTGCCGTCGTCGGGCAGCTTCTCGGCGTGCTCCAGCACCACCGGGGCGGCCCGGTCGGCCACCTCCGTCTCCAGTTCGCCACCGCCGCGCCGCACCGGCTCACCGCGCTTCCACGCGGCGTACTGCTCGCCGTACCGCGCGAGGATCTCTTCGTGGGTCAGGCCCTGCCACTCGCCCGCGTACGTCTCGCGCAGCGCGGAGTCGTGGTTGACCTGATGACCGGTGATCGCGGCCAGCTCGGCGGCCGTGGCCGACGCGCGCTTCAGATCCGAGGCGATGATCGCGTCCGGCTTCAGCGCCGCGAGCAGCCGCGCGGCCCGGCGCGCCTGGGTGACGCCCGTCTCGGTCAGTTCGATGTCCGTGGAACCCTGGAACCGGCGCTCCAGGTTCCACGACGTCTGGCCGTGCCGCCAGAGGACGATCCGGCGGCCCCTGCCGCCCTTGGTGCCGTTCAGCTCAGCTCACCGTCCGAGCCGTCGGCGCCGCTGAGCCGGGCGTGCTCCTCCGCCTTGCCGCGGGTCTTCACGGCGTCCTCGGGCAGAGGCAGCTCGGGGCAGTCCTTCCACAGCCGCTCCAGGGCGTAGAAGACCCGCTCCTCGCTGTGCTGGACGTGGACGACGATGTCGACGTAGTCCAGCAGGATCCAGCGGGCGTCGCGGTCGCCCTCGCGGCGGACCGGCTTGGCGCCGAGGTCCTTGTTCAGCCGCTCCTCGATCTCGTCGACGATCGACTTGACCTGACGGTCGTTGGGCGCGGAGGCGAGCAGGAAGGCGTCGGTGATCGACAGCACGTCGCTGACGTCGTAGGCGATGATGTCGTGCGCGAGCCGGTCGGCAGCCGCCTGGGCGGCGGCGGTCACGAGCTCGATGGAGCGGTCAGTGGCGGTCACATGCAAGCTTTCGTCGGCGGTCCAGAACACTCCCAGGGTCTCACGTACCACCGACAGCCCGGCAAACCGTTACTCGACCTCCTTGCTCGACCGCCTTCTCGCCTTACTCGACCTCGTAATCCTGGCCCAGGACGACCGTGACGTCCGCGTTGGCCGCGGCCGTGCCCTTCTCGACCGCGCCGGCGGGCAGGCCCAGGGTCTTGGCGACCTCCTCGGCCTTCGCCTTCTGCGCCGCGTCACCATAGATGACCTGCGACGACGACTCCGTGTCGGCCCTGCCACCGTCCACGACGGCGTAGCCGCCGTTGACCAGCACGATCCGTGCCGCCTCGGTGGCGTCCTCGTTGCCGGAGGCGTTCCTGACACCGACCCGTACGGCCGCGCCCTGCTCGGGTGCGCTGACCGAGCCGCCCAGGATGTCCTTCACCACACTGCTCGTCGCCTGTTCACTGAGCGTGCCGTCCTCCTGTACGGGCAGCAGCGCCGTCTTGTAGTCGCCGACCTTGGCGTGTTCGGCGAGCTTGGCGAGGGAGGCGCCCAGGTCCTTGTCCGGCAGCGACGGGTCCAGGATCTGCGCCAGCGTCTGGACCGTGACCGTCGCCGACTGGGGGTCGTCCGACATCTTCCGCAGCACACCCTGGATGACCTGCCCGAACCGCTCCAGCTGCTTGGCCTCCGCCTCGCCGGAACCCCGGTGGGTGGCGTACGCGACGGCCATGCGCCCGTTCAGGGTCTGGTTCTCGCCCTTCGGGACCAGGGGCGCGTCGCCCTTCTTGGCGCCGGGCACCTCGGTGTCGGTGCTGATCTCGACGCCGCCGACCAGTTCGACCAGGTTCTCCAGGTAAGGGGTGTCCAGCCGCCACGTACCGGTGATCTTGGTGCCGAGCAGGGCCCCGATGGCCTCGCGGGTGCCGGTGGAGCCGTCGTCGTCGACGGACTTGGCGAGCGTGGTGGTGGTGCCGTCGTCGTTGGCGACGGAGAGGGAGTTGGGCAGCAGGATCGTGGTGCCCTGCTTGGTCGTGGCGTTGTTGACCAGCAGCGCCGTGGACGTCTCTTTGTTCTTGGTGTTGTGCAGGTGCAGGACGATCACGTCCCGCTTCTGCGGGCCGCTCGCGGTGCCGCCCTGCTCGGTCTCCTGGTCGGACAGCCCGGGGATCTTGCCGGCGGACCACAGGTAGCCGACGCCGCCGATGAGGGCCACGGCCAGGACGACGACGAGCGCGACGACCCGGTTGCGGCCGCGCCGCTTGGCCTCCTCGCGGCGCTCGGAGCGGCTCTCGGTGAACTTGAGCCAGTCGATGACGTCTTCGGAGTCCTCGTCCGGGTCCTCGACGAAGGAGAACTGCTCGGTGCGGTACTCACGCTCCGGTTCCGGCCGTTCCGGCCCGGGCACCGGGCGGCGCTGCTCGGGCACGGCGACGGCGGGCGCGGGCTCCGGGTGCGGCTGCGGCTCGGGTACGTCCGGCGGTGCCGGCTGCTGGGGGGCGGTGTCGTAACCGGGGGCGTAGCCCTCGTACCCGTACCCCTGCTGTGCGTACGACGTGTCGGCGTACTGGTCGTAGCCGTATGACTGCTGCGGCTGCGCGTACGGGTCGTACTGGTGCTGCTGCTCGTGCTGCTGAGCCTGCTGGTACACCGGCTGCCCGTACGCGTCGTAGCCGACGATCTGCGGCTGCGGCGGGTGGTACGGGTCGTACGGGTTCTGCTGGTCGTTCACCGGTGCCCCTCTCCGTGGCTCATTCGCCCCGGTACAACTGGCGCTTGTCGATGTAGCGCACCACGCCGTCCGGCACCAGGTACCAGACGGGATCGCCCGCGGCGACCCGCGCCCGGCAGTCCGAGGACGAGATGGCCAGCGCAGGAACCTCGACCAGGGAGACCCCGCCCTCGGGCAGCCCGTCGTCCGACAGGTCGTGACCCGGGCGGGTCACCCCGATGAAGTGGGCGAGCGAGAAGAGCTCCTCGGCGTTGCGCCAGCCCGGCATGATCTGGGACAGCGCGTCCGCTCCGGTGATGAAGAACAGATCCGTGTCCTCGTTGAGGTCACGCAGTTCCCGCAGGGTGTCGATGGTGTACGTCGGTCCGCCGCGGTCGATGTCGATGCGGCTGACCGAGAACTGCGGGTTGGACGCCGTGGCGATGACCGTCATCAGGTAGCGGTCCTCGGCCGGGGAGACATTCTTGTGGCTCTTCTGCCACGGCTGCCCGGTCGGTACGAACACCACCTCGTCCAGGTGGAACAGGGCGGCCACCTCACTGGCGGCCACCAGGTGTCCGTGGTGGATCGGGTCGAATGTCCCGCCCATCACGCCAAGTCGGCGTTTGCCGGAACTGGTAGGCACTTGCTGGTCTCCCATGCGTGCAGAGCCTAGTGGCACGGCGCCGCGGGTGGCCCCGGCGGTCGCGGGCTCAGCGGTCGCGGTTGAAGCGCGTGGTGATCCACAGCAGCAGGAGCAGCACGACGAGGGCGCCGCCACCGGTGATGTACGGGTTGAGGCTGGCGTGGTTGCCACCGTGCTCGCCGCCCTGGGCGAGCGTGACGAGGCTGGCGGCGGTGGTGGGGAGGCTCATCTTCGGCAGGACCTATCCATCGGAGTCGGAGCGGAGACTTCGCGCACATCGTATGCGGGCCGTCCGGGCACGCTCACGCCGACTCAGTCGTTGTCGTGATCGGTCGCGGTGTCCGCGGAGGAGGAACCCGGCGAGCCGGGCGGCTCCGACGATCGGGACGACGAGCACGATTCCGAGCGTATCGCCGGGTCTTCGCTGCTCGGAGGCGGCGGCCGACAGTATGACTCCAGGGTTATCCACAGGCCCGGTCGCACCGCGGCGCCAGCGCCTACGCTGGGGGCCGTCAGGGGGACGAGGCGAGGTCTCGTACGAAGAGGGGGCATTTCATGACCGACAGCAGTCACGAGAACGTGCCGAGCAGGCAGCGCAGGCGGTTCCCGGGCATTTCGTCCCGGGCGTACGAACATCCGGCGGACCGTTCCGCGCTCGTCGCCCTGCGCAAGCTCAGCGGCTTCGACACCGTCTTCAAGGCGCTGAGCGGGCTGCTGCCGGAGCGCAGCCTGCGGCTGCTCTTCCTGTCCGACTCGGTGCGGGTGAGCGACGCGCAGTTCGCCCACCTCAACGCCATGCTGCGGGACGCCTGTTACATCCTGGACCTGGAGAAGGTCCCGGCGATGTACGTCACGCAGGACCCCAAGCCCAACGCGATGTGCATCGGGCTGGACGAGCCGATCATCGTCGTCACCACGGGGCTGGTGGAGCTGCTGGACGAGGAGGAGATGCGGGCGGTCGTCGGGCACGAGGTCGGCCACGCCCTGTCGGGCCACGCCGTGTACCGCACGGTTCTGCTCTTCCTCACCAACCTGGCGCTGAAGATCGCCTGGATCCCGCTCGGCAATGTCGCGATCATGGCGATCGTGACGGCGCTGCGCGAGTGGTTCCGCAAGTCCGAGCTGTCGGCGGACCGGGCGGGGTTGCTGGTGGGTCAGGACCTCAAGGCGTCGATGCGCGGGCTGATGAAGATCGCGGGCGGCAACCACCTGCACGAGATGAACGTGGACGCCTTCCTGGAGCAGGCGGAGGAGTACGAGGCCGGGGGCGACCTGCGCGACTCGGTGCTCAAGATCCTGAACGTGCTGCCGCGCTCGCACCCGTTCACCACGGTGCGGGCCGCCGAGCTGAAGAAGTGGGCCGAGAGCCGCGACTACCAGCGGATCATGGACGGCCACTACCCGCGGCGCTCGGAGGACAAGGACACCTCGGTCACGGATTCCTTCCGCGAGTCGGCGTCCCACTACGCCGAGTCGGTGCGCACCAGCAAGGACCCGCTGATGAAGCTGGTCGGCGACATAGCAGGCGGCGCCGGCGACCTGGGCGGCAAGCTGCGCGACAGGTTCACGGGCAGCTCCGGCGGCCCCAACGGGGCCTCCGGCCCCACGGGCGGCAACGACCGGCCCACGGACTGAGCCCCACGCCGGGCCCCCCGGCCCGCCCGCCCTGGGGGTCCGCCCGCCGGGCCCGCCCACGCCGGCCGTGTCCGCCCCCGGGGGCCGGTGCGGCCGGGCACCGGGCGCCGGGACCGGCGTGGCGGTGCGCCGGGACCGGGGCGCAGGGCGCCGGAGCTGCGGCGGCAAGGGTGCCGCGACCGACACGGCCCGGGCGCCGGGCGTGAAAGACGGGTGCGGGCGCGCGACGGGGGCCGTCGCCGGGGCGCGGGCCTCACGGGCCTGGGGCGGGCGGAGGGGTCAGGTTTGCTGGGAGGGAGGGCTGGGCGCTGGGCGCCAGGGCGCCGCAGAGGGCGGTGGTGCCCCGGGTGCCGGTGGCGTACGGATCGGTGACCGCGGGGCCCGTCGGGGTGGCCCGGTGCCCGGCGAGCAGCGGGTGCAGCGCGCCCGACGGGTCGGCCGTGCAAGCCTGCGGGCCGGCCTGCACCCGGCTGGTGAACAACTCGACCCGGTGCATCCGCAGGTCCTCGCGGTCGAAGCGGAAGGCCAGCTCGCGGCGGACGGTGAACAGCGAGGCGTCGGCGGCTTCCGCCCCGGCCGGGCGCACCGCGTAGACGAACGTGTGGTCCGACGTGACCTCCAGCACGTCGGGCTCCATCTCGGTCACCCGCATCGTGCCCCGTACGCGCGCGGTGGTGTCCGTCGGCGCCACCTCGGCCGTGTCGAAGCGCACCAGCCAGCCGGTCGCGGCGTGCCTCCCGTCGTCGGCGGGGGACTCGACGCTCCGGTCGAACTGCTCCAGCTGGTCGGGATCGAGCAGCAGCCGCACCTGCCGGACGGCGCTTCCGGTCAGGACGTCCGGGTCGAGCGAGGACTGCACCAGGTAGTCCTTCACGGTGCTCAGCGCGGTCACCACCTGGCTCTCGGAGAAGTGCGCGGTGCGCTTCGCGGCGGGGAGGGCGATGCCGGCGGCGCCCGGGCGGAACTGGGCGGCGGGGCTGTGGGCGTACAGGGCGGCGGGCTCTCCACCCGGGACCATGCCCTGCGGGGCCAGCGGGATCACGGTGATCCGCAGCGGCTCGGCGCGCCGGTCGGTCAGCGGCTGGTAGGTGTTGCGGGCGCCCAGGTAGATGACCGCGGCGAAGGCGATCGCGAGTACCAGCACGAGCACCAGTGCGCCGTGCCGGGGACGGGAGCCCTCCGGGGCTCTGCCCCACGCGGGGCGGCTGCGCACCGCCTGGGAGTGCTCCGCCATGCGTTCCTGTGCGGAAAATTCCTGCAGCCGGGCAGCGCGGACGAACGACTCGTCGAAGACGACGGATCGGTACTCGTCCTCACCACCGCCGGGGAGCCCCTCCGGTGTCCCCTCAGGCGGGTCGCCACTCCCTGCCATACCTTCAGGGTAGGTCTGTCGGGGCCACGGTAAACGCGCTGGTACGCGCAACTTGCGGGTGGTCTCAGGGTGTTCGCGGCACCGCCGACACGGCTGGGGCGCTGTACTCGGCGGAGGCGGAGGGGGCGGTCGGGCCGGGCGTCGCGGGAGGCGTGTCGATGCCGCTGGTCGCCGGTGCGGGTACCTGCCCGCCGCGGCCGCCGGAGGTACCTCGGTAGACGGCCGTGAAGGCGAGGGCGATCATCCCGACGCCCATCACCACCGCGAGGATCCACGCCACCGGCCGGTGCCAGCGGGAGCTGGGCCGGTACGGGCGCAGGGCGCCGCCGTGCGCTCCGTAGGGGCCGCGCTCGTCGTCGGCGGGATCGTGCCCGTCGCCGAAGCCGTGGGCATGGCCGCCGGCCCCGTACCCGTCGTCGTACAGCTCGTCGTCGGCCGCGGCGCCGCCCGCCCCGGACCGTGCGGCCTCGGCGTCCGCGCGCGCCTGGGCGGCGGCCAGCAGCCGCTCGACGGCGGTGGGTTCATGGATCTCGGCGGCCCGTACGAAATCCTCGTCGAACACCACGGAGGCGAAGTCCTCGTCGGCGCCTCCGCGGTCGTCGTCGGGCTCCCAGCCGTCCGGAAACGGCTTGCCCCCCACGTCGTCCGGCACGCGTTCAGAGTAGACCGGGGAGGTGGTTTTGGGCAGGGAGAGTACGAACTCTCCCCCTGCCTTCGGAACCTCACAACCGGCAGTCCGCCCTCAGACTCACCCCGGGCCCGCCACGAGGACGGCGCCCCTCAGACCCACCCCCGGCCGGCTCCCCCGCAGGGCGGCACGCTTCAGGCCGCCCCCGCAAGGACCCACCACCGGGCAGCAACCACCGAGCCCCCGGCCCAGGGCCACCCCGCTGAAGGGCGCCTACCGGGTGTGACCGTCGCCCGTGACGATGTACTTCGTCGACGTCAGCTCCGGCAGCCCCATCGGGCCCCGGGCGTGCAGCTTCTGCGTCGAGATGCCGATCTCGGCGCCGAAGCCGAACTGACCGCCGTCGGTGAAGCGCGTGGAGGCGTTGACCGCGACCGTCGTGGAGTCGACCAGCTGGGTGAAGCGGCGGGCGGCCGCCTGGGAGGTGGTGACGATCGCCTCGGTGTGGCCGGAGGTCCACAGCCGGATGTGCGCGACGGCGGCGTCCAGCGAGTCGACGACGGCGGCGGCGATGTCGTACGAGAGGTACTCGGTCTCCCAGTCCTCGGCCGTGGCGGCCACCACGGTCGCCTTGGACCCGTCCGCGTACGAGGCGACCCGCTCGTCGCCGTGGACGGTGACGCCCGCCTCGGCGAGGGCGTCGAGGGCGCGCGGCAGGAAGGTGTCGGCGATGTCCTGGTGGACGAGGAGGGTCTCGGCGGCGTTGCAGACGCTGGGCCGCTGCGCCTTGGAGTTGATCAGGATGTCGACGGCCATGTCGATGTCGGCCTGGGCGTCGACGTACACGTGGCAGTTGCCGGTGCCGGTCTCGATCACCGGGACGGTGGACTCCTCGACGACCGTACGGATCAGGGAGGCGCCGCCGCGCGGGATCAGGACGTCGACCAGGCCGCGGGCGCGCATCAGCTCGCGCACCGAGTCGCGGGACTCGCCGGGCACCAGCTGGACCGCGTCGGCCGGCAGGCCGGCGCCGCCGACCGCGTCGCGCAGGACGCGTACGAGGGCGGTGTTGGAGGAGTACGCCGACGACGAGCCGCGCAGCAGCACCGCGTTGCCGGACTTCAGGCACAGGGCGGCGGCGTCGACCGTCACATTGGGCCGGGCCTCGTAGATGATGCCGACGACACCGAGCGGTACGCGGACCTGACGGAGGTCGATGCCGTTGGGGAGGGTGGAGCCGCGGACGACCTCGCCGACCGGGTCGGGCAGCGCGGCCACGTCGCGGACGTCGGCGGCGATGGCCCGGACCCGCTCGGGGGTGAGGGTCAGCCGGTCGATGATCGACTCGCTGGTGCCGGCCTCCCTGGCCCGGGCGACGTCCTCGGCGTTGGCCTCGACGATCTCGCTCGTCCGGACCTCGAGCGCGTCCGCGATCGCCAGCAGCGCGTCGTCCTTGGCCGCGCGCGGGAGTGGCGCGATTTCGGCGGCGGCGGCGCGGGCCCGGTAGGCGGCCCGGGCGACCGGGGTCATGTCGTCATACGGCGTGACGGACGGCGAGCCGGACTGCGAGCCGGAGGAAGCGGGGGAATGCGACGAGGTCATACTCGCAGCGTAATGCGCTCCCGACGGGCATCCATCACATATCCCGCTCTGCGAGACACCCCACAGCCGTTACGTCAGTACGGGTGTACGCCCACGGGGGCGGCGGGCGGCGGGCCGTACCCCTCCGCGATCCGCAGGTGGTACGTCTCGCGGTCGATGACCTCCAGGCCGACGATCTCCCACGGTGGCAGCCCGGCGCTCTGCCGGTGCTCGCCCCACAGCCGCAGCGCGACGGCGGCGGCGTCGTGCAGGTCGCGGGCCTCTTCCCAGTACCGGATCTCGGCGTGGTCGCTGGCATACCGGCTGGTCAGGAGGAACGGGTGGTCGTGGGCGAGCTGCTCCAGGGCCCGTCTGACGTCCTTCAGCGGGGCCTCCTGGCCCGAGACGCTGAGCGTGATGTGCCACAGCTTGGACACCGGGCGGTCCGGCGTGTGCCGGTCCGGCTGGCTTCCCGCCTGCCGGGCCGCGGCGCCGTCGTCCGAGACGGTTTCGTCGAAGTCGGCCCCGGCCTCGACACTCGTCAAGGCGCGTTCGGCCGTCCCGCGGGGCAGAGCCCCTGGGCGCGCTCGTCTCACCGGCGGCCTCCTGTTTGTGCGTCTTGTGCGTCGTGGTGCTGTCACCCCACCTACCCCTGAGACAAAGTTGACCAGTCCTGCGCGGAACATGGGGCGGTTTTGGTGAAGGTCTCTGGCGGATGGCGGGACTTTCAGCCGTTCTGGGGCCGGGCCACGGCCGTTCTAGGGCTGGAGGACGACAAGATCGTCCCTGTGCACGACCTCCCTCTCGTACGCCGGGCCCAGTTCCTTCGCCAGCTCCCTGGTGGACCGGCCCAGGAGCTGGGGGATCTCCTTGGCGTCGAAGTTGACCAGTCCCCGCGCGACGGCCCGGCCGGCGGCGTCGCGCAGCTCGACCGGGTCCCCGGCGCCGAAATCGCCCTCGACGGCCGCGATGCCCGCCGGGAGCAGCGACTTCTTGCCCTCGACGACCGCGCGCACCGCGCCGTCGTCGAGGATCAGGGCACCCTGCGGGGTGGAGGCGTGGGCCAGCCACAGCAGCCGGTCGGCGGAGCGGCGGCCGGTGCGGCGGAAGTACGTGCCGGTGTCGCGGCCCGCGAGGGCGTCGGCGGCGCGGCTGGCCGAGGTCAGGACGACGGGTACGCCGGCGGCCGCGGCGATCCGGGCCGCCTCGACCTTGGTGACCATGCCGCCGGTGCCGACACCGGCCTTGCCGGCCGAGCCGATCTCGACGCCCTCCAGGTCGGCCGGTCCGCGCACCTCCGCGATGCGCGAGGTGCCGGGCTTCGACGGGTCGCCGTCGTACAGCCCGTCCACGTCGGAGAGCAGCACCAGCAGGTCGGCCCTCACCAGGTGGGCCACCAGGGCGGCGAGCCGGTCGTTGTCGCCGAACCGGATCTCGTCGGTGGCGACCGTGTCGTTCTCGTTGACGACCGGCACGGCGCCCATGGCGAGCAGCTGGTCGAGCGTCCGGTAGGCGTTGCGGTAGTGGGCGCGGCGGCTGGTGTCGTCGGAGGTGAGCAGGACCTGGCCGACACGTACGCCGTAGCGGGCGAAGGAGGCGGTGTAGCGGGCGACGAGCAGGCCCTGGCCGACGCTGGCGGCGGCCTGCTGGCGGGCCAGATCCTTGGGGCGGCGGGCCAGGCCGAGTGGTGCGAGGCCGGCGGCGATGGCGCCGGAGGAGACCAGGACGATCTCCTTCTCACCTCCGCTGCGGACCTTGGCGAGTACGTCGACGAGCGCGTCGACGCGGTCCGCGTCGAGGCCGCCGGAGGCGGTGGTCAGGGACGACGAACCGACCTTGACGACGATCCTGCGGGCTTCCGTTACGTGCTGCCTTGCCACTGTCACGTGGGAAATCTATGCCAGGCGCGGCGTTCTTCGCGCGCGTATTCCAGCCGCTGGACAGCGCCCTGGACAGGCCGGCCCGACCGGAACCAGGCCCCCGCCCGCACCGCCGGTCACGCCCCCGCCCGCACCGCCGGTCACGCCCCTGCCCGCGCCTCCCGCATCCGCCTCACCCGCCGCAGCACCCGCCCCGCCACCCGCCCCGCGAGCCGCCGGGCCCGGCGCCGCGCGACGGTCAGGGGCCGGGCCGCGCCGCGCAATTCGTACGCGGTGTCCGGGATGCCCACCGCCGGGTCGCGGAAGTGCGGGTACGCCAGGTACTCGCGGCCCCACCCGCGTACCCGTTGCGGCTGCTTGCCCTCGTGCAGGAAGGTGACGACGTCCACGAGCGCGTCGGGCTTGTCCATCGCCACGCACGTCAGGCGCAGCCGGTCCTCGGTCTTGAGGCGGCCCGCCACACCGGGCGTCCAGTACGCGGCCATCAGCGGCGCGGCCAGCTCCATCTTGGCGAGCAGGATGTCGCGGGGCTGCCGGAGCACCACGGGCCCGAACTGGGGCAGCAGCGTCACCGTGAACGGTCTCAGCATGAGCAGGTCGCGGCGCTCCCCCGCCGGTACGTGCGCGGCGATGAGCTCCATCAGGGCCTTGGCCGAGTCGAAGCGGGGCACGTAACCGCCGGTCTTCGTCAGGTGTTTGCCGTCCTCGCGGCCCACCAGGTAGTAGCAGGTGTAGTCGGAGACCACCGATACGCCGCTGCCGCGCAGGTACGCCTCCAGCGTGAACAGCGCGTCCTCACCGGTCCTCAGCGACTCGTCGAACCGCATGCCGTGCTTGACGAGCAGCTCGCGCCGGAAGAGTTTCTGGGCGCTGAGCGTGTACTTGACGTTGGAGCGGTAGATGTCGGCGCGTTCGACGGTCTGCTTCCACATCGACTTGGCGGCGTTGCGGTTGACGCCGACGGTCTTGCCGAGCACCACGTCCGTACCGGCCTTGTCGGCCATGGCGACGAGCCGTTCCAGCGCCTCCTCGCCGAAGTAGTCGTCGGCGTCGAGGAAGAAGACGTAACGGCCGCGGGCGAGGGCGAGTCCGGTGTTGCGCGGGCCGCTCGGGCCACCGGAGTTGGCCTGCCGGACGACCCGCGTGCGGACCTTGGAGCGGGCGGCGAACTCCTCCAGGTACTCCCCCGTGCCGTCGGTCGAGCCGTCATCGACGGCGACGATCTCGATCCGGTCGGCGCCGAGCGTCTGGGCCTCCACCGATTCCAGGCACTTCACCAGGTACGGCATCGCCTCATAGGCCCCGATGATCACGCTGACATCGGGAGTGTTCTCAGTCATCGGCACCCACTGCATTCCCTACCCGGCGGAAAACGGACGAAGGTCGTCCGCCATGGTGCCCTCCACGCGTTTCGCGGGTGTCACGGCGCGCACAGCGGCCCGTAAGTGCTCCTCGGACGAGGGACTTACGGGCCGCGGGGTGTACGTCCTGCTTTACGCCGGCGGGCGGGGCCGGGCGCTCAGCCCGCCACCGTGGCCTCCTCGGCGCCCTTCTCCGCCACCGTGTCGAGCGCGGCGCCGACCGGTTCGGCGCCCGCGCCGTCGGCCTCCTGGTCGAGCTCGCCGATCCGCTGCCCGGCCAGCCGCTGCGCGACGCCGCTGTTGCGGGCCTCCGCCTTGGCGGTAAGCGCGCGCACGGCGGCGTTGAACTGCTCCATCGACGTGGGCTCGTCGGGGCCCAGCAGGTACTGCTTGAGCAGCTTCCGCTCCTCCGCGAGCAGGTCGGCGGCCGGGTCGGCCACGGCGGCCAGCAACTCGTCCAGTTCGGCGGCGCTGTTGGAGAGGACGACCGCGGCCCGGACGGCCGTGTTCTGGCGCTTGAACTCGTCGACGCCCAGCTCGGCGGAGTCCGTCACGGCGTACGGCTTACCGCTGGCGATGAAGTCCGACACGACGCTGGAGATGTCCGAGACCATGCCGTCGGCCTCGTTGAAGCAGTCGTACAACTTCGGCTCGGCGCCGGTGACGACCTTGTGCTCCCACCAGCCGAAGGAGCGCCAGTACGCGTCGTTCCACTCGGCCCGCAGCCGCTTGATCTCGGCGAGGCGCTGCGGGTCGGCGAGCGAGACGCGCGACTCCTCGGCCTCGTCGCCGCCCTTGCGGCCGGGGGCGGCGAGCTGCGCGATGCGCGCCTCGATACGGGACAGTTCGGCGCGGGCCGCGGCCTGGGTGCCCTGCGCGGCGGCGTTCTCCTCGGCCCAGCGCGGCTCGGCGGCGCGCGCCGCGTTCGCCGCGGCGACCATCTTCTGCAGCCGCTCGTCGACGGCCTTGGCCTTCTTGTTGACGAGTCCGGTGAAGGGGTGCGGCTTGTAGATCACGCGGACCGGCTGCGGGGCGTTCAGCAGCCGCTTCATGATGTTCTCGCCGGCCAGCAGCAGCGAGGTGTTGCCGGGGTTGTTGTCCCAGCCCTCCCAGGTGGGGGCGTACAGGACGGTCGGGACCGGGTTCTTGGGCGTGCCCGTCCAGGTCTTGATCGGGGCGAGCTGCGGGCGGCCCACCTCGACGATGTCCTCGTCGCGGACGCCGACGTCGGCGAGCGCGTACCGGTCGCGGCCGGCCCGGCCGGCGGTCCAGACCTCGTCGTACACCTTGGAGAACGGGTTGACGCTGGCGAGCTTGTCGCTGTCGCCGTGCCCGATGAAGACGTGCTTCATGGTCGGTACGCGCAGCATGTGGATGTTCTTGCCGACGTTGGCGGGGTACAGCGTGACGCGGATCGACGACAGGTCCATGGCCATCAGGTGCTGACCGCCGGGCACGCACAGGATCGGCACGGACGTCGGGTTGAGCTTCTTGACCAGGTTCCGCTCGCGCATGATGACCAGCGGCCGGCCGTCGGCCTGTTCCATCGTCTCCAGCCACATGTTGACCTGGTACGCGGAGTCGTCGGAGCCGGAGAAGTACAGCGCGACCGTCGGCTGGTACTCGCGCAGCCAGGTGCCGACGGCCTTGAGGACGGCGCCCGTGGCGGGCACACGGCGCTTGCGGCGCAGGTGGGGGACGAGGGCCGCGGTGTAGAGCAGGCCCAGCGTGAGGGTGGCGGCGACACCCGCGTACCCGATGAGGTTCACGCCGGTGGCGACCGCGACGATCACACCCGCCATGGCGGGGACGTCGAGGTGCAGCATCTTCTCGGCGGAGCGGCTGAGCAGCGCCTGCGGCGGGGCGTCGGGGATGCGTACGGCGTTGAGGTCGATGTTGCGGGTGACGACCGGCATGGTGCGGCGCAGCCGGATGAGGGTGGCGAGGGCGCCCTGGGGGGCCTGGAGGCCGTAGAAGAGCAGGAAGCAGGCGACCGCCGCGTAGAACACGGGCTGTTCGGCGAGGCCTTCGCGGGCGAGCAGCAGGATCAGCAGCAGCTGGCGCAGCAGGAAGCGGATCGGCAGGCCTGCCCGGACCTTGCTCAGCCGGTTGATCAGGTAACTGTTCTTCTGGTGCAGATACCAGTCGGCGACATAGGTCACGGCACCGGCGGCCGCGAAGAACCAGAGGTTCGGGAGGAGGGCGGCGAGCATGACGCACGGATAACCCAGTCCCATGAGGAATGCCGCGGCGAGCTCTGACCTACTGCCCACACGTGCCAGGCGAATGGCGGTCGAAATCACGAAGAACCTGCTCCAGAAGGGGGTGCCGGTTTTTTCACATGGACGATTCTCGTAAAGGCGTAAAGGGATTGAGCCTTACGAACTCGGGCCTCTGCATTCGCGTGGTGCGACACAGAGGCCCGAAAAGCACATCTGGTGAGTATTACACATCTTCCTGTCGGTCCAGCACCGAGGCCAGGGCCTGCTCGAAGCCGGACGCCTCGCTCGCCCCACGGGTGGGGTCCTGCTGCCGTACGTCGATGACATGGCCGGTGAGCTCGGAGAGCAGCACGTCCAACGACGTCCGGGCCACGGCCTCGGAGGACAGCAGCGATCCGGCGGGCTCCTGGCCGAACGCCTTCGTACGCATCGGTGTGGCGGTGCGCTCGGGGTTGACGCAATTCACCCGGATTCCCTCGCCGGCCCATTCGTCGGCAAGGGCCTGGGTGAGATTCACCATGGCTGCCTTGGTGGACGAGTAAAGGCTGTACTCGGCGCGGCCGCGGGTGTAGCTGGAGGAGGTGTAGAGCAGGAGCTGCCCCTTGGTCTCGACCAGGTATTTGTACGCGGCGCGCGCGATCTGCACGGGCGCCAGGTAATTGACGTTCAGCGCTTCCTGAATGGTCGCGTTGTCGGTCTCGGCGAGCTTGCCGATGCGCAGCACGCCGGCCGTGTTGATGACGTAGTCGATACGGCCGCTCTCCGCGTACGCCGTGGAGAGCGCCTCCTCGACGTGCTCGGGGTTCTCGACGTGAGTGCCGGTGGTGGAGCGGCCCAGCGCGTACACCGTGGCGCCGTACCGCTCGGCGAGTGCGGCGATGTCGGCGCCGATGCCGTACGAACCGCCGAAGACGACGAGCGTCTTGCCGGACAGCAGCTCGCGGTAGGCGGCCTCGTCGGCCTGGCGCGGGGCGGCGGTGGAGGCCAGCTGGAACAGTTTGTCGGCGATGAAGACGTCGACGGGCTGGGTGACCTTCATGTTGTACTCGTCGCCCGCGACGACGTGGATCGGCACGTCCGGCAGGTACTTCAGGACGACGCTGCAGTCGTCCGTCGCCTGGAAGTTGGGGTCACCGGCGGCGATCTCGTACGCCCGCCTGATCGTGGACAGCTTGAACGCCTGCGGGGTCTGGCCGCGGCGCAGCCGGGAGCGGTCGGGTACGTCGGTGATGAACTCGCCGTCCTCGCCGTGGGTGCGGGTCACGATGATGGTGTCCGCGGACGGGATGGCGACGTCGACGGCCTGGTAGCGGTCCAGGGCGTCGACACAGTCCTTGATGACGCGCTGTGACAAAAGCGGACGCACCGCGTCATGGAAGAGGACGTTGAGGTCCTCGCCCTCCCCGAGGCCCTCGCCGAGGGCCTCGATGGCGCGCTCGGTGGTCTCGTTGCGGGTGGCGCCGCCCTCGATGACACGGGTGACCTTGGTGAGCCCCGCCTTGGCGATGATCTTCTCGACGTCGGGCACGAACCCCGGCGCCATCAGCACGATCACGTCGTCGACGCACTCGGCCTGTTCGAAGATCGTCAGCGTGTGCTCGATGACCGCCTTGCCCGCGATCTTCAGCAGCTGCTTCGGGATCGCGAGACCCACGCGCTGGCCGGTACCGCCGGCGAGCACGACAGCTGTGGTGCGGGTCTTGGCTTCATGCGGCGCTGACACAGAACGACCTACCTTGCGACGACTGGGGGACGGGCTGATGGTCGCACTCTCCGTGACCGTCTCGCAAGGCGGACGGAGGGCACCCCACACCCGCGCGACACCCGGTGTTCACGCTGTGGCCAGGGAGAGCGGGCGGGCACCGCGAGGGTGCTCCGGTGACCGACATCACGCGGCCGGCTTGTCGACCACGTTGAGGACGAGATCGTTGGCGGCGCTGTAGAAGACCTTGATCACGACCCGGTCCCGAGGCGTGCCCGCCAGCCTCCCGACCAGGGCACGCACCGGCCCCAGCGGCTGCTTCTTGCGCAGTTCGGCCGGGGGGTACGGGAAGAGGGAGCCCTTCTCCACGACGTCGTCGAGGATGCGCGCCAGCCGGACCGGCCCGGCGTCCGGGGCGGGCCGCAGCCACAGGTCCCACACATCGTGAGAGTCCTGCTGGACGGCGACGGGGGTCGTGCAGGAGAAGGTGAACCGGAAACCGCCACCGCCCTCCCGGGCGCCGGGGAAGGCCAGCTCCAGCGGGGCCTTGCCGCGCCGCCGCAGCAGCAGAACCGGTGCGCCACCGGTCTCGGCCGCGCCGTACAGCCGCGCGGACAGCGTGACCGTCCCGCCCTGGATGCGGACGTCGCCGACCTCGGCATGACGGGGGCGCACCCAGGAGCGGAGGTGCAGAGCACCGCTCCTCGTATACGGAACGAGCTGCCGTACCGGTTCGCCGGCGCCCTGGCGGGCGGCCGCCCGCATCGCGCCGCGCTGGTCGACGGCGCGGGTGGCGAGCGGTACGCGTTCGCCCGTACCCGGCAGCTCGAGGTGGGCGGGATGGAGGCCCTCGGCGAACGGCGTGCCGGCCGGGACGGTCGCGGTGCCGTGCTCGTCGAAGGGGAAGCCCTGGTTTTCGACCACCAGGCGGGCGCCCTTACGGGGGGTGAGCAGCGTCACGGTGAGGGTGCCGTCGTCGTCCGCCACGCAGTCGGCGACGGTTCCGGGCGCGGGGACAGCCTCCTCCGGGTGGCGGCCGGACCGGTGGGAGGCGGCCGCGCCGAGCTCGGCGAACAGCTCCTCGTACTGCTTGGCCACCGGGCCCGGGTCGAAACGGCGGCCGTTGACCAGAGCGGCGGCGCCCATACGGCGGCGGAGCGCGGGGTCGTCGATGAGCCGGAGCAGCGCGCCGGCGATGGCACCGACGTCGCCGACGGGTACGAGCAGGCCGTCCTCGCCGTCCTTGATGATCTCGCGGGGGCCGTAGTCGCAGTCGGTGGACACCACGGGCAGGCCGCAGCGCATCGCCTCGACGAGCGTCATGCCGAAGGACTCGTGGCGGGAGGTGGACACGGCGATGGCGCCCTTGACCCACTCGGGCTCGATGGGGGAACGCGGGCCCATGAGGTGGACGCTGTTGTAGAGGCCCAGGTCGTCGATCCTCCTGCGCAGCCGGTCCTTCTGGTTGCCCCAGCCGCAGATGCGCAGGGTCCACTCGGGGCGCTGGGCGACCACCTTGGCGAACGCCTCGATCAGCACGTGGTACTGCTTCTCGGACGCCAGCCGCCCGGCCGCCACGATGGTGGTGCCCGAGGTGTCGGACGGCGTGACGACCGGCTCCGGCACGCTGTTGGGGATCGCGAGCACCCGGGTGCCGGGCAGCGGCATCTGCGCGCGCCACGAAGCCGCGTCGCCTTCGGAGACGGTGACGAACGCGTCGAGCTTCGCCAGGAACGCGGCCATCTCGGCCCGCAGGGCGGGCTTGTGGTGGTTGTGCGTCATGTGCTCCTGGCCGATGAGCACGGCGCTCTCGGGCGCGAACGCGGCGACGTACGCGACGAGTCCGGGCCGGGTGCCTATGACGACGTCGGCGTCGGAGCCGGCGTAGTGGTCGCGTACGCGCTCGTCGGTGAGGCGGCTGTACTCCGTGTACCGCGCCTCGTTCCTCGGGAAGTGCTCGGCGGGCAGCAGGTGCCGCTCGTGCTTGTTCTCGTTGGTGGGCGAGGAGGGGCGGGTGTCGACGAGCGGTACGACGGTGATGCGCGGGTCGATCGCGAAGAGCGGCTCGTCCCGGTGCCGGAACACGGAGACGATCTCCACCTCATGCCGTCCGGCGAGCTCCTCGGCGAGGTTCAGCGTGGTGCGGATGGTGCCGCCGATGCCGTAGATGGTGTGGATGAGGAAGGAGACCTTCATCAACGCTCCGTTCAAGTCAGCCGGGGCGCCTGCGGCCCCACCCCCACGGACAAGACGGTGATCCTCGACCACAGGTTGTCCGGCTGGAGCGACGTAAACGGGATTTCTTACGCTTTTTCGACGCGCGCCCGGCGTCGGGAGCGGGCTGACGCCCCCGGGACGCGGCGGCTTCGCGCCGCGGGGCGTCTGCTGCCGGTGCTTAGTCCCCCACCCCGCCCCTTCCCGAAACCGGGGGCCAGCCCCCGGGCCCCCTGGCGGGGGCTGGCGCCCCCCACACCCCCGGGCGCGCCCGCTTCGCGCCGCGCGGTGGTCGAGCGCGGGGGCTTCGTCCCGCCCCCGTCCGGAAACCGGGGCTCCGCCCCGGACCTCTGGCGGGGGAACCGGGTTGTTCGCGGGGACTGACGCCCCCACACCCCCGGGACGCGGCAGCTTCGCGCCGCGCAGGTGCCCGGGGCCTCGGCTCGGCCCCGAAGGGGGACGCGCAGTGGGGCGTGTCCTGGGCGTAAAACGACTGAGCTTGCGAAGGAGAGCCCAGGACACGACCCACGGAGCGGGACCCCAACGGCACACCCCCGCGCACGGCCCACCCCAAAGGGCACGCCTCGCCGGGACGGCGACCGCACCCGGAAGCGGCGAGCCGCGCGGAACACGGGCCCCGCCCCCACAGGCCCCGCGCCGGACACACCCGAAGGGGGCCACGCCCAGTCGACGCCAATCCCACGCCGGTCCCGGCCGCCCGCACGCACACCCCGCGCCCTCACCACCGCACGGGCCCGCCCCGAGGGCGACGCCCCACCGGAGCGGCAATCGCCCAGGAGGCGCACCGCGCCGCGCCGGGGCCCACCCCAAAGGGCACGCCCCTTGGGGCAAACCCCACGCCACCCCGCCGGACGGCAACCGGCAGAAGACACACCGGGGCGCGCCGGAGAAGCCCCGGGGCGCACGCAGCCGAGCACGGGTGCGCCGACAGGCGGGGGCGGGGGATCAGAAGGGCTCGAAGCCCTCGAACTCGCGCTGGGCCTCGTCCCGCTCCGCCTCGCGGTCCTTGCGGCGCTGTGCCGCAGGACGCGGGGCCTCCATGCGGTGGTCCTCGCCCCGGCGGCCGAGCATCTCCGCGCCCGCCATCATCGTGGGCTCCCAGTCGAAGACGACCGCGTCCTCCTCGGGGCCGATGGCCACGCCGTCGCCCGCGCGGGCTCCGGCCTTCATCAGCGCGTCCTCGACGCCGAGGCGGTTGAGGCGGTCCGCCAGGTAGCCGACGGCCTCGTCGTTGTTGAAGTCCGTCTGGCGCACCCAGCGCTCCGGCTTCTCGCCGCGCACGCGGAAGAGGCCGTCCTCCTCCTGCGTGACCGTGAAGCCCGCGTCGTCGACCGCCTTCGGGCGGATGACGATCCGGGTCGCCTCCTCCTTCGGCTTGGCGGCCCGCGCCTTGGCGACGATCTCGGCCAGCGCGAAGGACAGCTCCTTCAGGCCCAGGTGGGCGACGGCCGAGACCTCGAAGACGCGGTAGCCGCGCGCCTCCAGGTCCGGACGGATCATCTCCGCGAGGTCCTTGCCGTCCGGGATGTCGATCTTGTTGAGGACGACGATCCGGGGACGGTCGTCGAGGCCGCCGTACTGCTTGAGCTCCTCCTCGATGACGTCCAGGTCGGTGACCGGGTCACGGTCGGACTCCAGCGTCGCCGTGTCCAGGACGTGCACGAGGACCGAGCAGCGCTCCACGTGCCGCAGGAACTCCAGGCCCAGCCCACGCCCCTGGCTGGCGCCCGGGATGAGCCCCGGCACGTCCGCGATCGTGTAGACGGTCGAGCCGGCCGTGACCACACCGAGGTTCGGCACCAGCGTCGTGAACGGATAGTCCGCGATCTTCGGCTTGGCGGCGGACAGTACGGAGATCAGCGAGGACTTGCCGGCGCTGGGGTAGCCCACCAGGGCCACGTCCGCGACCGTCTTCAGCTCCAGGACGATGTCGCCGGACCGTCCCGGCTCGCCCAGCAGCGCGAAGCCCGGCGCCTTGCGGCGGGCCGAGGCCAGCGCCGCGTTGCCGAGCCCGCCGCGGCCGCCCTCGGCGGCGACGTACGACGTGCCGTGCCCGACCATGTCGGCCAGCACGTCGCCGTTCTTGTCGAGGACGACCGTGCCGTCCGGCACCGGCAGGACCAGGTCCTGGCCGTCCTTGCCGGAGCGGTTGCCGCCCTCGCCGGGCTTGCCGTTGGTGGCCTTGCGGTGCGGGGAGTGGTGGTAGTCCAGCAGGGTGGTGATCGACTGGTCCACGACCAGGATCACATCGCCGCCACGGCCGCCGTTGCCCCCGTCGGGGCCGCCGAGCGGCTTGAACTTCTCCCGGTGAACGGAGGCACAGCCGTGGCCTCCGTTACCCGCGGCGACATGCAGCTCGACGCGGTCCACGAAGGTGGTCATGTCCTGTGCCTCCAGTTACGTAGGAAATGTCTTCGGTGCAACAAGCGAAAGGCGGACCCGCTTCCCGTACGGGAAGTGAGGTCCGCCTCCGCGAAAGTGGCTTAGGCAGCCGGAACGATGTTCACGACCTTGCGGCCACGGAAGGTGCCGAACTGCACCGCACCGGCCTGCAGCGCGAACAGCGTGTCGTCGCCGCCACGGCCGACGCCCGAGCCGGGGTGGAAGTGGGTGCCACGCTGGCGGACCAGGATCTCACCGGCGTTGACGACCTGACCGCCGAAGCGCTTCACGCCGAGCCGCTGAGCGTTGGAGTCGCGACCGTTCCGGGTGGACGATGCGCCCTTCTTGTGTGCCATGTCTCCTCAGTCCCTTACTTCGCAGCCGTGGGGATCGCCGTGACCTTGATCGCCGTGTACTGCTGGCGGTGGCCCTGGCGACGGCGGTAGCCGGTCTTGTTCTTGTAGCGCAGGATGTCGATCTTGGCGCCCTTGTGGTGGTCCACGACCTCGGCCTGGACCTTGATGCCGGCCAGCACCCACGGGTCGCTGGTCACAGCGTCGCCGTCGACAACGAGCAGGGTCGAGAGCTCGACCGTGTCGCCAACCTTGGCAGTGGAAATCTTGTCAACCTCAACGATGTCGCCGACAGCAACCTTGTGCTGGCGACCACCGCTGCGCACGATGGCGTACACGCGGATCTCTCTCTCGCTCGGAACGGAAACCCCTGATGCCAGCCGCTCGCACGGGCCGACGGGCCCGTGACTGTTCCGGAAGGATGAGCGGCCTCTCCCGACCAGGCGGGAGGGAGGTGCTCAGGAGC
The DNA here is from genome assembly GCF_002099185.1 of Streptomyces sp. CB03238. Classification (NCBI taxonomy): domain Bacteria; kingdom Bacillati; phylum Actinomycetota; class Actinomycetes; order Kitasatosporales; family Streptomycetaceae; genus Streptomyces; species Streptomyces sp. CB03238. The sequence continues at coordinate 433,097 of NZ_NBCN01000001.1, read as the reverse complement.
TGGCGCGCATGGAAACACGCCGACGGTCAAGGTTACGGTCCCCGCTTCCGGGGGTCAAACCAGCCCGTCCGGACCGCGCCGGGGCCACCGCCCGTATGCTCACCGGGCAAGCCGCACACCGGAAGGCAGAGCACAGTGAACTACAGGGTCCAGCCCACCGCGCAGGTCGCCGACACCGCCGAGATCGGCGCCGGGAGCAGCGTCTGGGAGCTCGCGCAGATCCGCGAGGACGCGAAGCTCGGCGAGGGCTGCGTGATCGGCCGCGGTGCGTACGTCGGCACGGGCGTGCGCATGGGCGACAACTGCAAGCTGCAAAACTACTCCCTGGTCTACGAGCCGGCCGAGCTCGGCGACGGTGTCTTCATCGGCCCCGCCGTCGTCCTCACCAACGACCACAACCCGCGCTCCGTCGACCCCGACTTCAAGCAGAAGCGCGGCGGCGACTGGGAAGCCGTGGGCGTGAAGATCGCCGACGGCGCCTCGATCGGCGCGCGCTCGGTGTGCGTGGCACCGCTGGAGATCGGCCGCTGGGCGATGGTGGCCGCGGGCGCGGTCGTCACCAAGGACGTCCCCGACTTCGCGCTGGTCGTGGGCGTTCCGGCACGGCAGATCGGCTGGGTCGGCCGGGCCGGCGTACGGCTGGTGGAGCGGGCCGGCGAGCCGGGCGTGTGGGAGTGCCCGAAGACCGGCGCGCTGTTCGACGAGAAGGACGGCACGCTCACCGAGCGCGCGGCCTGACGTACGGGCCGGCCGCCCATTGCCACGGCCCGCACCCGGCAGACGGCCGGGTGGGGCCCGTGCAGGGTCGCCCCCGCAGAGGTTGGCGGCGACGAAACGGCTCCCGGAAAAGGCACCTAAGGCCGCCGGCCTCGAGGAGGCGAGCCCGGAGGGGCCCCGCCCCCACGCACGCACCGCCCCCGTGGCCACGCACCGCCCCCGTGGGCACCCAGGCAAGGGCACCGCCCCAGTCCCGTTGTGCCCAGCGGAACGGGTGGGCACAACAAAACGGGTGGCCACCACGAGGAGGGACCCGCCGCCGGAGGCGACCGGCGCCGCCCCGGCCCCCTACACCCGCGCCCACGCCTCCAGGGCCAGCCCCGGTTCCGGCTTCTGGCGGGCGACGCGCAGGGTGCCGTCCGTGCCGAAGGCGGCCATGACGACCCGGCCGCGGCCGTCGAGTGCGAGCGCGGGTGCGCCCGCGCACGGTTCGCCGGTGAGCGTCCAGGTGGCGCCGAGCGCCTCGTCCTCCGTCGGGTAGGCGGCCAGCGCGGGGCGGCCGGTGGCGGCGTCCCGGCGGGCCATGACCGTGCAGTCGTGGCCGTCCACGGCGGTACGGAGGGTGGCGACCGGGCCGGTGCCCGCGCCGGAGCCGAGGACGGACGGGGCCTTGTCGGAGGGGCGCCAGGCCCGGACCGTACCGTCGTCGGCGTCGTGCCAGAAGTGGGTGAGGCGGCCCGCGCCGGTGCGCTCCGAGGAGAGGGAGCCCGCCTCGGCCCTGGCCGGGATGTCCTCGGCGCGCTGGAACTTCACGCCCTTGGTCTCCTGCGTCCAGCGCAGGATGTGTCCGGCCGTCGGCGCGACGAGTTCCATCAGCCCGTCGGTGGTGATCGACGCCGTGATGGTGTGATCGCCGACGATCCCGCTGCCCTTGAGGTCGGCCCACTTGTTCCACTTGCCCGACGGCACCGAGGAGCGCCCGCAGATCCCGCCGCCCACATTGCGTACGAAGACGTGCAGCGAGCCGTCGGAGTCGATGACGGCCGCCGGCAGACCGATCTGCGCGGCGAGCGCCGGGTCGTTCGGGTACGGGTTGCCCACAACGGCCCAGTCGCGTACCGCCAGGCCCGACTGGTACTGGAGCGCGAAGACCACGTCGGTGGCGGGGGTGCCGTCCGCGAGGCGCGTGCGGCGCAGCGCCACGAGGTGGACGTAGCCGTCGGCGCCCTGGGCTATGGAGAGGTGCGGCACGATGCCGGGCGCCGGGAGCTTCTCGGGGCCGGTCCACTCGGGGCCGCCCGGGTGCTTCTCGGTCCAGCGCAGCACGGCGCCCTCGACCGGGGCGTACGCCGTGAGGCGGCCGTCCTTGCCGCGCACCAGCCAGTCGGTGGTGGCCGGGAGGGAGGAGGCGTCGGGGAGCGGGGCACCGCCCGTGGCGGCGCTACGGCGCGGAGGGGCGTCCGCAGGACGCTTGGACTTCCGCGCGGACCACACCGCCATGGCTCACCGCCGACCTTCCCCTGAACAGTTCAAACAGTTCACGCACAGTTCCCCCAAGCTTGCGCGACGATAGCATTTTGACGCGTGTTCCCCAGTCCCCCGAAAGGCCCACCCGGCCGCCCGTGCATGGGACCCTCGTAGCGTGCTCACTCTCCTCGTCGTCGATGCCGCGAACGTCGTCGGATCGGTGCCCGACGGCTGGTGGCGGGACCGCCGCGGAGCCGCCGAGCGACTGCGTGACCGGCTCGTCCCGTACGCCTCCGGCGGGGTCGCCGGGCATCCGGGCCCGCTGGACGTCGTGCTCGTCGTCGAGGGGCAGGCCCGGGGCGTGGAGCCGGTGCCGGGGGTGCGGGTCGACGCGGCGCCCGGCAGCGGCGACGACCGGATCGTGGAGCTGGCGGGCGAGGCGGCCGCGGCGGGGCGTACGTGCCTCGTGGTGACGGCCGACCGGGAACTGCGCCGGCGCGTGGCCGCGCACGGTGCCGAAAGCCTCGGCCCCCGCTCCGTACGGCCCTGAGACCCCGTCCGCACCGCCGCGAAACCTCGCCGTCAACTGTTCACGGAATCGTTATCCCGGCCGTTCAGCGGTGCGCACGCACCTTCTGACCATGTCTGACCACGGCCGTCGGACCGTGCCGTTCCACCCCGTGCTCCGGCCGCGGGCCTGGTCATCCCGGCCATTGCCTACGATGGCACGGCACGCCTCCCTCATTGACCTGTCCCAGTAGAAGAAGAGTGCTCAGTGAAAGTCATCAGCATCGTCGGCGCACGTCCCCAATTGGTGAAGCTCGCCCCCATCGCGGCCGCGTTCGCCGAGACGGAGCACGAGCACTTCATCGTGCACACCGGGCAGCACTACGACGCCGACCTCTCCGACGTCTTCTTCGACGGCCTCGGCATCCCTGACCCGGACGTCCACCTGGGCGTCGGATCCGGCAGCCACGGCGTCCAGACCGGTGCCGTGCTCTCCGCGCTGGACCCGGTCCTGGAGCGCGAGAAGCCGGACTGGGTGCTGGTCTACGGCGACACCAACTCGACCATCGCCGGTGCGCTTTCGGCCGTGAAGATGCACCTGCCGGTCGCCCACCTGGAGGCGGGTCTGCGCTCGTTCAACCGGCGTATGCCGGAGGAGCACAACCGCGTCCTGACCGACCACTGCGCCGACGTCCTGCTCGCCCCGACCGAGGAGGCCATGCGCCACCTCGCCGACGAGGGCCTGAAGGACCGTGCCGTACTGGCCGGTGACGTGATGGTCGACATCTGCCTGAAGATCCGGGACGACGTGCTGGCGGGCAAGCACCCCGCGCCGGCGCTGCCCGAGGGCATCGACCCGTCGAAGCCGTTCCTGCTGGCCACGCTGCACCGGCCGGACAACACCGACGACCCGGAGCGCCTCCGCGCGATCATCGACTCGCTGGCCGGCCTGCCGGTCCCCGTCGCGCTGCTCGCCCACCCGCGTCTGGTCTCGCGTGCCCAGGCGCACAACATCGAGCTGAACACCGGCTCCGTGCACGTCGGCCGTCCGCTGCCGTACGCCGGTCTGGTCGCCGCCGTGCTGGCCTCGGCCGGTGTGGTGACCGACTCGGGCGGTCTGCAGAAGGAAGCGTTCCTGCTGGAGCGCATCACCACCACCATCCGTCCCGAGACGGAGTGGGTGGAAACCGTCGACACGGGCTGGAACGTCCTTGTTCCCGACCCGCACACGCTGCCGGCCGACGAGTGGGCCGCCACCGTGACCCGTGCGGTGCCCACGGCCGACCCGGGCACCCCGTACGGCGACGGACGGGCCGCCCGCAACGTTGTCCGGATCATGGAAGAGTGGAAGGGAGGCAGCCGGCACGCGTGACCGGACAGGTCCTCTCACGAGGCACTTTTCCGTACATGTCACCGTGCTAGCGTCACCGGTTATGTCAGCGTCTCCCAGGTCCGGGCTGCCCGCGGCAGGCAAGCGGCCCCATGTGATCTACCTCGCCATCGGTTTCCCGCCCGCGGCCAAGAGCTGCGCGTACCGCATGCGCGAGACCGCGAACCAGTTCATCAACCAGGGCTGGGACGTCACCGTCGTCACCATCGCGCAGGAGTCGTGGGAAAGGGACTCCGGCGTCGACCTCACCCTTCTGGAGCAGGTCGACCCGAAGATCAAGATCGTCGAACTGCCGTTGGTGCGCGAGGACCTGGAGACGGACATCCGTCTGTACAGCGAGGAGCGCGCACTCAACCCGAACGGGTGGGTGACGCGGCTGCGCCGTCGCCAGATGGAGCCCTTCCCCGAGCCCAACTTCGGTGAGTGGCGCGAGGATCTGGAGCAGGCCGTGCTCCGCATCCACGGCGAGCACCCGGCCGACCTGCTGCTCGCCAGCTGCGTCCCCTACGTCAACCTCGCCGCGGCGTGGAAGCTGTGGGAGGAGGCGAAGGTCCCGTACGCGGTGGACTTCCGCGACGGCTGGTCCATCGACGTCATCGACGGCGTCGAGGCGTTCGCCCGCGACTCCGCCGAGGGTCGCTGGGAGCAGAAGATCCTCGACAACGCGCTGTCCCTGTGGGTCGTCAACGACCCGATCGCGGAGCACTACCGCACCCGCTACCCCGACTTCGCCGACCGCGTCCACGTCGTGCGCAACGGCTACGACGCCGACAGCTCGCCGGGCAAGGCGCACCGCGCCAACCCCGAGGCGGGCCTGGCCTTCGGCTACCTCGGCACCGTCAACTTCACGGTCCCGCACCTGGAGACCGTGCTCAACGCCTGGCGCGCCGCCCGCGAGAAGGAGCCGCTGCTGGCCAACGCCACCTTCGAGGTGCGCGGTCACATCGGCAACGGCTCCGGCCGCGAGGCCAACCGGCACGCCGAGGTCCTCAAGCAGGCCGAGGTCGACGGCGTACGCTTCGGCGGCCCCGCCGCCAAGGCCGAGGTGGCGTCCATCTACGCCCGCTGGGACGCGATGGTCCTCATCCTCATCGGCGGCCGTTACGTCACCTCCGGCAAGGTGTACGAGTACATGGCGACCGGCCTGCCGATCGTCTCGGCGCACGTCGTCGAGCACGACGCGTCCAACGTGCTGCGCGGGCACCCGCTGTGGACGGGCGCCGTCGGCATCGACGAGGAGGGGCTGACCGAGTCCTTCATCACGGCCGCGCACATGGCGGTGGAGACGAGCGACGAGGTACACGCCGAAGCCATGGCGCACGCCGACCAGTTCACCCGCGAGGCGCTGATGACCTCCGCCGTGAAGCAGCTGATCGACGACTACGCCGCGCTCAGGCCGGAAAGCACGGACGCGGCTTCCCTCGCCGAGAACCAGATCGTCGCCGGAGGACCGTCCCTGTGACCACCGTCCTGTTCATCGCCAGCGTCCGGCCCCAGCTGGGCGTGTTCGCCGACTCGGTGCGCAAGTTCCGCGCCGCGGGCGCGAAGACGTTCCTCGCCGGTACGTTCCACCTCGAGCCGGTCGCCGAGGAACTCGCCGCCATGGAGCTGGACGGCACGCACCAGCTCCCGCGCAACCTCAACGTCCGCAGCGCGGCGCTGCGCCGCAAGGCCCGTATGGCGCCGGGCGGCATGAAGGTGTGGATGCAGGCGCAGCGGGACAGCCGGCTGCGCCGGCAGGCCCGCACGGCGGACGTCCTGGTGGCGCTCGACGCGGGCGCCGTCTACACGGTGTGGCGCCTCGCGCAGTACTACCGGATCGAGGAGGCCCACTTCGGCCTGGCGCCGGCCCTGAAGGCCGTCGACCGGGTCAAGGAGAAGGGCTCCACCGCCGGCCGGGGCGTCCTGCCGCCGCTGGACGTCGTCAAGCAGAACGTGCGCCGCTCCGTGGACGGCCTGCCGGCCGCCGTCATGCGGCGCGCCACCGCCCGCCCGGTGATGCGCTCCACGGTGGGTGCCCGGATGTGGCGTACGGCCGTCACGGCGCCCGGCGTGCCGCCCAAGGTGCGCATCGCGACTTCCCGCTATGTGGCCGAGGGCATGCAGTGGGCGGGCCGCACCAGTGGCGCCGCCCTGGCGCTCGCCGCCGCCGCGTCGAAGATCTCCGACCTGGGGCTCAAGGCGCAGCTGCTGGACGAGGCCGTGATGAAGGAGCTCGGCAAGGGGCTGAACCCGCGCGACCTCGACAAGGCGGTCGCCGCGCAGCTCGCGCACGCCGACGCCCAGTTCGCGGACGGCAACCACGAGAAGGCGTCCTTCGCGCTGGACCGTGCGCTGTTCCTGGGCTTCCACCGGGTGCTGCACATCGACCAGCTGTCGTCGCCGCTGGCCAAGGACGCGGAGGGCTTCGTCAAGCCGCTGTACCGCTCCAAGGTGATGGGCGTCATGCAGCGCCCGCAGGGCCGCAGGACCCCGGCCGCGCCGGCGCCCAAGGACCGTCCGCTGCGGCTGCTGGTCACCACCAGCGCCAACGACAACTTCCTGCACCACATCCTGGACCGGTACGGCAACCACGAGGGCGTGGAGCTGCGGTACCTGGACCTGGCGGCGCAGAAGGCGCTCAAGCGGATCGCGTGGGCGGGCCGCCGGGTGCTGGAGGACCGTCTGGCCGGCGGTACGAGCACGTACCAGGAGGAAGTCGAGCGGCTGATGCGGCCGTACCTGGACTGGGCGGACACCGTCTTCCTGGACTGGTCGGTGGGCCCGGCGGCGATGCTGACGACGATCGACCCGGGCGACACCCGGATCGTCGTCCGCCTGCACAGCTACGAGGCGTTCACGCGCTGGCCGCACATGACGGACTTCTCGCGGATCGACGACCTGATCTACGTCGCCCCCCATGTGAAGGACCTCGTCGAGTCGCTGGTGCCGATGCTGCGCGGTGACAGCGCGCCGCGCGCTCACCTCATCGACAACGCCATGGACCTGTCGGGCTTCGCCCGCCCGAAGTCCGAGGACGCCCGCTTCAACCTGGGCCTGGTGGGCATCAGCCAGGTCGCCAAGGACCCGATGTGGGCCGTGGACGTCCTGCGGCGGGTGCGGGAGCAGGACGAGCGCTACCGGCTGCTGCTGGTGGGCGGCGACATGAACCCGAAGACCAGCCGGGCGACCCGCGACTACCGGCGCCAGTTCGAGAAGGAGATCGCCCCGCTCGTCGAGGAAGGTGTCGTGCTGCGGCTCGGCCCGACCGACGACGTGCCGTCGGCGCTCACCGACATCGGCGTCATCCTGTCCTCGTCGGTACGTGAGGGCTGCCACGTGGGCCTGATGGAGGGCGCGGCGAGCGCCGCCGTCCCCGTCGCCCGCGACTGGCCGTTCTACGCGGGCAAGCCCAACAGCGCCCGCACGCTGTACCCGGAGGGCTGGGTCGTCGGCTCCACGGAGGAGGCCGCGCAGCGGATCCTGGAGACGACGGCGACCGAGGAGGCGTGGCAGAACGCCGGGAAGCTGGCGTCGGAGTACGCGCTGTCGACGTGGGACTGGCCTGTCGTGAGCAAGGCCTTCGACAAGCTGTTCCTCGGAGACCGCTAGGCGGTACGAGAGAAGGGCCCCGGGAGCGATCCCGGGGCCCTTCTCGTATGTGCGGTGCTTACGGGTGGCGCAGCTGCCAGCCCGCCCACGCGGACTCGACCATCTCGCGCACGCCGTACCGCGCGGTCCAGCCCAGCTCATCGGCGATGCGGTCGGCGGAGGCCACCACGCGGGCCGGGTCGCCGGGGCGGCGGTCGGTGACGAGCGGCTCGATGTCGGTGCGGCCGGTGACGTCCTGGATGATGTCGACCATCTCCGTGACGGAGACGCCCTCGCCGCGGCCGATGTTCAGGACCAGCGAGGCGTCCGGGTCGGCCGCGAGCCGGCGGGCGGCGGCGACGTGCGCGGAGGCGATGTCCTCGACGTGGATGTAGTCGCGGATGCAGGTGCCGTCGGGCGTCGGGTAGTCGTCGCCGAAGATCCGCGGCTGCTCGTCGGCCGTGAGGCGTTCGAACACCATCGGTACGAGGTTGAAGACGCCGTCGTCGCCCAGCTCGGGCGTGGCGGCGCCCGCCACGTTGAAGTACCGCAGCGACGCGGTCGCCATCTTGTACGTCCGGCCCGTCGCCGTGACCAGCCACTCGCCGGCCAACTTGGTCTCGCCGTACGGGTTGATGGGCGCGCACGGGGTGGCCTCGGTGACCAGGTCCACGTCGGGCATGCCGTACACGGCGGCCGACGACGAGAACAGGAACCGGCTCACCCCGGCCTCGACGGCACCCTCCAGGAGCGTACGGAGGCCCTCGACGTTCTCGCGGTAGTAGTGCAACGGCTTGGCGACCGACTCGGCGACCTGCTTCTTGCCCGCGATGTGCACGATGCCGGTGACGGCGTGCTCACGGAGGACGCGGTCGACGACGTCACGGTCCAGGACGGTGCCGACCTCCAGGGGGACGCCGGCGGGGAGCCGCTCGGCGCGGCCCGTGCTCAGGTCGTCCAGGACGACGATCCGCTCGCCGCCCTCGGCCATCGCCTTCACCACGTGGGAGCCGATGAATCCGGCGCCGCCAGTAATCAACCAGGTCATGGGGAAACCTCTGCAAACCGGCCCTGCCCCACACGTGCGCGGGGCAGGGCCACTGTTCGTTGTGTACGGGACCGACTGCCGGGTCAGCCGCCGATGACGACGCGGCGGACACCCTCCCAGCGGGCCGGGTCCGTGGTGCGGCGGCCGTCGACCAGGACGGTGACGTCCGGCAGGTCGGAGGCGGCCAGCTCACGGTACTCGGCGTGGTCGGCCTGGAGGATCGCGGCGGTGACCTTCTCGCCCTGGTGGGGGGTGAGGCCGTGCGCGGCGAGCTCCTCGGCCGTGTACATCGGGTCGGAGACGTACGGGACGGCGCCACGGGCCTTGAGAGCCTGGACGGTGCCGAAGACGCCGGAGAACGCGGTCTCCTTGACGCCACCGCGGTAGGCGGCGCCCAGCACCAGCACGTTCACGTCCTTCAGGTCGCCGTAGGCGGCGGCCAGCAGGTCGACGGCGTACTCGGGCATCGCGGCGTTGGCCTCGCGGGCCGAGCGCACGACGGTCGCCTCCGGGTCGTTCCACAGGTACATCCGCGGGTAGATCGGGATGCAGTGACCGCCGACGGCGATGCCGGGCTGGTGGATGTGGCTGTAGGGCTGGCTGTTGCAGGCCTCGATGACCTTAAGGACGTCGATGTTCTGCTTGTCGGCGAACCGGGCGAACTGGTTGGCCAGACCGATGTTGACGTCGCGGTACGTGGTCTCGGCGAGCTTGGCGAGCTCGGAGGCCTCGGCGGTGCCCAGGTCCCACACGCCGTTGGCGCGCGGCAGGTCGTCGCGCTCGTCGAAGTCGAGGACCTGCTCGTAGAACTCGACGCCGTGCTTGGCCGACGCCTCGTCGATGCCGCCGACGAGCTTGGGGTAGCGGCGCAGGTCGGCGAAGACCCGGCCGGTGAGGACGCGCTCCGGGGAGAAGACCAGGTGGAAGTCCTCGCCCGCCGTCAGGCCGGAGCCCTCCTCCAGCATCGGCGCCCAGCGGGTGCGGGTGGTGCCGACCGGCAGGGTGGTCTCGTAGGAGACGAGGGTGCCCGGCTTGAGGCCCTTGGCGATGGCCTTGGTGGCGGAGTCCATCCAGCCGAAGTCGGGGGTGCCCTCGGCGTCCACGAACAGCGGGACGACGACCACGACGGCCTCGGACTGGGCGACGGCGGCCGCGGTGTCGGTGGTCGCGGACAGCAGACCGGCGTCGACGGTCTGCTTCAGCAGCCGGTCGAGGTCGTGCTCGCCGGGGAAGGGCTCGGTGCCGGCGTTGACCAGCTCGACGACCTTCTCGTTGACGTCGGCGCCGATGACCTTGTGGCCCTTGGCGGCGAACTGCACGGCGAGCGGCAGGCCGATCTTGCCGAGCGCGACTACACAGATATTCATCGGGTCAGTTTCCTCTTCACACGGGACATCAGTTGACGCAGTCGCTTGCCCACGCCGCGCGAGGGCTCCCAGAGCGGAGCCGTGGTGATCACCAGCCGCCCCTTGGGGTTGGCGTTGGCGGAGATCCGGTACGGGATCACCTCGCGCCAGCGCCGCGCCAGGGGCAGTGGCACGCCACGGACCGGCACGGGAATCTCGTACGTCGAGCCTGCCACGTCGGCGTACACGCGCACACCGAGCTTGGCGCTCTTGGGTTTGACCGGGATACGGGCGGTGAGCAGGGTACCCTCGCCGTCCTCGGTCGGCTTGCGGGTGAACTCCCCGACCGGCGCGGGCAGTTCGTGTCCTACGGGGAGCCTGCGGGCGCCGGGCTTGTCGGCGCTCTTGGGCATGGCCTTGGTGGCGAGCCTCACGACGGCCGAGCCGGTCTCGCCGGTCAGCCCGAGCCGTACCGTCAGGCCGACGGCCATGTCGTCGCCGTTCTGGTCCCACTCGGCCGCGGCCAGCGACGTGACCTCGGCCAGCCGGCCGGGGACGGCCTCGCCGATCACCTCGTACACCCGGTCGGGCAGCCCGACGGCCGGGTCGCGGAAGCCGGGGTAGCGGACGAACGCCCGCCCATCCTCCAGGAGCAGCGGCGGGGATCCGTGCGCGGCCTCGTCCTCGATGGCCCGTACGAGCTCCTCGACGGCGCCGCGCCGGGCCAGGCAGATCCGCACCCGCCGCTTGACGTCCATCGCGTCGCGCAGCGCGTCGGTGAAGTACTCGTCCGCCAGCTTCGCGATGCCCGCGCACACCTCGGTCCGGGTGGCCGCGTCGAGCGAGGGGAAGTCGTCCTGGATGAGCTTGGCGAGCTCCCAGGTGAAGTGGCGGTTGAGGACCGCGTCACGCTGCGGGCCCGCCTCGATCAGCGAGGCCGCGAAGTGCATGATCCGCTCGGTGCAGCGCAGCCGGGACAGGTGGTTCGCCCGGTAGGTGATGTTGCTGGCGTCGCCGCGCTTGACCGCGTAGTAGTACGTGTAGTCCGCGAGGACCGAGATTTTCGCGGCCCGTACGCACGCCTCCAGGGTGAACGGCTGGTCGGAGCCGACCGGCAGGTCCTCGGGGAAGCGCAGCTCGTACTTCTCCACCAGCTCGCGGCGGAAGAGCTTGGTATTGGCCAGGGTGAACGGCAGGGCCGAGTCGTACAGCGAGATGTCCGGGTCGCTCTTCTTGAAGAGCGCCTGGTGGACGTAACGGCCGTTGGTGCCCACCATCTTGCCGACGACGACGTCGGAGCCGTGCTTGTCGGCACAGGCCACCATGCGCTCCAGGGCTTCCTTGCCCAGGTAGTCGTCGGAGCCGATGAAGTACACATAACGACCGGTGGCCAGCTCCAGGGCCCGGTTGCTGGGAGCAGCCGGGCCACCGGAGTTGGCCTGATGGATCACCTTGACAGTGTTCGGGTACTTCTCCGCGAAGCGGTCCAGTTCCCGGCCACTGTCGTCGGTCGAGCCGTCGTCGACGGCCACGACCTCGAGCCGGTCCAGCCCGATGCTCTGCCCCACCAGCGAGTTCAGGCACTCGGTGAGGTACGGCATCGTGTTGTACACGGCTACCACGACGGTGACATCGGGTGTGGTCAACTGGCCACGTCCTCCGGGGTGAGCCGCACGGTGACACCGCGGTCGGCGGAGTCGATGACGGCCGCGGCCACCTCCACCGTACGCAGACCCTGGCGCAGCGTGCAGATGTCGTCACCCTTGCCGAGGACCGCGTCCCGGAACAGCTCGTGCTCGACGAGGAGCGGCTCGCGCTTCGGGATGGCGTAGCGGATCATGTCACCCTCGGAGACACCGCGGAACGCGCGCAGCGCCTCCCACTCGGTGGCGACGGCGGCGTTGGAGTAGAACGTGAGGTCGGCGGTAAGGGTGTCCGCGATGAAGCAGCCCTTCTCGCCGGTGACCGACGTGAAGCGTTCCTTCAGCGGGCTCAGCCAGTTGACCAGGTGGTTGACCATCGTGCCGTCGGAGAGCTGGCCGACGGCGGAGACCATGTCCTCGTGCGGGCGGCCCGACTTCGACACCGTGTGCGCGGCGATCGACGTGTACTGCTGGCCGGTGACCCAGCCCGTCAGGTCGATGTCGTGGGTGGCGAGGTCCTTGACCACGCCGACGTCCGCGATGCGGTGCGGGAAGGGGCCCTGGCGGCGGGTGACGACCTGGTACACGTCGCCCAGCTCACCGGCCTCCAGGCGGGAGCGGAGGCTGCGCAGCGCCGGGTTGCACCGCTCGATGTGGCCGACGCCGGCCACCAGGCCGCGCGTCTCGAACGCCTCGACGAGGCGGCGGGCGCCGTCGACGGTGTCGGCGACCGGCTTCTCGATCAGCGCGTGGACGCCGGCGTCGGCGAGCTTCAGGCCGACTTCCTCGTGCAGCGCGGTCGGGCAGGCGACGACGGCGTAGTCGATGCCCAGCGAGATCAGTTCCTCGACGGTGGACAGGACGGGAGCGCCCTGCGCCCAGCCGTTCTTGTCGCCCATCGGGTCGACGACGCCGACGAGGCTCACGCCGTCCAGTCCGGCCAGTACGCGGGCGTGGTGGCGTCCCATCGAGCCGAGGCCGATCAGGCCGGCCCGCAGTCCAGCAGCAGTCACAGGTTCTCTCCCAGCGCGTTCACGGCGGTGACGATGCGCTCAAGGTCGTTCTGGGTCAGCGAGGGGTGCACGGGCAGCGAGACGACCTCAGCGGCGGCCTTCTCCGTCTCGGGCAGGTCCCAGTTGCGGCCCGCCTTCTGGTCCGGCTCCCAGTACGGCTTCAGCCGGTGGATCGGGGTCGGGTAGTAGACGGCGTTGCCGACACCCGCCTCGGTGAGCTTCGCCATGGCGGCGTCACGGTCACCGCCCTGCACCCGGATCGTGTACTGGTGGTAGATGTGGCGCGCGCCCTCGGCCACGATCGGCGTCACGATGCCCGGCGCGGTGATGTGCTCGCTCAGGTACGCGGCGTTGGCGATGCGCGTCTCGGTCCAGCCGTGCAGCTTGGACAGCTGTACGCGGCCGACGGCGGCGGCGACATCGGTCATGCGCATGTTGGCGCCGACGATCTCGTTGGCGTACCGCTGCTCCATGCCCTGGTTGCGCAGCAGGCGCAGGGTGCGGGCGGTCTCGGCGTCCGCGGTGGAGATCATGCCGCCCTCGAGGGAGTGCATGTTCTTCGTCGGGTAGAAGCTGAACGTGCCGCCGGAGCCGAAGGCGCCGACCGGGGTGCCGTTCAGGGCCGCGGCGTGCGCCTGGCAGGCGTCCTCGACGACCGCGAGCTTGTGCTTCTCGGCGATGGCCATGATCTTGTCCATGGCGGCCGGGTTGCCGTAGATGTGCACCGGCATGATCGCGGCGGTGCGCGGGGTGATGGCGGCCTCGACCGCGGCCGGGTCGATGTTGAAGCTGTCGGCCTCGATGTCGACGAAGACGACGTCGGCGCCGACCAGGCGGACCGCGTTCGCCGAGGCGGCGAACGAGAAGGACGGGACGATCACCTCGTCACCCGGGCCGATGTTCAGAGCCATCAGAAGGAGGTGCAGCGCCGAGGTACCGGAGTTGACGGCGACGCAGTGGCGGCCGTCGACCAGCTCGGAGAATCCCTCCTCGAAGGCGGCCACTTCGGGGCCCTGTACGACGCGGCCGGTGCGCAGTACGCGTACCGCGGCCTCGATCTCTTCTTCACCGATGACCGGGCGGGCAGCGGGGATGGGCTGCTCGTTGATGCTCGGCATGGACGTCCTCCTTGAACACCGCAAGAGCTCTTTGTGGCAGAGGTCTGAAGGGTGTTGCGGAGGCTAACAAGGCCGCGCTTACCCCTCCGGCGCGATGCCGACGCCCTACCGAGGAATGCTGGGACCGGTCTGTCCCGGAACCGGGTCGGTCACCGACCGTAGTTTTCGGGCGGGGCCCGCCCACGGCAGCGACCGGCGTCACATTATCAGGAATTTCCTGGTCAATTTCGGGGCCGTTAACCGTTGGAGGCATCGATTCCGAAACGAAATCCCGGGTTCCGCCCCGGCTAATCCGGGACGGAACGGGGAACGTTCAATCGGCGCTCACCAACTGTTCAGCAGTCAGCTTGCCATCGGCCGGCCCGGTCGCCGTGACCGCTGTCACGGCGACCGGGCCGGCCGGCTGCCTACTGCTCGGCCGCGGCGGTCTTCTTCGACGCCGACTTGGCGGTCTTCGCCGCCTTTGTCGTCTTTGCCGCCGAGGTGGTGGCCGCCGCCTTCTTGGCGGTCGTCTTCTTCGCCGCGGTCGTCTTCTTGGCGGCCGTCTTCTTGGTGGCCGCCTTCTTCGCCGTGGCCTTCTTGGCCGTCTTGCGAGCCGCGGCCTTCTTGGCCGGGGCCTCCTCGGTCCCGGCGGCCTCCGCCTCCGGGGTCTCGGTCGCCGGGGCCTCGGTCGCCGGGGCCTCTTCGGGCTTGGGCTCCACCGGGGAGCCGCTGCTCACGACGATGACCGCGGCTTCGGCGGCGCCCGCGGGGGAGGCAGCGGGAGCGGTGACCTTGCGGACCACCCGGCGGCGCGGACGCGGCGGGGCGGCCACGGGGGCCTCCTCGGCGACCGGCTGGACCGGCTCGGGCTGGACGGGCTCGGGCTGGACGGCCTCGGGCTGCGGCTCCGGTTCCTTGACGGGCTCCGGCTGGACCGGCTCCGGCTCGGCCGGAACGGTCACGGGCGCGGGCGCCTCCTCGGCCTCCACCGGCTTGGGCGGACCCGCCGGGGCGGTCGCCTTGCGGGTGGCACGACGCCGGGTGCGGCCCTTCGGGGCCTCGGGAGCGGTCGTCTCCTCGACCGGGGCGGCGAGCGCCGGAACGGCCTGCACCTCGATGGCCTCGGGGGCCACCTCGGCGACCCCGAGCCGCGGCTCGGGCTCCACGGCCGCCTTCGGCGCACCGGCCGGAGCCGTCGCCTTGCGGGACGCCCGGCGGCGAGAACGGCCACGGCCCGCGGCCGCCTCGGCCTCCGCGACGCTGGAGTACAGCTCCTCGTCCGGACGGAACGGCTCCTCCACTGCCACCGGGGCGGCGACCTCCGCCGCCACCTCGGCCTCGGTCTCGGTCTCGACCTCTTCCTCGGTGCCGACCGTCTCCAGCTCCGCCTCGGCCTCGGCGGCGCGGGCGCGCTTCTTGGCGCGCTTGCCGCCGTTGCCGCCGCCACCCGCGGTGGTCGGCTGCTCCATGTGCACGATCACGCCACGGCCGTTGCAGTGGACGCAGGTCTCGGAGAATGACTCCAGCAGCCCCTGGCCCACCCGCTTGCGGGTCATCTGGACCAGACCCAGCGAGGTGACCTCGGCGACCTGGTGCTTCGTACGGTCCCGGCCCAGGCACTCCAGCAGGCGCCGCAGCACCAGGTCCCGGTTGGACTCCAGCACCATGTCGATGAAGTCGATGACGACGATGCCGCCCAGGTCGCGCAGCCGCAGCTGGCGCACGATCTCCTCGGCCGCCTCCAGGTTGTTCCTGGTGACGGTCTCCTCCAGGTTGCCGCCCTGGCCGGTGAACTTGCCGGTGTTGACGTCGACCACGATCATCGCCTCGGTCTTGTCGATCACCAGCGAACCGCCGGACGGCAGCCAGACCTTGCGGTCCAGCGCCTTCATCAGCTGCTCGTCGATCCGGTACGTCGCGAAGACGTCGACCTCCGACGTCCAGCGCTGGAGCCGGTCCGACAGGTCGGGCGCGACGTGCGACACGTACCCGTGGATGGTCTTCCACGCCTCGTCGCCGCTGACGATCACCTTCGAGAAGTCCTCGTTGAAGATGTCACGGACGACCCGGACGGTCATGTCGGGCTCACCGTAGAGAAGGGTCGGAGCGTTGCCGTTCTTCGCCTTCTTCTGGATCTCCTCCCACTGCGCCTGCAGACGCTCGACGTCACGGCGCAGCTCGTCCTCGCTCGCGCCCTCGGCGGCGGTGCGCACGATGACGCCCGCGTCCTCGGGGACGATCTTCTTGAGGATGGTCTTCAGCCGGGCGCGCTCGGTGTCGGGCAGCTTGCGGCTGATACCGGTCATCGAGCCCTCGGGCACGTACACCAGGTAGCGGCCGGGCAGGGACACCTGGCTGGTGAGGCGGGCGCCCTTGTGGCCGATCGGGTCCTTCGTCACCTGGACGAGGACGGACTGGCCGGACTTGAGCGCGGTCTCGATACGGCGCGGCCCGTTGGCCATGCCGAGCGCCTCGAAGTTGACCTCACCGGCGTACAGGACGGCGTTGCGGCCCTTGCCGATGTCGACGAACGCGGCCTCCATGGACGGCAGCACGTTCTGGACCTTGCCCAGGTAGACGTTGCCGACGTAGCTGGTGGCCTGCTCCTTGTTGACGTAGTGCTCGACGAGCACGTTGTCCTCGAGGACGCCGATCTGGGTGCGCTCGCCGCTCTGGCGGACGACCATCACGCGCTCGACGGCCTCGCGGCGGGCAAGGAACTCGGCCTCGGTGATGATCGGCACCCGGCGGCGGCCCTGCTCGCGGCCCTCGCGGCGGCGCTGCTTCTTCGCCTCCAGACGGGTCGAGCCCTTGATGGACTGCACCTCGTCGGACGGCTCGGCCTTCTCCCGCGCGGGGCGCGGCTCGCGGACCTTGACGACCGTACGGACGCCGTCCTCCTCGGCGGCGGTCTCCGTCTCGACGCCCGCGTCACCGCTGCGGCGGCGACGGCGACGGCGACGGCGCGAGCTGCTGGTACCGGCGGCGGACGGGGTGCCGGCCTCGTGGTCCTCGGCCTCCTCGTCCTCCTCCTCGGCCTCGGCCTCCTGCTCGGCGGCCTCGGCCTCGGCGCGGGCGGCCTCCTCCTCGGCCTCCTCGGCCTCGGTGGCCTCACCACGGCGGCGACGACGGCCACCGCGACGGCGGCGGCGCGACGGACGGTCACCGAACTCGTCGGTCTCCTCGCCCTCGGCGGCCTCCGCCTCGGCCTCGGGCTCCTCCTCGACCTCGGGCTCCGGCTCCGGGGCGGCGCGCACCGGCTCCGCCTCGACGACCGGCTCGGCCTGCTCGCCACGGCGACGGCGACGGCGGCGGCCACCGGTCTCGGGCTGCTCGGCGACCGGGGCGGGGGTCTGCGCGGCGGTCTCGGTGACCTCCTCGACCTCTTCGGCCTCTTCCTGTACGGCGGCCTCGGCGGCGGCCGCGGCGGCGGCGGTCTCCGGGGTCTGGAACATCGGCTCGGTGAAGACCGGCGCCTGGAAGACCGGCACGGCGGGCCGCGCGGCACGGCGGCCACGGGACTGCTCGGGCTTCTTGACCGGCTCGGCGGTGAACTGCGGGGCGGTGGCGCGGCGCCGCGTGCGGCCCCTCGAGGCGGCCTCCTCGGCGGCGGCGACCTCGGCCCCGGCCTCGTCGGAGGAGATCCGCGCGACGGTATCGGCCGGCAGGCTCTCGCCCGCCTCGGCGACGTCCGCCTCGTCCGCGGCCTGGGCCTGCGGCTGCGGCGCGCCGGCGGGCGCGGTCGCCTTGCGGGTGGCGCGGCGGCGGGTACGGCGCGGGGCGCCCTCGGGCTCTTCGGCGACCGGGGCCTCGGGCTCCTCGACGGGAGCCTCCACGGCCTGCGGCTCCTCGGCGACCTGCGGGGCACCGGCCGGAGCGGTGGCCTTACGGGTGGCACGGCGGCGCGGACGGGCCGGAGCGGCCTCGGGCTCCTCGGCGACCGGCGCCTCGGCGGCCGGGGCCTCCACGGCCTGCGGCTCCTCGGCGACCTGCGGGGCGCCCGCCGGAGCGGTGGCCTTACGGGTGGCACGGCGGCGCGGACGGGCCGGAGCGGCCTCGGGCTCCTCGGCGACCGGCGCCTCGGCGGCCTGCGGCTCCTCGGTGACCGGGGCCTCGGCGGTGGCCTTACGGGTGGCGCGGCGGCGCGCGGGGGCGGCCGGGGCTTCGGCGGCCCCGGGCTCCTCGACAGTGGCTTCGGCGGCCTCGGGCGCGCCCGAGGGAGCGGTCGCCTTACGGGTCGCGCGGCGGCGCTGGCGCGCCGGGGCGGGCTCGGGGGCGTCCGCCGGCGCCTCGGCGAGGGAGGCGACGTCGGCCACCTCTGCGGCGGGCGTCTCCACGACGACCTCGGCGGCCTCGCCGGCAGCGGCGGTGACCGGCGGACCCGCCGGGCGCGACGCGGCCCGGCGACGGCGGCGCGGCGGCAGCGTGTCGCTGGGTGAGTTGTTCTCTTCGTTGTGGTTACCGGCGGTGGTGCCGGTTTCGTTCGGCTCGAGCATGCGGGCGGTTCTCCCGTCACGCTCCCGGGCGCCGCGTCTGGCGCGGCGCCGCACGGGAGCTGTTATGTCTGGCTCGCCGGTTCCGTACGCGATGTACGTACGGCCTGGCGAAAGTCTCCTGTGGGTGTACGCGGCCCGACCCAGGTGGCTCCCGAGTGCCAGGGCTGCGCTACAACGACCGCCCTACGCGGAACCTGCACCTGTCGGCTCCGGGGCGGCGGCGAGTCCGGCGGCCCTTTGTGGGGCGGCCGTGACTGCCTCGCGGTCGGGCGCGAGCGGGTCGGTCACCGTGCCGGACTCCTCGTCGAAGAGCCCCTGCGCCAGCCTGGTCACCGCTGCGGGGACCGGCGGCGCCAGGTCGGCCACAGCTCGGAGACCGGACAGGACATCGTCGGGTCGTACGGCAGGTGTCACGTGCCGAACAACCAGCCGCAGTATCGCACAGGGGCCCTGTCCAGGCCTATCAGCCGGGGCAGGACCGGCCTCCAGGCCCGCCACGGCGGCCCGTGCGTCGAAGGTGCGCATCCCGCTCTTCGTCTTGCGCTGCACCTCGACGGCGTCGGCGGCGAGGAAGGCGGCGACGGCGCGCTCGGCGTCCGCCACCTCCACGCCCTCCAGCCGCAGCTCCCAGACGGAGGCGGTCAGCCGGTCGGCGAGACCCGGCGTACGGGCCTCGACGGCGTCGGTGATGTCGAGCCCGTCCGGCAGCGACTCGTCGAGCAGCTCGCGCAGCTCCTGCGGGTCGCGTGGCTCGGTGAGCGCGATCTCCAGGTACTCGGCCTCGGAGCCCGTGCCGGTGGGTGCGGCATTGGCGTACGAGACCTTGGGGTGCGGCGTGAAGCCCGCCGAGTACGCCATGGGCACCTCGGCGCGCCGCAGCGCACGCTCGAAGGCACGCTGGAAGTCACGGTGGCTGGTGAACCGGAGGCGGCCGCGCTTGGTGTAGCGCAGGCGGATGCGCTGCACTGCCGGTGCGGGCGGCGGGCCTTCGGGCTGTCGCTTGCCCAGTGGTTCTTCTCCTCGGTGCGGGGCGGGCGCGGTGGCGCTCCGCCCACGAAAATTCGGGCGGCTCCCGGGGGGCCCGCCCGGCTCACCCCCGCTTTCGCAGGGAGATCTCGGGTGCGGGCGCCACGCCAGGTGTGGTCGTTGTACTACCCAGACTACGCGCCGGAGCTCCGGCAGGTTCCCCAGGCCGCCCCACCGGGGGTCCGCCGACCAGCGCCCGCCACGCCTCCCGGCGGGCCCGGCGCACCGTTTCCCTCGCGGACGCGAGCGCCGCGCGGGTGGCGCGGCCCGCCTCGACGGCGGCCTTGCGGACCGGGCGCCACAGGTGGTCGCGCAGGGCGTGACCGACCGGTGCGCACACGTTCCGGTAGCACCACGCCACCGGCCGCCCCACCAGGTTCCATGCCAGCCACTTCAGGGCGCGCCCCACGGCCCGCGAGACGTACCCGGCGACGCGCCACGCCACCACGAGCGCGTCGCGGATCTCCCGCCCGACGACGACGAGCGCCCGCCCGAGCGGCGTGAGCAGCCACCGGTACAGCCACAGCGCCGGCGGGACGAGCACCCAGCGGTACAGCCACACCAGCGGGACGACGATCCCGTACCGCACGACGGGCACGACGACGTACCGCCACAGCGCCACCCACGGCCACACGAACAGCGCCTTCCCCAACCAGGCCGCGCCGCGCCCGAGCGGCATGAGCACCCACCGGTGCAGCCACCGCACCGGGGCCACGACCAGCGTCCGCACCAGCCACACGAGCGCGTGCCCGAGCGGTGCGAGCACCCAGCGGTACAGCCACCCGGCCAGCCATGCCAGTGCCCTGCCGAACGGCGCCAGGACGTGCTCGTACAGCCAGATCACCGAGGTGACGAACAGCACGTACAGCACCCGGCCGAGCGGCCGCAGCACCACCCGTTCGAGCGCCCGGCCACATACGGCCAGGGCGTCCCACACCATGCGTACGGGGACGACGACGAGCAGCACCACGATCCGCACCGGAATCCTGATCGCCGCCGTCAGGCACCCCTCGGGCTCGCGCTTCTCCACGTCCATGCTGTCCATGCCCGACATGACGCAACGGCCCGGCCTGGGGTTTCTCCCCCGGCCGGGCCGTTGCGCGGACGTTACAGGACCGCTCGACCGGATCGACGGGGTACTCTCCCCTGCTGAGTAGCCGACCTCAGGCGCCGCGCCACGTCCTGCTCGTACGCTCCCGACATGTGTCCCCACCCTTCCGCCGCCCGGCTTCGACGCGTACGCGCGGCTCGCCTCCCGACGAGGCGGACCGGCACCTGCTCGCTGCTCCTGGGCGCCACGTCCGTGGCCATGTTCGGTTGCCCCTGGCTGCCACCCGCCACGCCCAACTGGCTCCAGTACTTCCCCATTTACTTGATCGTTCCCGTCGCGATCTGCGCGGTCGTGTCCGGTGTGGGCGCGCTGCGCGACATGAGGGGGCAGGAGGCGGCCGACCGCCGTCGGGCGCGGGCGGGTGTCGCTCTCGGCTCGGCCGCCATCACCGGCGCGCTCGCCTTCGTCGTGTGGATCTTCTGGGCGCTCGACAGCGCCCACGGATGACCCGGGAACGCCGAGAGGCGCCCGGACCGGACAGTCCGAACGCCTCTCGTCTCCTGCACCACTCGACCGCCCGCGCCGGGCGGTCGAAGGGCTCGGTTACTTCTTGACCGTGAGGGGCAGCAGCTTCTGGCCTGTCGGGCCGATCTGGATGCGGGTGTCCATCTGCGGCCATAGGAAGACAGCTCCACATCTACCCTGTACGCTCCGCGACCATGAAGACGTACGACATCGAGAGCGAGTGGACCGCCTCGGACCTGGCCCTCCTGGAGGACCTGAAGCGGGCGGAGGCTCTGCTCCCCGAGGACGCTCCGCGCGCGCTCCTCTCCGTCCGGCTGTCCGTACTTACGGAAGACACGACATCGCCGGTGCGGCAGGAACTCGACCTACGTCTCCTGGCCAGAGAGAAGGGGTACCGGGTCGTAGGCGTCGCATCCGACCTCAACGTCTCGGCGACGAAGGTTCCGCCGTGGAAGCGGAAGGAGCTCGGCGAGTGGCTCAACAACCGGGCCCCGGAGTTCGACGCTCTGCTCTTCTGGAAGCTCGACCGCTTCATCCGGCGCATGACGGACCTGTCCACGATGATCGAGTGGTGCGAGCGGTACGGGAAGAACCTCGTATCGAAGAACGATGCCATCGACCTCAGTACGACCGTGGGCCGGATCATGGTCACGCTGATCGGCGGTATCGCCGAGATCGAGGCGGCGAACACGTCGACCCGCGTCACGTCACTGTGGGACTACGCGCGCACGCAGGACTCATGGCTCGTGGGCAAACCGACGTACGGCTACGTCACGACGAAGGCGGACGGCAAGCCGGCGCTCGCCATCGAGCCGAGCGCACACAGGGCGCTGCACTGGGCCCGGCGCATGGCGCTCAGGGGCGTCTCCGCCCGACGCATGGCCCTCTGTCTCGTCCGCTCCGGGCTCATGTCGACGGGGCTCACCACGTCGACTCTCCTCCGACGCCTTCGTAACCCCGCGCTCATGGGCTACCGGGTCGAGGAGAACAAGCAGGGCGGGAAGCGGCGGAGCAGGCTCGTCCTGGGTAACGATGGCAAGCCGATGCGAGTCGGCCCCCCGATCTTCACCGAGGAGGAGTTCGAGACCCTTCAAGCGGCACTCGACCGACGGGGTAAGAGCCAGCCCACCCGGCAGGCGGGCGGAGCGACCCAGTTCCTCGGCGTACTCATCTGCGTCGACTGCTCGACCAACATGACCGTGCAGAAGAACATGAGCAACGGCCGGAGCTACACCTACCTGCGCTGCGGCAAGTGCAAGGGCGGCGGCCTCGGCGCGCCCAACCCTCAGGACGTCTACGACGTCCTCGTGGGCGACGTGCTCCGTGTCCTCGGCGACTTCCCCGTCCAGGTCCGGGAGTACGCGAAGGGAGCCGAGGCACGCGCCGAAGTAAAGCGGCTCGAAGATGCCATCTCCTATTACATGGCGGAGCTTGAACCAGAGGGCCGCTTCTCGAAGACGCGGTTCACGCGCGAGCGAGCAGAGAAGACGCTCGACAAGCTCACGGAAGAGTTGAACGCCATCGATCCCGAGACCACGCAAGACCGTTGGGTCCTCGTGCACAACGGCAAGACCTTCCGGGAGATGTGGGAAGCCGGCGGTATGGAGGCCATGGCTGAGGACCTGCGCCGCGTTGGCGTCACGTGCGATGTGACCCGTACGAAGGTGAAGGGGGTGCGAGCCCCGTCCGTACACCTGCGGCTCAAGATCCCGCGCGACGTACGCGAACGCCTGGTCATCAAGGGCGACGACTTCGCCGCAAGGCTCTGACGAGGGAGCAGAGACAGACATCTCCGGGCGGCCCGGTCAGCCATGCCCGGAGGTGTTCCGGCTTGACGGGCTGCCCGGGCTCCGGATAGGAAGACTCTCCCGCTCCTTCTGGAGCGGACACCGTAGCTCCCGCCGTTCAGCGGCGGTAGAGCTGGCCACTCCGTGAGGGGCCGCGATCCCGAGGGGCTCGCAGGGACGTCGAGGACATCCCGAAGCGCAGGACGGTGCTGCGCGACTTCCACCCGATGCTGAGGCGCGGCTCCGTGCTGCCCTCGGCCAGCGCCAGGAGTCGCCAGCCCTTGAACATCACGATCGAAGTCGTCTGGACCTGTGAGGTCTGCGCGTCGCCTCTTGTCGACTACGAAGCGCACGAGTGCAGCCGCTCCCCGCAGGAAGGGGGCAGCCGGTGACGATCAGCTTCGGCCACAACCGTCCGTGGGGTGGTGTCTCCCAGCACGAGTACCGGCGCATGGCACAGCACCCCGGGCACCCTCTCCCCTACCGTGTCCACTTCACCGCCATCGGTTGGGCAGACCGGCAAGGACACGCGGCCTTCGAACCCGGCCGGCTGGCCGTGCTGCTGGGCAAGGAGGGCAAACCACTGTCCGACCAGAGCACCCGCAACGCGGTGGCCCGCGCCAAGGAACTGGACCTTGTATCGCCCCGTTCCGGGGCCGCCTGCCTCGTCCTTCAAGGGTGCACCAGTCCCCTGCCGCCTCCATCAGGACCGGTGAGCACACGCGCTACGTGTAGTCAGAGCACGTCTGGCGTATACCGGCATGGCACCGGACCTGCGGAAACGTTCGCGTGCTCTCTTATCTATTTGGCTCCAGTGCAGCGCCGCCCCTGTCGGGGCCGACTGAGGAAGGCCACGAGGACCAGCGGCAAGAGAAGCAGGGGGCGCGGCAGCGCCCCACAGGGGCAGGGCAACGGCGAAGAGAGAAGCGGCAGGGGGCGGCCTACCGGCTGCCACAGTCGCAGCGCTCAACAACAGTGCGGCCCCGGAAGGGGCCGACAGGAGCAAGCCAGCAAGACCCGTGGGGGCGCTCCCGCGCCCCACTGTCTCAGCCGTAAGGCCCTGTTCCTTGCGGGCTTCCGCCGTCGTGAGCGAGTCACGGCAAGGCTGTGACCAGGTCGTACGCTCCCGCCGTTGCAGTCTGCGGGCAGAACAGACGGACCCCGAAACCGTGGCGGGATCTTGGCTGCTATGACACGGCGGTCAGGCTTGCCCCCTGCAGGAAGTCATACCCCCACCCCCGGGGGCTTCGCCCTGCACCCCTGCCTGCCATCCACAGGCGGACGGCTGCGCGCTGAGCGCCCGGCGGGGCGCACGCCCGGTCCTTGTCGGCCGAACGCCGAGGCGGGTCGCGAGACGGGCGCGAAGCGCCTTGTTGTGGACGAAGGGGCAAGTGTCCGTACGCACTTCTTCAGCCCCGCCGTACCAGGGTCATCTGGTCCCACGGAAATACAGGTTGTTTCAGCCCCACCCTGGGTGCTCCAGTTAGCACCGCACGAAAGGTAGGACACACCCGTATGACAAACCCACCACCTGAACGCACCCTCACATACGCCGTCGATCTGACGCCCGAGGACGTCCGCTCCCTGGAGGCGTTCCTCAACGCGCAGCTGGGGCGAGTGTCCGAGGAAGTGGGTGAGACCGGCGAGACCTCTTTCGCGATGCGGTCCCTGCTCATCCTGGTCTGTGACTCAGCGGGCTTCCTGCACCAACTCCTCACGGCGGAGCGGCCCAAGCCGTGGCAGCGGGCTGCGATCGTGCGTGAGTGGCAGCGACTCCGCAGCACCGCTTTCGACTTCAACCACTGCGACGGCTACGACTACGAGCGCTGGTGGAAGCAGATACGGCACTACGACGCCACCGACGAAGCCGCCGAGCAGGAGCGAATCCGTCACCTCGCCACCCTGTATCCCTGGACGGACGATGAAGCTGACCAAGGCAAGGAGGATTAGCGAGACGCTTTGCCTCTTGACGGGTGGAGTCACCCGATCAAGGTGGGGTCGGTAGAACTTGGAGCCTGGCCCCAAGAGAAGTGCGTGCAGACGGCAAGCGGCCCGAGGGGGTGACAGCCGCCCCACACAGGCCAGCGCGGACCGTCTCGAAAACCAAGGTTTGTGAGACGACAGGCAGAGCGCCCTTCACGTGGGCGCAGCCCTGTTCAAAACCCGTCTCGAAACCTCCGTCTCGGACTTGATATTTTGAGACGAGTTCTGAGACAGTCCATGCCATGACGACAAACACGATCACTGGCCAGCTCATCGGCTACGCCCGCGTCTCCACCGACGACCAGGAGGCGCAGCTTCAGCGCGACGCGCTGACGGCCGCAGGGTGCGTCCGCATCTTCGAGGACAAGGCCAGCGGGAAGAACACCGACCGGCCGGAACTGACGGCCGTACTGGACTACGCCCGACCGGGCGACGTCCTGTGCGTGTGGAAGCTTGACCGGCTCGGCCGGTCGCTCATCGACCTCGTGTCCATCGTCGACGGCCTGCGCGAGCGCGGCATCGGGTTCCGCGTGCTCGACGGTGCGCTCTCCTCTGTCGACACCACGTCGGCCGACGGCCGCCTGTTCTTCCAGATCATCGCGGCCATGGCGGAGTTCGAACGGTCGCTCATCAAGGACCGCACGAGGGCCGGACTGGAAGCGGCCAAGGCACAGGGCCGGACCGGCGGCCGGCCGTCTGTGGTGGACGAGGATGTACTGACCGTGGCCCGCGCCAGGAAGGCGAAGGGCGAGAGCGTCAGCGCCATCGCTAAGGCCCTCGGGGTCTCCCGGGCCACGCTGTACCGGCACCTGGGAGAGAGCGCCTGAGACAGGCGCACAGCAGTTCAGACAGGCCCTCGGTTCTACACCGGGGGCCGTTGTCGTACGTGGATGTACAACGCTGGTGGACGGCTGCAAGCCCCTGCCGACCACGGGGGAAGTCGGCAGGGCCAGCACAGGGCGCGTGTCGCTCACGCTGCGCCCCTTCCAGCGCACCTCTGGTTGTGTTGCTCGCCGTCCCTCAGTACGCCGGGGGTCTCTCCGGCTCGGCCCGCACCACCATGGCGAACGACGTACACATCCGCCGGAAGCCGCGATGGTTGCTCAGGCCGGTGTGACTCATGCACTCAACATCGACCGTCGCGCTGTCCGTCGACGGCTCCGCCTTCCACTTGCAGTGCAGGCACTCCGCCTCATAGGTCACGTCCGTGTCCGGGTGCTGCGTGATCCGGTGTGTCACGAACCGCAGGACCGTGCGAGCCATCAGCGCCGCCCGTGCTTGTTCCGGAGGTGGGCCCGGAGGGACACGTTCACATCCGAAGCCTTCGAGTAGTCGCCCACAGAGGTGGCGTTCGCTCTGCTCACCGCAAAGCCGAGGCACTCACGACAGCCCGACACGGGGTCCGGACGTGGAGACGGAAGGGACAGGTGTACGGGTCCCGACATGGTGGTCTGCTCGCTGCTCATCTCGTACGCCTCCCGTGCGCTCTCCGATGGCACGGCATCCTTGCCCGCTGACCGGGAGCGATTCGAGGTTCAGTCGCGTACTGGACTAAAGATCAGGAACGGAACGCCGTCGCCCACTCGGCCAGACGTTCCCGCGCGGCTTCGCCGAAGAGGGCGTGCTCTTCGTAACCGGCGAATTCATCGAGGTACATCCGGACGTCTCTCGGGTCGCGGAACACCATGACCCCAGCCGTCGTCTCCACCGTGGCCAGCCGCTCGACGTACACGGTGAACGTGTTCAGCGGACACCCCGGCAGGCGCGTCTCGATCGGGAGCACGCCAAGGCGCACGTTCGGCAGGTGGGTCAGCGAAGCCAGCCGGTCGAGCTGTACCGCCATGGCATCCGGGGAGACGAACGGGGAGCGGGCCGCCTGCTCGGTGATGATGAAGGTGAACTTCTTCCGGCGGTCGTACAGGACCTCCTGTCGCTCCAGCTTCCTCGCCACAGCCTTGCTGTGGTCTCCGGGGATGTGGGCGAGGCTGGCCCTGATGTACTCCGGAGTGGAGAGCAGGGCCGTGAGCATCGAGAGCAGGAAGAACCGGAACTCTGTCGAAGACGCTTCGAGCCCGGCCAGCTCAAGCTGCTTCTTGTCCAGACCCTTCCGCCGCATCGACCGTGCGTCCTGCCACTCCATAGCGGCGATGCGGGCCAGCGCGGACACCTCCGCGACCAAGGCCGGCGGGGCGTCCAAGGCCCTGAGGATGCGCTCTATGTCCACCAGGGACGGGCGCACCTTCCCGCTCTCGATCCGGCTCACCTTCGACTGCGACATGTTGCAGCGCGCGGCAAGCCGGTCCCCGGAGAGACCGGCCTGCTTCCGCAGCTTGCGCAGTGTCGCGGCGAGTTCCTGGGAGGACTGGCCGAGCTGCTCGGGCTCGAACGTCACTCGGTCACGTACTCCAGGAACGGGACCGATTCCGCAATGGCGATGCGCTGGTATTCGAGGAACGGGGCAGGGTCGCCCTCGTACAGCTCCCGCTCGATCTGCGTACCGTCAGCCTCGTACTTCATGAGGACAACCGTCGAGCGGTCGAACATCCAGAAGTCCTGGACGTTGGGGAGCGGGTTCGGCCGGTCGGTGATGTCGAGGATGCGGATGTCTTCCCCCGCCGGGGCCTGGTGCTGGTAGTACCGCTCGAACTCGAATCGCAGGTAGTCCGTGAGGGGCCGGGTGACGATGTGGACGCGGCCCACGCTGCGGGTCCGGACCATGGCCATCCACGCGTCCTCGTACGGTCCGGGGAAGCGTGCCCCCGCCTTGAAGGCGGCGAACTCTTCCGCTTCCTGTGGCACGAGGTACTGCGGCAAGGTCTCAAGCCGCCAGGCTTCGGTCTGGAACGTCTTGAACTTGTCCGCCCAGGCTTCACCATCCAAGAGCACGGACGGCCTCCCTCAGGACTTCCTCGGGGATCTCCACGAGCCCTTCCCCGGTGGGCGGGGTGAAGGCAGTGGACACGTCGCCCTGGACGACGAACGAGCCGGAGGCGGTCCGGTAGACGTTCGGGCAGTCACCCTGTCCGCAGTTGCCGCCGTTGGTGTTGCCGGTGAGCCGTGTGAGTTCTTCGCGCGCCATGCTGAACCCCCCTCTTGCGAGCCCTCTGCTGGCTGGTCGTCACGACCGTAGGAGCGGGGCGGATACGCCGTCTATGCGGAAACGCGACTATGCGCGTTGTCGCATAAACACGGCCCGGGAACGCCGAGAGGCGCCCGGACACGATCGTCCGAACGCCTCTCTACGCCCTACACCCACTCGACCGCCGAGACGATGCCCGGATCCCGCCGAGGGGCGGGGAGCGGCGTGCGCCGCGTGGGGCGGGGAGCCTGCTCGCGCTCCTTCACGCCGAGCCCTCGGAGGGCTTCGATGCGGTCCGCCTCGGGTACGTCGGCAAGCGCCTCAGCCATCCGCTGGATGGCATCGCCGCTGGTCACGGCTACTTCTTGACCGTGAGCGGGAGCAGCTTCTTGCCGGTGGGGCCGATTTGTATGGCCGTGTCCATCTGCGGGCAGACACCGCAGTCGAAGCACGGCGTCCAGCGGCAGTCCTCGACCTCGGTCTCGTCGAGCGCGTCCTGCCAGTCCTCCCAGAGCCAGTCCTTGTCGAGACCGGAGTCCAGGTGGTCCCAGGGCAGGACCTCCTCGTACGTGCGCTCACGGGTGGTGTACCAGTCGACGTCCACGCCGAACTCGGGCAGCGTCTTCTCCGCGCACGCCATCCACCGGTCGTACGAGAAGTGCTCACGCCAGCCGTCGAAGCGGCCGCCGTCCTCGTAGACGGCGCGGATGACGGCGCCCACGCGGCGGTCGCCGCGGGAGAGCAGGCCCTCGACGATGCCGGGCTTGCCGTCGTGGTAGCGGAAGCCGATGGAGCGGCCGTACTTCTTGTCGCCACGGATCTTGTCGCGGAGCTTCTCCAGGCGGGCGTCGGTCTCCTCGGCGGAGAGCTGCGGGGCCCACTGGAAAGGGGTGTGCGGCTTGGGTACGAAGCCGCCGATGGAGACGGTGCAGCGGATGTCGTTCTGCCCGGACACCTTGCGGCCCTCGGCGATGACGTTCGCCGCCATGTCGGCGATCTGGAGGACGTCGTCGTCGGTCTCGGTGGGCAGGCCGCACATGAAGTACAGCTTCACCTGGCGCCAGCCGTTGCCGTACGCCGTGGAGACCGTACGGATCAGGTCCTCCTCCGAGACCATCTTGTTGATGACCTTGCGCATGCGCTCGGAGCCGCCCTCGGGGGCGAAGGTGAGGCCGGAGCGGCGGCCGTTCCTGGTCAGCTCGTTGGCGAGGTCGACGTTGAAGGCGTCCACCCGCGTGGAGGGCAGGGAGAGGCCGATCTTGTCGTCCTCGTACCGGTCGGCGAGGCCCTTGGCGATGTCGCCGATCTCGGAGTGGTCGGCGGAGGAGAGCGACAGCAGGCCGACCTCCTCGAAGCCGGTCGCCTTGAGGCCCTTCTCCACCATGTCGCCGATGCCGGTGATGCTTCGCTCCCGCACGGGACGCGTGATCATGCCGGCCTGGCAGAAACGGCAGCCCCGGGTGCAGCCGCGGAAGATCTCCACGCTCATCCGCTCGTGGACCGTCTCGGCGAGCGGGACGAGCGGCTGCTTGGGGTAGGGCCACTCGTCGAGGTCCATGACGGTGTGCTTGGACACGCGCCACGGGACACCGGAGCGGTTCGGTACGACACGGCCGATGCGGCCGTCCGGGAGGTACTCCACGTCGTAGAAGGCCGGGATGTAGATGGAGCCGGTCTTCGCGAGGCGGAGGAGGACCTCCTCGCGCCCGCCGGGGCGGCCCTCCGCCTTCCAGGCGCGGATGATCTCGGTCATGTCGAGCACGGCCTGCTCGCCGTCACCGATGATCGCGGCGTCGATGAAGTCGGCGATCGGCTCGGGGTTGAAGGCCGCGTGGCCGCCCGCGAGCACGATCGGGTCGTCGAGCGTGCGGTCCGCCGCGTTCAGCGGGATGCCCGCCAGGTCGAGGGCCGTGAGCATGTTGGTGTAGCCCAGCTCGGTGGAGAAGCTCAGCCCGAAGACGTCGAAGGCCTTCACGGGCCGGTGGCTGTCCACGGTGAACTGCGGCACGCCGTGCTCGCGCATCAGCGCTTCGAGGTCGGGCCACACGCTGTACGTACGCTCCGCGAGCACACCCTCGCGCTCGTTGAGTACCTCGTACAGGATCATGACGCCCTGGTTGGGGAGCCCCACCTCGTAGGCGTCGGGGTACATCAGCGCCCAGCGGACGTCGCAGGACTCCCAGGGCTTGACCGTGGAGTTCAGCTCACCGCCGACGTACTGAATGGGCTTCTGCACGTGCGGGAGCAGAGCTTCGAGCTGTGGGAAGACCGACTCGGACATCAGAGACCTTCATGAGCTGGCAGGGGGCGACTCTCAAGCGTACCCCGGTGCGTCGGCGGTCAGAGCCGACGCAGTTTCCCGGGGACCGCCTTCGCCCAGACCTTCGGCAGCTCCCGTTCGCGCTCGGCCGCCCGCGCCTCCTCCTGGCCGTACAGCAGGCCCCAGGTGAAGGCGGTCTCCCCTGCCGCGTAGGCCTTGATGGCGAGGTCGCGGAGGGTGTCGCGGGCGACGACGCTGTCCTGGTGGTCGCCGAGGACCTGCTGTACGGCCTTCACCCGCTTGACGAACCGTTTCGCGGGCTTGCCGAGCACGGGCGCGGCGGCCTCGGCCGCGTACCGGGCGCGTTTGGCGGCCTTGCGGGCCTCGTGCATGGCCACGTCACGGTCGTGGCCGGCGGGCAGGGCGAGCGCGCGGTCGATACGGACCGCGAGCCGCTCGTAGTCCTTCAGGATCGCCCGGGGCAGCACGGCGGTGGCGTCCTTTCCGGCGGCGGGGCGCAGCGGCGGGTCGGCGAGCAGGGCGTCGAGGGAGTCCAGGAGGGCGGTGTAGCGCTCGCTGTCGAGGACGGCGAGGGTGCGGCCGCGTGATCCGGCGCGGCCGGCGCCGGCCCAGGCGCGGAGGCGGCCTCGGACCGGGCCGAGGAGCAGCGTGACGGGCAGGGCGTCGATGCGGGCGGTGAGCCGTTCGGCGAGGACCTCCTGGTCGCGGTCGACGCCGAGTTCGCGGGCCAGCCATTTCAGCTCGTCGGCGACGGGGCCGGTGGCGGCCGGATCCAGGATCTTCCGGTACGTACGGAAGGCGCTGCGCAGGCGGC
The DNA here is from genome assembly GCF_002099185.1 of Streptomyces sp. CB03238. Classification (NCBI taxonomy): domain Bacteria; kingdom Bacillati; phylum Actinomycetota; class Actinomycetes; order Kitasatosporales; family Streptomycetaceae; genus Streptomyces; species Streptomyces sp. CB03238. The sequence continues at coordinate 402,254 of NZ_NBCN01000001.1, read as the reverse complement.
GGGTGGCGACGCGCATCCGGTGGACGGAGTCGGGCAGGTCGCGGCGTACGGCGGCGTCGTAGGTGACCAGCTCGTCGGCCTGTTCGCGCAGGTGGGCGAGGATGCGGGCGCCGGCGGTGCCGTCCGGCTCCGGGGCCGCCGCCGGTCGCCATCCGGTGTCGGTGAGCGCCTTGGCCAGCTTGGACGCCGAACCGGAGGGCTTCAGGCCCTTCTTGCGGAGCCGTTTGTGCACGGTGTCGAGGAACGCGGGGTCGCCGCCGTCGGCGAGCTCGACCTCGATCTCGGTCCACTCGACGGTGCCGCCGTCCCCGCCCGCGAGGCGCTCCGCGCGGACCGTGTCGGTGCTCGCCTCGGCGAGCAGGGCGCCCTCGGCGTCGACGAGGTGGCGTACGTCGCGGTGGGAGCGGAGCCGTACCAGCGGGACGAGCGCGGCGCCCCGGGTCCTGGCGTGGACCAGCGCCGCCAGGGAACGCGGCACGTCGTCCTCCAGCGGGGCACGGATCTCGTCGCGTGTCCCGGGCGAGACGGGCAGCTTCAGGTGCCAGCCGGCGTCGTCGCCTCCGGTGCGGCGGCGCAGCGTGATGGACGCGGCGGCCAGGCGGAGGTCCTCGGTGTCGTAGTAGACGGCGTCCAGCTCGGCGACGCCCTGGTCGACGACGGCCGCGACGCCCCGTACTCCGGTGAGGTCCGGGAGCCGGGTCTCGGGGCCGGCTTCGTACTTCCGCTCGATCTCGCGCTTCGTGTCCGCCATCATTCGCATCCAGATACCCCGTCGCACCCGGTCTATGCGGCGAGTGGCCGTTGCACTCTGATCGACTGGAGCAGTCCGATCGCCACCCAGACCGCGAACATCGACGATCCTCCGTACGACACGAACGGCAGCGGCAGGCCCGCGACGGGCATGATGCCGAGCGTCATGCCGATGTTCTCGAAGGACTGGAACGCGAACCAGGCGATGATCCCGGCGGCGACGATCGTGCCGTACAGCTCGGTCGTCTCGCGGGCGATCCGGCAGGCGCGCCACAGCACGACGCCCAGCAGCGCGATGATCGTGGCCCCGCCGATGAAGCCGAGTTCCTCGCCGGCGACGGTGTAGATGAAGTCGGTCTGCTGCTCGGGGACGAACTGCCCGGTGGTCTGGTGGCCGTTGAACAGCCCCGCCCCGTACAGCCCGCCGGAACCGATGGCGATGCGCGCCTGGTTGGTGTTGTAGCCGGCGCCCGCCGGGTCGAGTTCGGGGTTGGCGAAGGCGGCGAACCGGTTGATCTGGTACTGGTCGAGCACGCCCAGCGCGGCGACGGCCACCGCGCCGATGACGCCCGCGCCGATGAGCCCGAAGATCCACCGGTTGGAGGCTCCGGAGGCGAGCAGCACGCCCAGCACGATGACGACCATGACCATCACCGAGCCGAGGTCGGGCATCAGCATGACGATGACCATCGGTACGACGGCGATGACGAGGGACTTGGCGACCGTGCGGTGGTCGGGGTGGACCTGGTCGCCGGCGTCGACCTTGGCGGCCAGCAGCATCGCCATGCCCAGGATGATCGTGATCTTCACGAACTCGGAGGGCTGGAGCGAGAACCCGCCGCCGATCACGATCCACGCGTGCGCGCCGTTGATGGTCGCGCCGAGCGGGGTGAGGACGAGCAGGACGAGCACCACCGACAGTCCGTACAGCACCGGCACCGCGCCGCGCAGGGTGCGGTGGCCGAGCCAGATGGTGCCGACCATCAGGGCGATGCCGATGCCGGTGTTGAGGACGTGACGGAAGAGGAAGTAGTACGGGTCGCCCTGGTTGAGCTCGGTGCGGTTGCGGGTGGCGGACCAGACCAGGAGCGAGCCGAGGAAGGACAGCGCGATCGAGGAGAACAGCAGCGGCCAGTCGAGCCGGCGCACCATCGAGTCGCGGGCGGTGAGCCTGCCCCAGGCGCCGCGGTCGGGCGCGTAGCGGGAGACGGAGAAGTTGTTGGTTCCGGCCATCGTGGGTCAGTCCCTCCAGACCGGGGGCGGGCCCGCGAGCTGCTGCTCCCCGTCGCCATGCTGGGCCGGGTCGACCTTCTGGGAGTTGGGGTCGTACGGCTTGACGACCGGCGCGTCGATGGTGCCGTCCGGCTGGATCTTGGGCAGCTCCTTCTGCGGCTGGGGCAGCAGAGCACGCTTGAGGTCCTGGTTGCCCTCGTCGTCGAGGCCGTAGAGGGCGTCGTAGATGTTGCGTACGGCGGGGCCGGAGGCGCCGGAGCCCGTACCGCCCTGGGAGATCGTCATGACGATCGTGTAGTCGTCGGTGTAGGTCGCGAACCACGAGGTGGTCTGCTTGCCGTAGACCTGGGCGGTGCCGGTCTTCGCCCGCATCGGGATCTTGTCCTGCGGCCAGCCGCCGAACCGCCAGGCGGCGGTGCCGCCGGGCTCGACGACGGAGCGCAGGCCCTTGTCGAGGTCGCTGATGGTCTCGGCGTCGACCGGCAGCCTGCCGTGGGACCTGGGCTTGATCTCCTCGATCCTCTTGCCGTCGGGGCTGATCACGGCCTTGCCGATGGTGGGGTTGTGGAGGGTGCCGCCGTTGCTGATGGCGGCGTAGGCGGTGGCCAGCTGGACGGGGGTGATGAGCACGTCTCCCTGGCCGATGGCGAAGTTGATGCTGTCGAAGGCCTTCAGCTGGTTGCCTTCGAGGCAGCTCTCATAGGCGATCTGCTCGACGTAGCTGCCGCCCTTCTTGCCCTGCTTGCACCAGGAGTCCTTGTTGGCTTCCCAGAAGGACTGCTTCCAGTGGCGGTCGGGGATGCGGCCCTTGACCTCGTTCGGCAGGTCGATGCCGGTCTCGGAGCCGAAGCCGAAGTCGTGCGCGGTCCGGTAGAACCAGTCGTTGGCGTTCTTCTTCGGCTTGAGGCCGCCGTCGCGCTGCCACTCCTCGTGGCCGAGACGGTAGAAGACGGTGTTGCAGGAGAACTTCAGGGCGTCGCCGAGGGAGATGGGGCCGTGCCCCTTGGACTCGAAGTTCGCGAAGCTCCGGCCGCCGAGGCTGTAGGAGCTGCTGCAGTTGTAGCGGCCGTCGAAGGGGTTGCCGGCCCGCACGGCCGCGCTCGCCGACACCACCTTGAACACGGAGCCGGCCGGTGCCTGGCCCTGGATGGCCCGGTTGAGCAGCGGGTAGTTGGACTTCTTGTCGGTGAGCTGGGCGTATTCCTTGCCGGAGATGCCGCCGATCCAGACGTTGGGGTCGTAGTCGGGCTGGGAGGCCATCGCGACGACGCGGCCGGTCTTGGACTCCATGACGACGACGGCGCCCGCGTCGGCCTTGTACGGGCGGCCGGTGATCTTGTCGGTCTCCTTCCGGACGGTCTTCATCGCCTGGTGGAGCTCGTACTCGGCGACCGCCTGCACGCGCGCGTCGATGGACGTGACGACGTTGGAGCCGGGCCTGCCCGGGTCGCTCTCCGCCTCGCCGAGGACCCGGCCCAGGTTGTCGACCTCGTAGCGGGTCACCCCGGCCTTGCCGCGCAGCGCCTTGTCGTACGTACGCTCCAGGCCGGAGCGGCCGACCATGTCGGAGCGGAGGAACGGCGAGTCGCTGTCCTTGGCCTCCTCGATCTCCTCGTCGGTGACGGGTGAGAGGTAGCCGAGGACCTGCGCGGTGCGGGCGCCGCCGGGCGCGGTGTAGCGGCGTACGGCGGTGGGTTCGGCGGTGATGCCGGGGAAGTCCTCGGCGCGCTCACGGATCTGGAGGGCCTGCTGGGTGGTGGCCTCGTCGGTGACGGGGATCGGCTGGAAGGGCGAGCCGTTCCAGCAGGGCTGGGGCGTCTCGGAGTCGCAGAGGCGGACCTTGTCCATGACGTCCCTGGGCTTCATGCCCAGGACGCCGGCCAGCCGGGTCAGGACGCCCTTGCCGTCGTCCTTCATCTTCAGCAGCTCGGTACGGGAGGCGGAGACCACGAGGCGGGTCTCGTTGTCGGCGAGGGGGACGCCCCGGGCGTCGAGGATGGAGCCGCGCACGGCGGGCTGGACGACCTGCTGGACGTGGTTGTTCTTCGCCTCGTCGGTGTACTCCTTGCCCTGCCGGATCTGGAGGTACCAGAGGCGGCCGCCGAGGGTGAGGAGCAGGGAGAAGACCAGGACCTGGATGACGATGAGCCGGATCTGGACCCTGGGGGTCCGGCCGGTCTCGGGGATGTTGCTCATGACGCGGTGGCCCCCTCGGTCACAGTCGCTTGACGCCCTTGATGCGCCCGGCCCGTGCCGCCCGGTTGCGGGCGGCCTTCATGCGCAGTACGCCGCGCTGCTCGCCGATCCTGAGGCCGGTGCCGTTCGCCATGAACCCCGAGGCGACGTCGGTGCCGGCGCTCGTGGACTCGGCGAGGGGATCGTTCTCGGCGCGTCTGGCGAGGGCCATGATCAGCGGGACGGTGAACGGCGCGAGGAGCAGGTCGTAGATCACGGCGGTGATCAGCAGGGAGACCAGGCCGACGTGGCGGGCGGCGGTGTCGCCGACGAGGGCGCCGACACCCGCGTACAGCAGCGTCGAGCCGACGGCCGCGACGACCACCATGACCATGGGGCCGGTGGCGGAGCGCAGCTGGCCGTTCTCCGGCTTGGCGAGGCCGACGAGGTAGCCGATGACGCACAGGACCAGGGCGTACCGCCCGGCGGCGTGGTCGGCGGGCGGGGCGAGGTCGGCGAGGAGGCCGGCGCCGAAGCCGATGAGGGCGCCGCTGACGTGCCCGTACACCAGGGCGAGGCCGACGACGACGAGCAGGAGGATGTCCGGGACGGCGCCGGGCAGCTGGAGGCGGGCCAGGATCGAGACCTGGACGACGAGGGCGACGACGACGAGGGTCGTGGACAGCAGGATCCGGTTGAAGCGCATGGTCTTACTCCACCCCCGGTTCGTCGGCCGGTCCGCTCGGCGGGCCACTGGGCGAGCCGCTCGGCGCCCCGGTCGGGGACGGGGTCACCGTGACGGTGACGGTCGGCTCCGGCGTGGGCTTGGGCGGCAGGACGGTGTCGCGGGGGTCGGTGCGCGGAGCCTGGACGACGACGCCGACGATGTCGAGCTTGCTGAAGCCGACATACGGGCGTACGAAGATGTTCCGCGTGAGGTTGCCGGTGGAGGGGTCCACGCGGATGACCTCGCCGACCGGGACGCCCGGCACGAACGGCTTGTCGGCCCGCGAGCCGAAGGTGACCAGCCGGTCGCCGGGCTTGACCTTGGCCTTGCCGTTGAGGAGCTGCACGGACAGCGGGCGGTCGCCCTGACCGGTGGCGAAGCCCAGCTCGTCGGATTTCTCCATGCGGGTGCCGACGGTGAAGTCCGGGTCGCTGGCCAGGAGCACGGTGGCGGTGCTGGGGCCGACGGTGGTGACGCGGCCGACGAGCCCGTCCCCGTTGATCACCGTCATGTCCCGCTTGATGCCGTCGTTGGAGCCGGCGTCGATGGTGACCGTCCAGGAGAAGCCCTGGGCGGCTCCTATGGCGATGACCTCGGCCGCCTTGATGCCGTACTGGCCGGCGCCGGCCTTCTTCAGCAGGTTGTCGAGTTCGCGTACACGGCTGCGGTTGCGGTCGTCGCTGCCGAGTTTCGCCTTGAGCGCGGCGTTCTCCCGCTCCAGCTGCGCGATGCGGTTGTGGCGGTCGCCCGAGTCCCGTACGGCCGCGATGGCGTTGCCGACCGGGTTGACGGCGGACGCGACGCTGTTCTCCACCGGGCCGAAGACAGTGGCGGCTGCCCGTCGGGCGCCGTCGACGGGTGACTCCTCACCGCCGCGGATGTCCACCGTGATCAGCGCGAACGCGATGGCTACCAGCAGCACCAGGAGCAGCCGGCTCTCTCGTGTGTCCCTCACGTGGGGCGGCCGTGCCTTCCTCGTAGGAATGATTGTGCCGTTATACCAACCGGGTCGACCGGATCAACGATCAGCCGTACGGGTCTGGCAGCACCCGTACGGCTGACCTCTGGGGTTGTGCTATCTGCGCGGCTGGGCGTCCAGCACCTGCTGGAGCGCCTCGAACTCCTCGACGCACTTGCCGGAGCCGAGCGCCACCGAGTCCAGCGGGTCCTCGGCGATGTGGATCGGCATACCGGTCTCCCGGCGCAACCGCTCGTCGAGGCCGCGCAGCAGGGCGCCGCCGCCGGTGAGGACGATGCCCCGGTCCATCACGTCGCCGGACAGCTCCGGCGGGCACTTGTCGAGGGTCGTCTTCACCGCGTCGACGATCGCGTTCACCGGCTCCTCGATGGCCTTGCGGACCTCGGCGGCCGAGATGACGACCGTCTTGGGCAGCCCGGAGACCAGGTCCCGGCCGCGGATCTCGGTGTGCTCGTCGGTGTCGAGGTCGTACGCCGAACCGATGGTGATCTTGATCTGTTCGGCGGTCCGCTCACCGAGGAGGAGGCTGTACTCCTTCTTGATGTGCTGGATGATCGCATTGTCCAGCTCGTCGCCGGCCACCCGGATGGACTGTGCCGTGACGATTCCGCCGAGCGAGATGACGGCGACCTCGGTGGTACCGCCACCGATGTCGACGACCATGTTGCCGGTGGCCTCGTGGACCGGGAGGCCGGAGCCGATGGCGGCGGCCATGGGCTCCTCGATGATGTGCACCTGGCGGGCACCCGCCTGAGTGGACGCCTCGATGACCGCGCGGCGCTCGACGCCGGTGATGCCGGACGGCACACAGACGACGACCCGCGGGCGGGCGAGGTAGCGGCGCTTGTGGATCTTGAGGATGAAGTAGCGGAGCATCCGCTCCGTGATCTCGAAGTCGGCGATCACGCCGTCCTTCAGCGGCCGGACGGCCACGATGTTGCCGGGAGTCCGGCCGATCATCTTCTTCGCTTCGGCGCCGACCGCCAGGATGCCGCCGGTGTTGGTGTTGATCGCGACGACGGACGGCTCGTTGAGGACGATGCCGCGACCCCTCACGTACACCAGCGTGTTGGCGGTCCCGAGGTCGACAGCCATGTCACGGCCGATGAACGACATTGAGTTCCCCTTGTTTCCCATGAGGATGCGTCGGGCCTTCCCAATTAGAGCGTTGACGGCTTCTCAGGTCGGCGAGGTGGGTGGTGTGGCGAGGAGATTCACATCGTAGTCCCGCCTGCGCGGACACGGCGCGGTGGCCCGCCTCTGTATGAGTGATGACGAAGTGTCGGAGCGATGCGTTCCCGCTCATGGCGTTCATATGCCGAAGGGCGACCGAAATTCCATCGGTCGCCCCAGGTCATGAGCGCTGTATGGCTGACAGCCGGTCAGGAAATGCCGGGGAAGAAAATCTTCAGTTCCCGAATGGCGGACTCTTCGGAGTCCGAGGCGTGGATCAGGTTCTCCCGGACGATGGTGCCGAAATCACCACGGATGGACCCAGGCGCTGCGGCGATCGGGTCGGTCGGTCCCGCCAGCTGGCGTACACCCTCGATGACCCGCTCACCCTCGACCACCAGCGCGACGACCGGCCCGGACGACATGAACGCGACCAGCGGCTCGTAGAACGGCTTGCCCTTGTGCTCGCCGTAGTGCTGCTCCAGCGTGTCCTGGTCCAGGTGGCGCAGCTCCAGCGCGGTGATGGCCCAGCCGGCCTTGCGCTCGATACGACCGATGATCTCGCCGATCAGGCCACGGCGTACGGCGTCGGGCTTGAGAAGGACGAGCGTGCGCTGGCTCATGTGTAACGGCTCCTTGCAGGCATACGTGTGCGGTGAGCTGAGGCTACAGGGGCCATACGCCGGTACGGCACCGGGTCCCGCGTTCCCCGGTGCGGTGCACCCGCGCGGGGCGAGCCCGTGCCGGGCGAGCCCGTCGGGGGCGGCCCCGCGCCCCGGAACGCCCGTGCAGCCCGTGCCGGGGTGCCCCGGGGGTGGGCCCGGCGCGGGGGCGTGCCGTTGGGGTCCGCTCCGGGGGTCGTGTCCTGGGCTCTCCTTCGCAAGCTCAGTCGTTTTACGCCCAGAACACGACCCACTGCGCGTCCCCCCTCCGGGGCCAGCCCGCGCCCGCTGGGGAGGCGCCCCCCAGGGCGCGAACGCCAGCCGGTGCCCACGAACGGTCGTCGGCCCGCGCGGCGCGAAGCTGCCGTGCCCCGGGGGCGTGGGGGCGCCAGCCCCCACGTATAACCCCCCTCCCGCGCCAGGGGGCCCGGGGCGGAGCCCCGGTTTCGGGAAGGGGCGGGGTGGGGGACACAACACCGGCACCAGCCACCCACGCGGCGCGAAGCCGCCGCGCCCCGGTGGGCGTGGGGGCGTCAGCCCCCGCCTACCCCCACCGGGGGTCCGGGGGCACAGCCACCGGTTACTGCGGCTGGGCCGCCCATTCGGCCTTGGCTTCGTCGATCTTGCGGCCGAAGTGGACCGACGCCCACCACAGCCCCGCGAACACCGCGCCCAGGAAGAACATCACCGGCACGATGAAGCCGCTCACGATCAGCGCCACCTGCAGCGCCCAGCCGAGCTGTATCCCACCCGGTCGGGTGATCATGCCGCAGAGCAGCACGCTCAGGGCCATGAGGACACCGCACACCGTCCAGACCGTGCCCATCGTCAGGCTGTCGTCCTTCATGGCCACCAGCCCGGCGAAGCCGATCACGAAGAACTCGCCGATCAGCGTGGACGCGCAGAGCGTACGCATCAGAAACCTCAGCCCTTCCCCAGCAGCAGCCGGGCCTCGCCGACCGTGATCACCGAACCCGTCACGAGGACGCCCGCGCCCGCGAACTCGTCCTCCTCCTCCGCCAGCGTGATCGCCGCCTCCAGCGCGTCGTCCAGGCGCGGCTCGACCACCACCCGGTCGTCGCCGAAGACCTCGACGGCGATCGCCGCCAGCTCGTCCGCGTCCATCGCGCGGTGGCTGGAGTTACGCGTGACGACGACCTCCGCGAAGATCGGCTCGAACGCCTCCAGCAGGCCCCGGACGTCCTTGTCGCCGCTCGTGCCGACGACCCCGACCAGCCGTGAGAAGCCGAACGCCTCGCTGATGGCCTCGGCCGCGGCACGCGCGCCCGCCGGGTTGTGCGCCGCGTCCAGCACCACGGTCGGGCTGCGCCGCACCACCTCCAGGCGGCCCGGCGAGACCACCGAGGCGAACGCCTGGCGGATCCGGTCCACGTCCAGCGTGCGGGCCTCCTGGGCACCCACGCCGAAGAACGCCTCCACCGCCGCCAGCGCCACCGCCGCGTTGTGCGCCTGGTGCGCGCCGTACAGCGGCAGGAAGATCTCCTCGTACTCGCCGCCCAGCCCGCGCAGCGTCAGCAGCTGCCCGCCCACCGCGACCTCGCGTGAGACGACGCCGAACTCCATCCCCTCGCGGGCCACCGTCGCGTCGGCCTCGACGGCCTTCTTCAGCATCACCTGCGCCGCGTCCACCGGCTGCTGCGCCAGGATGACGGTGGCGCCCTGCTTGATGATCCCGGCCTTCTCACCGGCGATCTCGCCGGGCGTCGTGCCGAGGCGGTCCGTGTGGTCCAGGTCGATGGGGGTGACGACGGCGACGTCGCCGTCGATCACGTTCGTCGCGTCCCAGCTGCCGCCCATGCCGACCTCGACGACCGCCACGTCGACGGGCGCGTCGGCGAACGCCGCGTACGCCATACCGGTGAGGACCTCGAAGAAGGACAGCCGGTACTCCTGGGAGGTGTCGACCATCTCCACGTACGGCTTGATGTCCTGGTACGTCTCGATGAACCGCTCGGCGCTGATCGGCGCGCCGTCCAGGCTGATCCGCTCGGTGATCGACTGCACGTGCGGCGAGGTGTACCGCCCGGTGCGCAGGTCGAACGCGCTCAGCAGCGCCTCGATCATCCGGGCCGTGGACGTCTTGCCGTTGGTGCCCGTGATGTGGATCGAGGGGTACGCGCGCTGCGGCTCTCCCAGCACGTCCATCAGCGCCGCGATCCGCGTCACCGACGGCTCCAGCTTGGTCTCGCCCCAGCGGGTGGCGAGCTCCTGCTCCACCTCCCGCAGCGCCTTGTCCACCTCCGGGTCGGCGGGCCGCGCGGGCACGGCCTCGGTGGCCGGGGGCGGGCCGGCCTGCGCACGCAACGTACGGCTGCCGGCCTCGATCACCGCCAGGTCGGGGTCTCGGTCGGTCTCGGCTTCCACGATCTCGTCGAAGTCGTCGCTGTCGCTGGACGGGGGCTGCTCACTCACAGGGCCAGTCTACGGAGCACCACCGACAGCGGCCGGACCGGTGCCGTACGGCGGGGGTGCGGGGCACGCGCCCCACGCCCCCGCCGTACGGCTCACGCCTCGGGGAGGTTCGCCAGCTGGTTCTCGATACGGGCGATGTCCTCGTCCGCCTTCGCCAGGCGCTTACGGATCTTCTCGACGACCTGGTCCGGCGCCTTGGCGAGGAACGCCTCGTTGCCGAGCTTGGCGTGGGCCTGCTGGCGCTCCTTCTCGGCGGCGGCCAGGTCCTTCGCGAGGCGCTTGCGCTCCGCCGCCACGTCGATGGTGCCCGACAGGTCGAGCGCGACCGTGGCGCCCGCGACCGGCAGGGAGGCGGTGGCGTGGAAGCCCTCGCCCTCCGGCTGGAGGCGCAGCAGCTGGCGGATGGCCGCCTCGTGCGGCGCCAGCGCCGTACCGTCCAGGTCCAGGCGGGCCGGGACCTTCTGGCCGGGCTGGAGGCCCTGGTCGGAGCGGAAGCGGCGGACCTCGGTGACGACCCGCTGGACCAGCTCGATTTCGCGCTCGGCGGCCTCGTCACGGAAGCCGCTGTCCTTGGGCCAGTCGGCGACGACGAGGGACTCCCCGCCCGTGAGCGAGGTCCACAGCGTCTCGGTGACGAACGGGACCACCGGGTGCAGCAGCCGCAGCGTCACGTCCAGGACCTCGCCCAGGACGCGGGCTGAGACCTCGGCGGGCTCGCCGCCGCCGAAGAACGTGGTCTTCGACAGCTCGACGTACCAGTCGAAGACCTCGTCCCACGCGAAGTGGTAGAGCGTGTCCGAGAGCTTCGCGAACTCGAAGTCGTCGTAGTACGCGTCGACTTCGGCGACCGTGGCGTTGAGGCGCGACAGGATCCACCGGTCCGTGGCGGACATCTGGGACGGCTCGGGCAACGGGCCGTCCACCGTCGCGCCGTTCATCAGCGCGAAGCGGGTGGCGTTCCAGATCTTGTTGGCGAAGTTGCGGGACGCCTGGACCCAGTCCTCGCCGATCGGGACGTCGGTGCCGGGGTTGGCGCCGCGGGCGAGGGTGAAGCGGACGGCGTCGGAGCCGTACGCGTCCATCCAGTCCAGCGGGTCGACGACGTTGCCGAAGGACTTCGACATCTTCTTGCCGCGCTCGTCACGGACCAGGCCGGTCAGGGCGATGGTCTTGAACGGGACTTCGCCGTCCATCGCGTACAGGCCGAACATCATCATCCGGGCGACCCAGAAGAAGATGATGTCGTGGCCGGTGAGGAGGACGTCGGTGGAGTAGAACTTCTCCAGGTCCGGCGTCCGCTCCGGCCAGCCCAGCGTGGAGAACGGCCACAGGCCGGAGGAGAACCAGGTGTCCAGGACGTCGGTGTCCTGCGTCCAGCCCTCGCCGGTGGGTGCCTCGTCGTCCGGTCCGACGCAGACGACCTCGCCGTGCGGCCCGTACCAGACGGGGATGCGGTGGCCCCACCACAGCTGGCGCGAGATGCACCAGTCGTGCATGTTGTCGACCCAGTCGAAGTACCGCTTCGACATGTCCTCCGGGTGGATCTTCACCCGGCCGTCGCGGACCGCGTCACCGGCGGCCTGGGCGAGCGGGCCGACCTTGACCCACCACTGCATCGACAGGCGCGGCTCGATGGTGGTCTTGCAGCGCGAGCAGTGGCCGACGGAGTGGACGTACGGCCGCTTCTCGGCGACGATCCGGCCCTGCGAACGCAGCGCGCCGACGACGGCGCTGCGCGCCTCGAACCGGTCCAGGCCCTGGAAGGGGCCGTGGACGGTGATGACGCCGCGCTCGTCCATGATGGTCAGGGACTCCAGGCCGTGGCGCTGGCCGATCGCGAAGTCGTTCGGGTCGTGCGCGGGCGTCACCTTGACCGCGCCGGTGCCGAACTCGGGGTCGACGTGCGTGTCGGCGACGACGGGGATCCTACGGTCGGTCAGCGGCAGCTTGATGCGCTTGCCGACGAGGTGCTTGTACCGCTCGTCGTCCGGGTGGACGGCGACCGCGGTGTCACCGAGCATCGTCTCGGCGCGGGTCGTCGCGACGACGAGGGTCTCGTCGCCCTCGCCGTACTGGATGGAGACGAGCTCGCCGTCGTCCTCCTGGTACTCCACCTCGATGTCCGAGATGGCGGTCAGGCAGCGCGGGCACCAGTTGATGATGCGCTCGGCGCGGTAGATCAGCTCGTCGTCGTAGAGCTTCTTGAAGATGGTCTGGACGGCCTTGGACAGGCCCTCGTCCATGGTGAACCGCTCACGCGACCAGTCGACGCCGTCGCCCAGGCGGCGCATCTGGCCGAGGATCTTGCCGCCGTACTCCTCCTTCCACTGCCAGACGCGCTCGACGAACTCCTCGCGGCCCAGGTCGTGGCGGGATTTGCCCTCCTCGGCGAGCTGCTGCTCGACCTTGTTCTGGGTGGCGATGCCGGCGTGGTCCATGCCGGGCAGCCACAGCGACTCGTAGCCCTGCATCCGCTTGCGGCGGGTGAGGGCGTCCATGAGCGTGTGCTGGAAGGCGTGGCCCAGGTGGAGGCTGCCGGTGACGTTCGGCGGCGGGATGACGATGGTGTACGGAGGCTTCTCGCTCTTCGCGTCGGCCGTGAAGTAACCGCGCTCTACCCAGCGCTCGTACAGCTTCCCCTCTACCTCGGCCGGCGCGTACTGGGTCGGCAGTTCGGGGACGGATGCTGGCTGCTGCTGAGTGTTCTCGGTCACGGGCCCAGTTTAGAGGTGTCACAGGCCCGTACTGAAACGGGATTGTTCGGTAACGGTTGTGCCCCCCGCCGTCCCGCGCGGCATGGGTTTCGGCCAGGATGTGAGGAACGCATAAGCATTCGGATGGGGGAACCCCTTAATGAGTTACAACCAGCCGGGCCCGTACGGCGGACAGCCCCAGCAGCCCGGACCGTACGGTCAGCCGGGCCCTTACGGCCAGCAACCGCAGGCGCCCCAGCCCGGCTACGGCTACCCCCAGCAGGCCCCGCCCCCGCAGGGCGTGCCGCAGCAGGGTTACGGCTACCCGCAGCAGCCCGGCCCCTACGGCCAGCCCCCGCAGCAGCCCCCCTACGGCGCCGGCCCCGGCGCCTACCCCCCGCCCCCGCCGCCGGCCCCGAAGAAGAAGACGGGCTGGATCATCGGCGCGGTCGCGGTGGTCGCGGCGATCGGCGTGGGCGCGTACTTCGTGTTCGGGGGCGGCGCGGGCGCCGACATCGCGGACGACGGCCCGCACAAGCTGGTGACGCCGGAGACGGTGCTCGGCGAGTACAAGAAGGACCCGAACAACACGGGTGACGGTATGACCAAGGACGACCTCAAGGACGCTGAGAAGTGGGGCGTCAAGAACGCCAAGTCCGTCGGCGCCGCGTGGCAGGTCAAGAACGAAAGCAACCCGCTCGCGGGCAAGATGCTCAACTTCCAGGGCGTGTACGGAGAGATCGCGGACCCGGAGAAGGTCATCGACGCGATGTTCGCTTACATGCAGGAGGAGTCCAAGAAGGAAGCCGACGGACCGCAGATGGTCGGCAGCCCGAAGGCCTACGAGCCCGCCGAGCTGTCGGGCGCCGTCTTGAAGTGCCAGGAGGCAGTGGTCAAGGCCGAGGAGGGGTCCACCGACCCCGGGCCGAAGGAGATGCGCATGCAGATGTGCGTCTGGGGTGACCACAGCACGCTCGGCTGGACGTTGCCGATGAACATGTCGGACATCATGACCGGCAAGGCCACGTCGGCGGACGAGGCTGCGAGCCTCACCGCCAAGCTCCGCAAGGAAGTCCGCGTCAAGGCCTGACCCTGACAACACGGAAGGGTGCCGAGTAGGTTGCGGAAAGTGCTCGGCACCCTTCAGTCATGCCGTCGGCCCCACAGACCGCCATGGCTCATGTGGTACGGCACTGCGTCCTCTGCACCACTTCGGACGCTGCTAGGGCAAACAGGCAGCGGTCGCGTCTGTCGGCCTGACACCGATCCCGACAAGCTTCGCCTGGCAGATGACATGGCTACCAAATCTGGAGTAGCTGCACCCAGCCTTGATCTGGGGCCCGATCACGTAGCGGCCGGTGCTCCGCAAGTAGCTCTCGCAGGAAGCCGGGCTGGCCTGCGCAGGTGCGGCCGCCACCAGAGGGATAAAGCCCGCCGCCACGGTCACACACACGGCCATCGAGATTCGTTTCAATCTCACGCGTTTCTCTCTTTCGCCATATGACCTGGTCATTCCCTACCTGGACGCAAGTAGATCACCTGCGACATGGCTGTCCTAGAGAAGATCGTGAACATGGCTCGTTCCCTACTCACTGGCTCACCAACGCGGCCAGAAGAGCCGGGCGTCGGCTAGACCACGGTGACCACCAAAAAGGGGTGCCCCGGCCAACTCGATTGGCGAGGCACCCCTTTCGCGTGCGTATGCGCTACGCGGACTTCTCGTGGCGGCCGGGGTCCTTGACGACCCTGGGGACCAGCGTGGGGTTGACGTTGTTGTGGACGACGTCCTCGGTGATGACGACGCGGGCCACGTCCTTGCGGGAGGGGACCTCGTACATCACGGACATGAGGACCTCTTCCATGATGGCGCGCAGGCCGCGCGCGCCCGTACCGCGGAGGATGGCCTGGTCGGCGATGGCTTCCAGGGCGGGGCGGTCGAAGTCCAGTTCCACGCCGTCGAGTTCGAAGAGGCGCTGGTACTGCTTGACCAGCGCGTTGCGGGGCTCGACGAGGATCTTCAGCAGGGCCTCGCGGTCCAGGTTGTGGACCGAGGTGATGACCGGGAGGCGGCCGATGAACTCGGGGATCATCCCGAACTTCACCAGGTCCTCCGGCATGACCTCCTGGAACTGGTCGCTCGCCTCGATCTCCCGCTTCGAGCGGATCGTCGCGCCGAAGCCGATGCCCTTGGCGCCCGCCCGGGATTCGATGATCTTCTCCAGGCCGGCGAAGGCACCGCCCACGATGAACAGCACGTTCGTCGTGTCGATCTGGATGAACTCCTGGTGCGGGTGCTTGCGGCCGCCCTGCGGGGGGACCGAGGCGGTGGTGCCCTCGAGGATTTTGAGGAGGGCCTGCTGGACGCCCTCGCCCGACACATCCCGTGTGATCGACGGGTTTTCGCTCTTACGGGCGACCTTGTCGATCTCGTCGATGTAGATGATGCCCGTCTCGGCCTTCTTGACGTCGTAGTCGGCGGCCTGGATGAGCTTCAGCAGGATGTTCTCGACGTCCTCGCCCACATACCCGGCCTCCGTCAGCGCCGTCGCGTCGGCGATGGCGAAGGGGACGTTGAGCATCCGGGCCAGGGTCTGGGCCAGCAGCGTCTTACCTGAGCCCGTGGGGCCCAGCAACAGGATGTTGGACTTGGCGAGTTCGATCGCGTCGTCCCGGCCCGCACCGCCGCCGTTCTCGCCGGCCTGGACGCGCTTGTAGTGGTTGTACACCGCCACGGAGAGGGCCTTCTTGGCCGGCTCCTGGCCGACGACGTACCCCTCCAGGAACTCGTAGATCTCGCGCGGCTTGGGGAGTTCCTCCCAGCGGACCTCGCTCGTCTCCGCGAGCTCCTCTTCGATGATCTCGTTGCAGAGGTCGATGCACTCGTCGCAGATGTACACACCGGGGCCTGCGATGAGCTTCTTCACCTGCTTCTGGCTCTTTCCGCAGAACGAGCACTTGAGCAGGTCGCCGCCATCACCGATGCGTGCCACGAGGTGCTTCCCCTTCGCCTGGGAGCGGCTTGGTTCAGCCGGCTCCTGGTGCCTCATATCCGACGGTACCTTGCCGGGGCCCTCGTTCGGGCCCCCCTTGGCACGGTTCACACCGTGCCAAGGGAAGGTGGGGCCGTCAGGCTGCCGCCGCGGCGGTGCTCTTGCGGGTGGAGACGATCTGGTCCACCAGGCCGTACGCCAGGGCGTCCTCGGCCGTGAGGATCTTGTCGCGCTCGATGTCGTCGCGGATCTTCTCGATCGGCTGGGTGGAGTGCTTGGCCAGCATCTCCTCCAGCTGCGTACGCATACGCAGGATCTCGTTGGCCGCGATCTCCAGGTCGGAGAGCTGCTCGCGGCCCGTACCGCCGGACGGCTGGTGGATCAGCACGCGCGCGTTGGGCAGGGCCATCCGCTTGCCGGGGGTGCCGGCGGCCAGCAGCACGGCCGCGGCGGACGCCGCCTGGCCCATGCAGACCGTCTGGATGTCCGGCTTCACGAACTGCATCGTGTCGTAGATGGCGGTCAGCGCGGTGAAGGAGCCACCGGGGCTGTTGATGTAGATGGAGATGTCGCGGTCCGGGTCCATCGACTCCAGGCACAGCAGCTGCGCCATGACGTCGTTGGCGGAGGCGTCGTCGATCTGCACGCCGAGGAAGATCACGCGCTCCTCGAAGAGCTTCGCGTACGGGTCGTACTCGCGCACGCCCTGGGAGGTGCGCTCGACGAAGCGGGGGACGACGTACCGGTTGTCCACCTGCGGGCCGGTGTAGAGGCCGCTCGCGGAGAAGTTGCTCATGTGGGTGTTCACCATCCTGGTGGCGTTCGGCGGGCTGGGGGTGGGGGCGTACGGCGCGTCGGCTCAGGCGCCGGTGCCGCCACCGCCCGGAACGCCCGCGGCGGCAGACATGATGTCGTCGATCAGGCCGTACTCCTTGGCCTCCTCGGCGGTGAACCAGCGGTCGCGGTCACCGTCGCGGATGATCGTCTCGACGGTCTGGCCGGAGTGGCGCGCGGTGATCTCGGCCATGCGCTTCTTCGTGCGGAGAAGGTACTCGGCCTGGATCTTGATGTCCGATGCGGTACCGCCGATGCCGGCGGAGCCCTGGTGCATCAGGATGTCGGTGTTCGGCAGCGCGAAGCGCTTGCCGGCGCTGCCGCCGGTGAGCAGGAACTGGCCCATGGAGGCCGCCATGCCCATACCGATGGTGACGACGTCGTTCGGGATGTACTGCATGGTGTCGTAGATCGCCATGCCGGCCGTCACCGAGCCGCCCGGGCTGTTGATGTAGAGGTAGATGTCCTTGTCCGGGTCGGCGGCAAGGAGCAGCATCTGCGAAGTGATCTTGTTCGCGATCTCGTCGTCGACCTGCTGGCCGAGGAAGATGATCCGCTCGCCGAGCAGCCGGTTGTAGACATGGTCGCCGAGGCCACCACCGATGGACGGCTCACCCGCGGCGTAAGGCATCAGATTCGTCACGTATCCACCTGCTCGTCTCTGACGGCTCCGGCCGTCTCAGCGTGTTGCGTACTGGGGGCGGGTAATGGCCTGCCCTCGTATTCATGGACCCTAACGCGCAGGTCGGACAACGCCATCCCGGTTCCCGAACTGTTCGCTGGGAGCGCAAGGTAGTTGGGCCGACAAGGGCAGGGCGGGGCCGGGCCGGGCCCGCTCCGGGCCCGTACGGCGACGGGCCCGACCGCACGGGGGTGCGGATCGGGCCCGTCGGACCGTTCATGCCGGGGTCGGGGCCGGGGCTCAGGCCTCGGTCTTGCCCTCGCCCTTGTCCTCGGACTCCTCGGCGGAGGCCTCGACCTTCTCGGCGGTCTCGTCGGCCTCGTCCTCGTCGTCCAGCTCGACCGGCTCACCGTTGGTGTCGACGACCTTGGCGGCCTCGACGACGACCGCGAGGGCCTTGCCGCGGGCGACCTCGCCGACGAGCATCGGCACCTGGCCGCCCTCGACGACGGCCTTGGCGAACTGGTCGGGGCTCATGCCGGAGGAGGCCGCGCGCCGCATGAGGTGCTCGGTGAGCTCCTCCTGGTTGACGTTGAGCTTCTCCTTGTTGACCAGCTCGTCCAGGATGAACTGGGTCTTGATGCCCTTGACCGCCTGCTCGCGGGTCTCGGCCTCGAACTCCTCGAGGGTCTTGCCCTGGAGCTCCAGGTACTTCTCGATGGACAGACCCATCTGGCCGAGCTGGTGGTGCTCGAGGTTGTGCTTGCGGGTGTTGACCTCGTCCTCGAGGAGCTTCTCGGGGATCGGCACCTCGGCCAGCTTCAGCAGCTCGTCCAGGACGCGCTCCTGGGCCTGGGTGGCCTGGTCGTACTGCTTCATGTTCTCGAGGCGCTTGCGGCTGTCGGCCTTCAGCTCCTCGAGGGTGTCGAACTCGGACGCCATCTGGGCGAAGTCGTCGTCGAGCTCGGGCAGCTCACGGGCGGCGACCTGGGTGACCTTGACGGTGACCTCGGCCTCCTTGCCCTCGGCGGAGCCGCCCTTCAGCTCCGAGGTGAAGGTGGCCTCGCCGCCGGCCTCCAGGCCGGTCACGGCCTCGTCGATGCCGTCGAGGAGCTCACCGGAGCCGATCGTGTACTGCACGCCACTGGCGACACCGTCCGGGAGGACCTCGCCGTCGACCTTGGCCTCCAGGTCGATCGTGACGACGTCGCCCTCGGCGGCGGCGCGCTCGACCGGGTTGGTGGAGGCGAAGCGCTCCCGCAGCTGCTCCACGGACTTCTCGACGTCCTCGTCGGTGACCTCGACGGCGTCGACGGTGACCTCGATGCCGGAGTAGTCCGGGATCTCGATGGTCGGGCGGATGTCGACCTCGGCGGTGAAGGCCAGCAGCTCGCCGTCCTTCAGCTCGGTGATGTCGACCTCGGGCTGGCCCAGCGGGTTGACGTCGGCCTCGTTGACGGCCTCGGTGTAGAACTTCGGGAGGGCGTCGTTGACGGCCTCCTCCAGCACCGCACCACGGCCGAACCGCTGGTCGATGACACGAGCCGGGATCTTGCCCTTGCGGAAGCCCTTGACCGTGACCTGCTGGTTGATCTTCTTGTACGCCGCGTCGAGGCTGTCCTTGAGCTCCTCGAAGGGCACCTCGACAGTGAGCCGAACCCGGGTCGGGTTCAGGGTCTCCACGGCGCTCTTCACGGTTCGGTCTCCTTGGTGGCTGATTCTTGGATTCTGCCGGTGCCGCTTGCAGGCGGTTCCGGCCGATTCGGCCCGGTCAGAGAGACACACGGGCACGCAGCTTGCATAGTAACCGCAAGCGGGATGAGGCCCACAATGTGATCTTGGTTGCGCACGTGATCCGGCGCTTGTGGTGTGGTCGGGGTGGCGGGATTTGAACCCACGGCCTTCCGCTCCCAAAGCGGACGCGCTACCAAGCTGCGCCACACCCCGTCGGTGCGACACGTAGGGTACATGCCCCACGGCGGTGCGTCGGCACGTTTAAGGGGTGTGCGACGACCGGGCGCGACCCGCTACGATGACGATGCGTTCGTGCCGCGGTCCTGTGACCCGCGGTGCGTTGCTTGCGGGCGTAGCTCAATGGTAGAGCCCTAGTCTTCCAAACTAGCTACGCGGGTTCGATTCCCGTCGCCCGCTCCATCCGGCCACGGCCCGGTGGGAGGCTCGGTGAGCTTCCCCCGGGCCGTTGTCGCGTTCTCAGCCCATCCGCGCCTGTCGGCAAAGGATCAGAAACTGATCTGGTTGATGGTGGCCGCGATCGAGTCGAGGAAGCGCTGTATCGACGGCGCCATGCCGGACGAGGCGAGGAAGAAGCCGAAGAGGACGGCGACTATCGCGGGGCCCGCTTTGAGGGAGCCGCCGCGGATCAACACCACGAGGATGATCGCCAACAGCAGCACCACAGACAGTGAAATGGCCACAACTGATCACACACCCTCGGTCGGTCCGCCTTGCCGGCCCCGGGGTGCGCGGCCCGGCGCCCCCCGTTCGCTCCATCGTGCCACCAACATCCCCACGTGTGAGGGCCGCTGACACATCGTTCACACAAGCACGCGCCGCGGCGATGACCGGCCGGGGCGGCGGACGGAAAAGCAGACTACGAATTCAATGCGATCGTTTCGCGTCACACACAGAGTGGTCACAGGAAATTCGCAGCGTGTCCGGTGAGTAATTCTCCGTCAAAGACAGCGTGGCGATATGCCCCATTTAAGGGGGATTAATTGGGGCATAGGTGGCGGTTGCGGGTGGTGTCAGATACGAATACGGGGGCCGCACAGCGGGTTTTACGAATTGCCGGAGGCGTCGCTAGGGTGCCTCAAATGTTCCAGGCTCCGCATGGAAATCAGCAGGCCCTGCTCCCGCCGGTCCGGGAGCCCGAGACCACCACGAGCACCCGCGAGCGCGGGACGGACAGACCCGGCCGGGACGCGTTCTTCGACAACGCCAAGTACCTGGCGATCGTGCTCGTGGCCGTGGCGCACGCGTGGGAGCCGGTCATGGACGGCAGCCGGGCGACGCGGGCGCTCTACATGTTCGTCTACACCTTCCACATGCCGGCGTTCATCGTGATCTCCGGCTACTTCTCGCGGAGCTTCACCGGACGGCCCGACCAGCTGAAGCGCCTGGTCACCGGTCTCGTCGTGCCGTACCTGGTCTTCGAGGTGGCGTACTCGCTCTACCGGCGCTGGTACGGCGGCACCCCGGACCAGGCCATCAGCCTGACCGACCCGATCTACCTCACCTGGTTCCTCATCGCGCTGTTCGTCTGGCGGCTGTCCACGCCCCTGTGGCGCACCATCCGCCACCCGCTGCCCGTCGCCCTGGTCATCGCCGCGCTCGGCTCGCTCACCCCCGGCATCGGCCAGGACCTGGACCTCCAGCGGGTGCTGCAGTTCCTGCCGTTCTTCGTCCTGGGCCTGTCGCTGAAGCCCGAGCACTTCCAGCTCCTGAGGCGCCGGGCGGCACGGCTGCTCGCCGTACCGGTCGCGCTGGGCGCGCTGGCGTTCACGTACTGGATCGCGCCGGACATCCGGATGAGCTGGTTCTACCGCTCCACCAGCGCCGAGGAGCTGGACGCGCCCTGGTGGGCGGGGCCGGTCATGACGGTCTCGCTGTTCGGCTGCGCCCTGGTGCTCACCGCGGCGTTCCTCGCCTGGGTGCCGCGCCGGCGGACCTGGTTCACCGTCCTCGGGGCGGGCACCATCTGCGGCTACCTGCTGCACGGGTTCCTGGTGAAGGGCATGGAGTACTGGGCGCTCGTCCCGGCGTACGACCTCGACACGCCCCTCGGGCGGGTCGTCGTCACGGTGGTGTTCGCCGCCGCGGTGACCGCGATGTGCACCCCGCCGGTGCGGCGGGCGCTGCGGTGGGTGACCGAGCCGAAGATGGAGTGGGCGTTCCGGCGGGACCCCGCCGAACTCACGCGTCGCTGAGGCCCAGCAGGGCGCGGGTCCTCGCGTACTTGGCCGTCAGCCGGGCCCGGGTCGCCTCGTTCAGGACGGCGAGGCGGTCCGGGTCGGCGTTGTGCGCCAGGTCGGCCTCCTTGACGAGGCGGGCGCCCGGCACGGCCAGGACGCGGGCGGTGTACGCCTCCAGGTCCTCGCCCGGCCGCTTGGTGAGCGCCAGCACCATGTCCTTGACCGCCTGCGGCAGCGCCGCGCCCCGGAGCCACTCCTCGGACAGCCGGTCGTCCTCCACGGCGTCGTGCAGCCACGCCGCGGCGACCTGCTCGTCGCTGCCGCCCCGGGCCCGTACCCCGTCCGCGACCGCCTGGAGGTGCTCGGCGTAGGGGCGGCCCGCCTTGTCGGTCTGGCCCGCGTGGGCCTCGCGGGCGATCGCCTCGGTCTCGGCGAGAGTCAACAAGAGCTACCCCTTACGCGTCACGGGTGATGAGCAGCAGCGCCCGGTCGTCGTTGACGTCCTTCGCGCACGCCTCGATCAGGTGCCAGGCCGCGCCCTCGAAGCCGGTGGAGACATAGCGGTCGGCCTCGCCGGTGAGCCGGTCGATACCCTCGGCGATGTCCCGGTCCGCCGCCTCGACCAGGCCGTCGGTGAACAGCATCAGGACGTCACCGGGCCGCAGCGAGCCCTTGACCGGGTGGAACTCGGCACGGTCGTACACACCCAGCAGCGGGCCCTCGCCGGACTTCTCCTCCCACCGGCCGCTGCCCGCGTGCAGCTGGAGCGCCGGGAGGTGGCCCGCCGACAGCAGCTCGTAGTCGCCCGATTCGAGGTCGAGGACCAGGTGGATGGAGGTCGCGAAGCCCTCGTCCCAGTCCTGGCGCAGCAGGTAGCCGTTGGCGGCCGGCAGGAAGCCGTGCGGCGGCAGCGAGCCGAGCAGCCCGCCGAAGGCGCCGGACAGCAGCAGGGCGCGGGATCCCGCGTCCATGCCCTTGCCGGACACGTCGGTCAGGACGACCTCCAGGGTGCGGCCGCCGTTGGTGCGGGCCGCGACGACGAAGTCGCCCGAGAAGGACTGACCGCCCGCCGGGCGCAGCGCCATCTCGTGGTGCCAGCCCTTGGGCAGCCCGGGCAGGGCGCTCTGCACCCGGATGCGTTCGCGCAGGTCGAACAGCATGGTGCCGCCGCGCCGCCACGGCACGCCCACCCGCGCCCGGAACTGGGCTATCAGCAGCCCGAACAGCCCGCACGCGGCCACCACCAGGACGGTGCCGGGCGTGACGCGGGCCGCGCCCTCGGTGTACGGGCCGAGGATGGCGGACTCGACGATCAGGGCGCCGGCGGCCGCCGCGTACAGGCCGAGCAGGCTGGCCGGGCGCAGCAGCAGGCCGCCCGCCACGATGGGCAGGACGAGCGCGGCGGGCGCGGCCCACACGGGGGTGGCGACGGTGAGGAGCGTGATCGCCGGGATGGTGAGCAGCAGGCCCACCAGGGCGATCCAGTCGGAGCCGTCGCCGCGGAAGTAGTCGACGCCGGATTTGCGCAGGCCGACTTTGACCCGGCGTGCGTTCTTCCGCATCCGGGCCAGGTACGCGTCCATTCGTGCGCTGCGGGCCATTGGCCTGGACCCTATCCACCCGGTGGGGCCCCGTGCAGGGGGACCCCTGTGACATTGCGTTCGGAATTGGGTCGCCGCGGTGGCTCGTGCCTGATACGCATGGCATATGACGACAGACTTACGGGTGCTCCGGTCGGCCGAATGGGACCACTGGTACGGGCAGTTGGAGCTGGCTTTCGGCGGCGTGGCGGAGGCCCCGCAGGAGCGGGAGCTGTGGGACGCCCTCACCGAGCGTGAGCGCTCGATCGGCGTCTGGGACGGGGACGTGTGCGTCGGTACGGCCGGGGCGTTCTCGTTCCGGCTGTCCGTGCCGGGCGGCGCTGTGGTGCCGGCGGCGGGCGTGACGATGGTGAGCGTGGCGTCGACGCACCGGCGGCGCGGGATCCTCACGTCGATGATGCGGCGCCAGCTCGACGACGTATTCGCGTGGGGTGAGCCGCTGGCCGTGCTGACGGCGTCGGAACCGGCCATTTACGGGCGGTTCGGTTACGGCATCGCCACCAGGCAGCTGCGCGCGGAGATCGATACGTCCCGGGTGCGGCTGTCCGTACCGGAGGGGACGGATGACGTAGCGCTGCGGCTCGTGGCGCCCGCGGAGGCGAGCGCCGCGTGCGAGGCGGTGTACGCGCGGCTGGTCCCCGGCCGGCCGGGGATGCTGGCCCGCCGGCCGGGCTGGGAGCGGCTGCCGCTGCTGGACCCTCCGGAGGAGCGGGGCGGCGGGTCGCCGCTCCAGTGCGTGCTGGCCGAGCGGGACGGCGAGACCGTGGGTTTCGCGCTGTACAGCACCAAGCCGGAGTGGGAGGCGGCGGGCCCGAAGGGCACGGTGCGGCTGCGGCACATGGGGGCGCTGGACCCGGCGGCGTACGCGGCGGTGTGGCGGTTCCTGTTCGGGATCGACCTGATGTCGACGCTCCAGGTTCACAACCGTCCGGTGGACGACCCCTGGCAGCACCTGGTCTCCGACGTCCGGCGCTGCAACCTGCGCGTGCAGGACGGGCTGCACGTACGCCTCGTGGACCTGCCCGCGGCGCTGGAAGCTCGCACGTACCAGGCGCCGGTGGACGTGGTGTTGGCGGTGGACGACGCCTTCTGCCCGTGGAACACGGGGCGTTGGCGGCTGTCGGGCGACACCAAGGGCGCGACGTGCGCGCGTACGGAGGACCCGGCGGACCTCTCCTTGTCGGTACGGGAGCTGGGCGCGGCGTACCTGGGCGGGGTGTCACTGGCGTCGCTGGCCGGTGCGGGTCTGGTGCGGGAGGTGCGCCAGGGTGCCCTGGCCGAGGCCTCCCTGGCCTTCGGCTCACCGGTGGCGCCCTGGCTGCCTCACGGCTTCTGACAGGCGGGGCACCAGAAGAGGTTGCGGGCGGCGAGACCGGCGGTGCGGATCTCGCCGCCACAGATGTGGCAGGGCAGGTGGGCCCGGCGGTAGACGTACACCTCGCCGCCGTGGTCGTCCACCCGCGGCGGGCGGCCCATGGCCTCGGGGGTGTGCTCGGGGCGGACGGTGTCGATGCGGTTGTTGCGCACGCCCTCGCGCATCAGCGCGACGAGGTCGGCCCAGATGGCGTCCCACTGCGCCCGGGTGAGGTCCTTGCCCGCGCGGTAGGGGTCGATGCCGTGCCGGAAGAGGACCTCGGCACGGTAGACGTTGCCGACGCCCGCGATGACCTTCTGGTCCATGAGCAGGGCGGCGATGGTGGTGCGGCTCCTGGAGACCCGCCGCCACGCCCTGTCGGGGTCGTCGCCGTTTCGCAGCGGGTCGGGCCCCAGCCGCTCGTGTATCGCCCGCTTCTCCGGATCGGTGATCAGGGCGCAGGTGGTGGGCCCGCGGAGGTCGGCGTAGTGCGCGTGGTTGACCAGCCGCAGGCGTACGGTCTCCGTGGGCGGCGGCGCGGGGGTCGTACCGAAGCCGAGCTTGCCGAAGAGCCCGAGGTGGATGTGCACCCAGCCGCTGTCCGCGAACCCGAGGAACAGGTGCTTGCCGTGCGCGTCGACGGTGTGGAGGACCTGGCCGTCGAGGAGTGCGGCGCTGTCGGAGAACTTGCCCTGGGGGCTGGTCACGCGGACGGCGTGGCCGCCGAAGCGGGCGAGGTGCTCCTCGGCGAGGCGGTGGATCGTATGCCCTTCGGGCATGGCGTCGCTTCTCCTACAGTGTTCGTCGACGAACCGGCCTGCATCCGGCAGACGGCCGCGCCGGGGGCGCCCCCGAGAAGGGCACCGCCCCTTCGGGCACCGCCCCTTCGGGCACCGAGCAAGGGCACCGCCCCGTTCCGTTGTGCCCACCCGCTCCTCCCCCTAGGACTTCGTCCTGGGGGGACCCCCAGCGGAACGACTGCCCACAACGGGGAAGGGACAGCGAGCCCCCACGGGGCGACCGCCACAACCGGGAAGGGACAGCGAGCCCCCGGCGGGACGACCGCCCACAACCGGGAAGGGCAGGGGCCCGCCCCGCGGAGCGACCGCCCACAACGGAAGCGGGGCGGAGGCCCACAACGGGGCGCCGGCGGGGTGGACGTCCGCAACGGGGGCGCGCCTAGGCGGTCAGGGCTGCTGGGGGTGGTGGGGCGGGATCGGGGGGAGCTCGCCGGTGGTCTCGTACGCCGAGAGCATCTCGATGCGGCGGGTGTGACGCTCCTCACCCGAGTACGGGGTGTTGAGGAAGGTCTCCACGAACTTCGTGGACTCCTCCACGGAGTGCATCCGGCCGCCGATGGCGACGACGTTCGCGTTGTTGTGCTCGCGGCCGAGCGCGGCGGTCTGCTCGCTCCAGGCCAGCGCCGCCCGCACGCCCTTCACCTTGTTCGCGGCGATCTGCTCGCCGTTGCCGGAGCCGCCGATCACGATGCCCAGGCTGTCCGGGTCCGCGGCGGTCTTCTCGGCCGCGCGGAGGCAGAACGGCGGGTAGTCGTCCTGGGCGTCGTAGATGTGGGGGCCGCAGTCGACGGGCTCGTGGCCGTGGGCCTTGAGCCACTCGACGAGGTGGTTCTTGAGTTCGAAGCCGGCATGGTCGGAGCCGAGGTACACGCGCATGGGTCCGAGTGTGGCACGCACGGCACGGGGCAGCTGTCAGCGGGGCCCGCGTATCACGATCCGGAATCGGGTCTTTCGGCACGTCCGGGTCTCGTGTTTGCATGCACGGGCTCGTAACCCGAGTGCCGCACAGACGTAAGGAATCGTCCATGACGACGCAGTCGACCCTGCCGAAGGAAGGCGGAGCGACCGGAGAACCCGGTACTTCGCAGGCCCCCGACGGTCTCAAGTCGGGGCTCAAGAACCGCCACCTTTCCATGATCGCCATCGGTGGAGTGATCGGCGCCGGTCTGTTCGTCGGGTCCTCCGGCGGCATCGCCAAGGCCGGCCCGGCCATCCTCATCTCGTACGCCCTCGTCGGCGCGCTGGTCGTGTTCGTGATGCGGATGCTCGGCGAGATGGCGGCCGCGAGCCCCAACTCGGGCTCGTTCTCCGCGTACGCCGACCGCGCGCTCGGCCGCTGGGCGGGCTTCTCGATCGGCTGGCTGTACTGGTTCTTCTGGGTGGTGGTGCTGGCGGTCGAGGCGACCGCGGGTGCGGTGATCCTGGAGAGCTGGATCCCGGCCGTGCCGCAGTGGGCCTGGGCGCTGATCGTCATGGTGGTGCTGACGGCGACGAACCTGGTCTCCGTCTCCTCCTACGGCGAGTTCGAGTTCTGGTTCGCGGGCATCAAGGTCGTCGCCATCGGCGCGTTCGTGGTCGTCGGCCTGCTGGCGGTGTTCGGCTTCCTGCCCGGCTCCGACAACCCCGGCGCGGGCTTCGCCCACCTCACCGACACCGGCGGCTTCTTCCCGAACGGTGCCGGCGCCATCCTCACCGGCGTACTGATGGTCGTCTTCTCCTTCATGGGCAGCGAGATCGTCACGCTGGCCGCCGGTGAGTCGGAGGACCCGCGCCGCGCGGTCACCAAGGCCACCAACAGCGTGATCTGGCGCATCGCCGTCTTCTACCTGGGCTCGATCTTCGTCGTCCTCACCCTCCTGCCCTGGAACGACGAGTCGATCGTCAAGAAGGGCTCGTACGTGGCGGCCCTGGACTCCATCGGCATCCCGCACGCCGGCCAGATCATGAACGTGATCGTCCTGACGGCCGTGCTGTCCTGCCTGAACTCGGGCCTGTACACGGCTTCCCGTATGGCGTTCTCGCTGGGTGAGCGTGGAGACGCGCCGAAGGCGTTCGCCAAGGCCAATGCCAAGGGCGTGCCGACGGCGGCCATCTGGGCGTCGGTGGCCTTCGGCTTCATCGCCGTCTACTTCAACTACGCGTTCAAGGACACGGTCTTCGAATTCCTGCTGAGCTCCTCCGGCGCGGTCGCCCTGTTCGTCTGGCTGGTGATCTGCTTCACCCAGCTGCGGATGCGCGGGATCCTGCTGCGCGAGGCGCCCGAGAAGGTGACGGTGAGGATGTGGCTCTTCCCGTACCTGACGTGGGTGACCGCCGCGGTGATCACCTTCGTGCTGGCCTACATGGTCTACGACAAGGACAACCGCGAGGTCGCGCTGGCTTCGATCGCGGTCGCGGCCGTCGTCGTGAGTATCGGTGTCGCACGGGAACGGATGCGCAAGGCGCGGCTGAATAGCTGACGGTTCCTGTCAGGTATAGGCGAAAGGCTCTCCGTACACCACCGAGTGAACGGAGGGCCTTTTCCATGATCACGTACCGTTCCGGCGACACCGGGTACGCCACCGAACTCGCCGGGTTCCAGACCGGTTTCGCGCTGCGGCCGGACCTGGTCGTCGCGGCGGCGGGCGCCAGCGACGTACGCCGGGCCGTCGCGTACGCCGCCGAGCGCGGCCTGCCGGTCGGCGTCCAGGCCACCGGGCACGGGCTGCCCGGGGCGGCGGAGGGCGGCGTCCTGGTCTCCACGCGCCGCATGGACGGCGTACGGGTCGACGCGGAGGCGCGCACCGCCCGGATCGAGGCGGGCGTCCGCTGGGGGCGGGTCGTCGAGGCGGCCGCGCCGTACGGGCTGGCGCCCCTGAGCGGGTCCGCGCCGGGCGTGGGCGCCGTCTCGTACACGCTGGGCGGCGGGCTGGGCGTCCTCTCGCGGGAGTTCGGGTACGCCGCCGACCATGTGCGCGCCCTGGACGTGGTGACGGCCGACGGGGAGCTGCGCCACGTCACGGCGGAGACGGAGCCCGAGCTGTACGGGGCGCTGCTCGGCGGCGGGCACGCGCTCGGCGTCGTCACCGCGATGGAGGTGGGCCTGGTGCCGGTGGCCCGGCTGTACGGCGGGTCGCTGATGTTCGAGGGCGGGCTGGTCGACGAGGTGGTGCGGACGTATCTGGAATGGACGCGGACCGTGCCGGACACGCTGACCTCGGGCCTGAGCGTGATGGTCTTCCCCGACGTCCCGTTCGTGCCCGCGCGGCTGCGGGGCCGGTACACCGCGTCCATCCGCGTGGCGTACAGCGGGAGCGCGGCGGAGGGCGAGCGGCTGGTGGAGCCGCTGCGGGCCATCGGCCCCTCCGTGCAGGACACACTGCGGGAGATGCCGTACACCGAGTCGGCGACGGTCCACAGCGACCCTGAGCAGCCGCACGCGTACTACGGGGACAACGTGATGGCGCGTGAGCTGTCCGTCGCGGATGCCCGGCGGCTGCTGGCGCTGACGGGGCCGGAGTCCCCGGTGTGGACGGTGACGCAGGTCAGGCACCTGGGCGGGGCGCTGGCCAAGGACCACCCCCATGCCGTGCCGCACCGCGACGCGCGGTTCCTGGTGCAGGTGCTGTCGGGGCTGGACGGCACGGATCTGCCTGCCGTACGGGCGTTGTACGGGGAGGTGTTCGCGGCGCTCGCGCCGGTGACGCTCGGCCGGTCGCTCAACTTCTGCTTCGGCGGCGGGGACAGGGCGGGGCTCTACGACCCGGAGACGCAGAAGAGGCTCGCGCGGGTCAAGGAGCAGTACGACCCGGCGAACCTCTTCAGCAGGAACTACGTCAGCCCTTGCGGCCGATGACCTTCCACGCCGTGGGCAGCAGGCCCATCGCGAGGGCCGCCTTCAACGCGTCGCCGATCAGGAACGGCACCAGGCCGGCCGTCACCGCCTGCGACAGCGTCATGCCGGTCGCCAGGGCGAGGTAGGGCACGCCGACCGCGTAGATGATGAGGGAGCCGAGCGCCATGGTGCCCGCCATGCGCGGGACGGAGCGGTCGGCGCCGCGCCGCGCGAGGGCGCCGACGACGGTGGCGGCGAGCAGCATGCCGAGGATGTAGCCGAAGGACGGCATCGCGTACCCGGACGTCGCCTGGGCGAACCACGGCACGCCGGCCATGCCCGCCACCGCGTACAGCGCGAGGGAGAGGAAGCCGAGGCGGGCGCCGAGGGCGGTGCCGACGAGCAGGGCGGCGAAGGTCTGTCCGGAGACCGGGACCGGCGAGCCGGGGACCGGCACGGCGATCTGGGCGGCGATGCCGGTGAGCGCGGCGCCGCCGGCCACGAGCGCGATGTCGCGCACACGGCTGGATGGCAGGAGGTCGGCCAGGACCACTCCGGTACGGGCGGGGGCGGCGGCGGTGCTCATCGGGACTCCGGCGAGGGTGAGGGCAGTCGGGACCTGCTGACCGTAGCCCACGAGTGAACGACCGATCACCGTCCGCCGACCACAAAGCGGCTGACGGAGCGTTGGTGGGGTTCGCACAAAGAGGCGGGGATATGCCTCGGTCGGCGTGACGCTCGTCACTGGGGAGGTCGAGTGGAGGGTCCCTTTTGCGCCGGGGGCCGGTCTACGGAGAGACTGTGGGGTCCTTCCAAATACCTGAGAGTACGAGCGCCATGCACGACGCCCCGCCCACGCCGCTCGCCCCGGCGCCCGAGCCCCTGTCGCACGGGCTGAAGCAGCGGCACCTGACGATGCTCGGCCTGGGCGGGGTGATCGGCGCCGGGCTGTTCGTCGGCTCGGGCGCCGGGATCGCGGTCGCCGGGCCGGGGATCGTCCTGTCGTATCTGATCGCGGGCGCGCTCGCGATGCTGATCATGCGGATGCTCGGGGAGATGTCGGCGGCGATGCCCGCGTCGGGCGCCTTCTCGGTGCACGCGGAGCGGGCGCTGGGGCGGTGGGCAGGGTTCTCGGTCGGCTGGCTGTACTGGTTCCTGCTGGTGGTCGTGCTGGCGGTGGAGGCGACGGGCGCGGCACGGATCGCCAACGGCTGGGCGCCGGCGGTTCCGCAGTGGACCTGGGTGCTGGTCTTCATGGTGGTGTTCACGGCCGCCAACCTGGCGGCGGTGAAGAACTTCGGTGAGTTCGAGTTCTGGTTCGCGGCGCTGAAGGTCGGCGCGATCGTGCTGTTCCTGGCCCTGGGTGTGCTGGCGGTCGTCGGATGGCTGCCGGACACGCAGCCGGTGGGGCTCGCGAACCTCACCGGGCAGGGTGGTTTCCTGCCGAACGGCTGGGACGGGGTCGTCTCCGGGGTGCTCGCGGTGGTGTTCGCGTTCGGCGGGCTGGAGGTCGTGACGATCGCCGCCGCCGAGTCGGAGGACCCGGCGCGCAATGTGGCGCGGGCGGTGCGCAGCGCGGTGTGGCGGATCCTCTTCTTCTACGTCGGTTCGATGCTGGTCGTCGTGACGCTGCTGCCGTGGACGTCGATGGAGCCGGGGCAGAGCCCGTACGTCGCGGTGCTGGACGCGATCGGGGTGCCGGCCGCCGGGCAGATCATGAACGTGGTCGTGTTCGTGGCGCTGCTGTCGGCGCTCAACGCCAATCTGTACGGCGCGTCCCGGATGGTGTTCTCGCTCGCGGAGCGCGGCGAGGCGCCGAAGGGACTGCTGGCGGTGTCGGGCGGTGGGGTGCCGCGCAGGGCGGTGCTGGCGTCGGTGGCGTTCGGCTTCGTCTCCGTACTGCTCAACCTGAAGTGGCCGGACTCGGTGTTCCTGTACCTGCTGAACGCGGTCGGGGCCGTCCTGCTGTTCGTCTGGGGCCTGATCGCGGTGTCGCAGCTGCGGCTCCGGCGGCGTATCGAGCGCGAGGCGCCGGAGAAGCTGAGCTTGAGGATGTGGGGCTTCCCGTGGCTGACGTGGGCGGCGCTGGCGGCCATGGCGGCGGTGCTGGTGCTGATGCTGCTGGACGACGGGTCGCGGCCGCAGGTGCTGTGGTCGGCGGCGGCGACCGGGGCGGTACTGGTGGTGGCGTGGGTGCGGGAGTTGCGTACCCGACCCGCGTGATGATTGTGTAGGTGACCCTTCACATTGTGTGAGCACCGTGTCCGTATAGCGGGCGGATGTTCCCTGTGAGCGGTGTGCCCGCCCAGACTGTGGGCCGCGCCCGGACTCGTCGGGTCGCACACGCACCCGCACCCCGTCTCAGCTACTGAACAGGGCATGCCCATGTCTCGGACCTCCGCGCCCGCCGACTCGACACCGGTCGAGCCGGCGCCGGTCGACGCGCCGCTCTCGCACGGCCTCAAGCAACGCCATCTGTCGATGATCGCCCTCGGCGGCGTCATCGGCGCCGGGCTGTTCGTCGGCTCCGGCCAGGCCATCGCGGCCGCCGGTCCGTCGATCATCCTCGCGTACGCGATCTCCGGCGCCCTCGTCATGCTGGTGATGCGCATGCTGGGCGAGATGTCGGCCGCCAACCCGGCCTCCGGCTCGTTCTCGGTGCACTCCGAGCGGGCCATCGGCCCGTGGGCGGGCTTCACGGCCGGCTGGTCCTTCTGGTTCCTGCTGTGCGTGGCGGTCGGCCTGGAGGGCATGGGCGCCGCGCAGATCATGGTGAGCTGGTTCCCCGGCACCCCGGAGTGGGCGTGGGTGGCCCTGTTCATGACGCTGTTCTGCGGCACGAACCTCGCGGCCGTGAAGAACTTCGGTGAGTTCGAGTTCTGGTTCGCCGCCCTCAAGGTCGGCGCGATCGTGCTCTTCCTGGGCATCGGCGTGCTGGCCATCGCGGGCGTGCTGCCCGGCACCGACTCCCCCGGCGCCACCCACCTCACCGGCCACGGCGGCTTCATGCCCAACGGCACCGAGGGACTGATCGTCGGCCTGCTCGCCTCCGTCTTCGCGTACGGCGGTCTGGAGACGGTCACTATCGCCGCCGCCGAGTCCGAGCACCCGGTCCAGGGCGTCGCCAAGGCCGTCCGTACGGCGATGTGGCGGATCGCGATCTTCTACGTCGGTTCGATGGCCGTCGTCGTCACCCTGCTGCCCTGGACGCACGAGTCGGTCGCCGACAAGGGCCCGTACGTCGCCACGCTGGACTTCCTGGGCATCCCGGCCGCCGGCCAGATCATGAACGTCGTCGTGCTGGTCGCCCTGCTCTCGGCGATGAACGCCAACATCTACGGCGCCTCGCGCATGGCCTGCTCCCTGGTGGCGCGCGGCATGGGCCCGAAGCTGCTCGGGCAGGTCTCCGGCGGGGTGCCCCGCATCGCGGTGCTGGCGTCGTCCGTGTTCGGCTTCGTGTGCGTGCTGCTCAGCTACTGGCGGCCCGACGACCTGTTCGCCTGGCTGCTCAACATGATCGGCGCGATCATCCTGGTGGTGTGGTTCTTCATCGCCGTCTCACAGCTGCTGCTGCGCCGCCGGCTGGAGCGCGAGGCACCCGAGAAGCTGGTCGTGAAGATGTGGCTGTACCCGTACCTGACGTGGGTGGCGCTGGCCGGTATGGCGGCGGTGTTCGTCCTGATGGCGCGCGACGCGGGCACCCGTGAGCAGCTGTACTACACGGGCGGTCTGACGCTGTTCCTGGCCGCCGTCGGGTTCGTCCGGCAGAAGCTGGTGGCGGGGTGGTCCGCCTGATCCGTCTTGTGGCGGGAGCCCCGGCGCGTCGTGCGCCGGGGCTCCTTCCGTTTGTGTGGTCCGGTGCGGTACGGGGGGTGAAAACCGCCCGCACAGCGGGTGAAGTGGCCTGGGCGCGCCCTGTCGTGCCCTTACCGTCCGGGCCCATGAGACGTCGCTCGGTACTCCTCGCGGCGGGCGCGACCGCCGCCGGCACTTCCGTATCCGCCACCACGTCCGTATCCGCCACTCCCGCCCATGCGGCGGCCGTCGCCCCCGGGCCGGTGGTGATCGGCCACCGGGGCGCGGCCGGCTGGCGCCCCGAACACACCGCCGCCTCCTACACGTTCGCCGTCGAGACCGGCGCCGACTGGATCGAGCCGGACCTCGTCCCCACCAGGGACCACCACCTCGTGGTGCGCCACGAGAACGAGATCTCGGGCACCACGGACGTCGCCCGGCACCCCGAGTTCGCCGGGCGCCGCGCCACGAAGATCGTCGACGGGCGGACCGTCACCGGCTGGTTCACCGAGGACTTCACACTCGCGGAGCTGAAGACCCTGCGGGCGGTCGAACGCCTCCCCCTCGTACGGAACAGGAACACCGTCTTCGACGGGCGCCAGCCGGTGCTGACCTTCCAGGAGGTCGTCGATCTCGCCCGCCTGCTGTCCCGGCGCCACGGCCGGACCGTCGCCGTCTTCCCCGAGACCAAGCACCCGTCGTACTTCCGCTCCCTGGGCCTGCCCCTGGAGCCGGTCCTCGCGGCTCTCGTCCGCCGCAACCGGCTCGGCCCGCGCGAGTGCGTGATCCAGTCCTTCGAGCCCTCCAGCCTGCTGCGGCTCGCCGAGGAGCGGCTGCGCGTCCCGCTCTGGCAGGCCCTCGGCACCAGTGGCGGCCCGTACGGGCATCCCCTGACGTACCGGGACATGATGACCCCGGCGGGGCTGCGCGCGATCGCCGGGTACGCGCAGTGGATCGGCCCCGACAAGTCGTCCCTGGTGCCGCCGCCAGGCCTCCTCGCTGACGCCCACGCGGCGGGGCTGAAGGTCGGCGCGTACACCTTCCGCGCCGAGAACCAGTACCTCCCGGCGGAGCTGCGGCGCGGCACCGACCCCAACGCCTTCGGGGACGCCTTCGCCGAGTACGCCCGCCACTTCACGCTCGGGGTGGACGCGGTGGTGACCGACTTCCCGGACCTGGCGGTGATCGCCAGGGACTCGCGTCCTAGGACGAAGGGCTGATCAACTCGCGGGCTTGATGCTGTTAGCCTGCAGTTGCATATAGTTCGCAATAAGCAGCAGCAGTCGGAGGGCTCGGACATGGCGATCTACACACTTCCTGAACTTCCGTACGACTACGCGGAGCTCGAGCCGGTCATCAACCCGCAGATCATCGAGCTGCACCACGACAAGCACCACGCCGCCTACGTCAAGGGCGCCAACGACACCCTGGAGCAGCTGGAAGAGGCGCGCGACAAGGAGCAGTGGGGCTCGATCAACGGCCTGGAGAAGAACCTCGCGTTCCACCTCTCCGGCCACATCCTGCACTCCATCTACTGGCACAACATGACCGGCAAGAAGAACGGCGGCGGTGGCGAGCCGCTGGCGGCGGACGGCGTGGGCGAGCTCGCGGACGCGATCGCCGCGTCCTTCGGCTCCTTCGCCAAGTTCAAGACGCAGCTGTCCAAGGCCGCCGCGACCACCCAGGGCTCGGGCTGGGGCGTCCTGGCGTACGAGCCGGTCAGCGGCCGCCTCATCGTCGAGCAGGTCTACGACCACCAGGGCAACGTCGGTCAGGGCTCGGTGCCGATCCTGGTCTTCGACGCCTGGGAGCACGCCTTCTACCTCCAGTACAAGAACCAGAAGGTGGACTTCATCGAGGCGATGTGGGAGGTCGTCAACTGGCAGGACGTGGCCAAGCGTTACGCCCAGGCCAAGGACCGCACGCCGCTGATCGCGCCCTGAGCCGGGCGCGCTGAGACGACCTGCTCGTGATCGTCTTCTCAACCTTCACCGGGCAGGCGGATGAAGGAAGGCCCCCTGCGAGGACGTGACTCGCAGGGGGCCTTCCCTGGTTGCGATGCGTATCGGGGTCAGCTGAAATCGGGGCCCTGGGTGCGGGTGCGCTTGATCTCGTAGAAGCCGGGGATCGACGCCACCATCAGCGTGCCGTCCCACAGCTTGGCCGCCTCCTCGCCCTTGGGGGCGGGGGTGACGACCGGGCCGAAGAAGGCGATCTGCTCGCCGTCCGGGCCGGGCACCGCGATGACCGGGGTGCCGACCTCCTGGCCGACCTTGGTGATGCCCTCGTTGTGGGAGGCGCGCAGCTCGGCGTCGTACGTGTCCTTGCCGGCGTACTCGGCGAGGGAGACCGGCAGGCCGACGTCCTCCAGCGCCTCGCGGATCGCCGTGTGGGTGGGGCCCTCGCCCTTGTTGTGGAAGCGGGTGCCGAGCGCGGTGTAGAGCTTGCCGACGACCTCGTCGCCGTGCAGCTGCTGGGCGGCGATGACGACCCGGACCGGGCCCCACGCCTGGGTCTCCAGCATCTCCCGGTACTCCTCCGGGACCTGGTCCAGCTTGTCCTCGTTGAGGACGGCGAGGCTCATCACGTGCCAGCGCACGTCGACCGGGCGGACCTTCTCCACCTCCAGCATCCAGCGGGAGGTCATCCACGCCCACGGACACAGGGGGTCGAACCAGAAGTCGGCGGTGGTCCTGCTCTCGGACATGTCACTCCTCGTGGTCTGTGCTGGTGGTCGTGCCTGATCGTCCCCGGCACAACACCCGGGGGTGCACGGACATTCCCTTGTGCCGCCTGTCAGTGGCGCGTGGGAGGATCGCTCCTGTCACAACGAGCCACGAAGGAGTGCCGCCCGTGCCCGGTGAGAATCTGTCCCGCGACGAGGCCCGTGAGCGGGCCGACCTGCTGTCCGTCGACGGGTACGAGGTCGCGCTCGATCTGCGGTCCGCCGTAGGGGAGAGCGAGTCCGAGCGGCGTACGTTCCGTTCGGTGACGACGATCCGGTTCCGCTGTGTCGCGCCCGGTTCCGCCACCTTCGTGGACCTGATCGCCCCATCGGTGAACGCGGTCACGCTCAACGGGCGGGAGCTGGACCCGGCGGCCGTCTTCGACGGCTCCCGGATCGCGCTGGACGGCCTCGCGGACGAGAACGTGCTGGTGGTGGACGCCCAGTGCGCCTACAGCCGCACCGGTGAGGGGATGCACCGGTTCGTCGACCCGGAGGACGGCGAGGTCTACCTCTACACGCAGTACGAGCCGGCCGACGCGCGGCGCGTGTTCGCCAACTTCGAGCAGCCCGACCTGAAGGCGCCGTACCGCTTCGAGGTGACGGCCCCCGAGGGCTGGACGGTGTGGAGCAACGGGGCGGAGGAGTCGCGCGAGGGCGGAGTGTGGCGGTTCGCCGGGACGGCGCCGATCTCGACGTACATCACGTGTGTCGTGGCCGGTCCGTACCACTGTGTGAGGGACACCTACCGGCGCGGTGAGCTGGAGATCCCACTGGGCGCGATGTGCCGCAAGAGCCTGGCGAAGCACTTCGACGCGGACGACGTCTTCCTCGTCACCAAGCAGGGCTTCGACTTCTTCCACGACAACTTCGACTACCCGTACCCCTTCGGGAAGTACGACCAGGCGTTCGTGCCGGAGTACAACCTGGGCGCCATGGAGAACCCGGGGATGGTGACCTTCCGCGAGGAGTACATCTACCGGGGCAAGGTGACGCAGGCGGCGTACGAGCGCCGGGCGAACGTCATCCTGCACGAGATGGCGCACATGTGGTTCGGCGACCTGGTCACCATGAAGTGGTGGGACGACCTGTGGCTGAAGGAGTCCTTCGCGGACTTCATGGGCTCCTTCTCGCTGGCCGAGGCGACCCGCTTCACCAACAGCTGGGTGACCTTCGCCAACAACCGCAAGGCGTGGGCGTACCGTGCGGACCAGCTGCCCTCCACCCATCCGATCACGGCCGACATCCGTGACCTGGAGGACGCCAAGCTGAACTTCGACGGGATCACATACGCCAAGGGCGCGGCCGTGCTCAAGCAGCTGGTGGCGTACGCGGGGCGGGAGGCGTTCCTGGAGGGCGCCCGCCGGTACTTCAAGCGGCACGCGTACGGGAACACGCGCCTGGGCGACCTGCTGTCGGTGCTGGAGGAGACGTCCGGGCGGGACATGAAGGCGTGGTCCCGGTCGTGGCTGGAGACGTCGGGGGTCAACGCCCTGACGCCGGTGGTCACGTACGACGCGGACGGCGGCCGTGTCGCGGAGCTGGTCGTGGAGCAGGAGGGCGGGGAGCCGCGTCCGCACCGGGCGGCGGTGGGGCTGTACCGGCTGTCGGACGACGGGGAGCTGGTGCGGTACGCCCGCGCGGAGGTGGACGTCACCGGTGCGCGGACGGTGGTGGCGGAACTGGCGGGCCAGGAACGCCCGGCGCTGGTGCTGGTCAACGACGACGACCTCACGTACTGCAAGGTCCGCTTCGACGAGGACTCGCTGGCCACACTGCGGGCGCACCTGGGCGACCTGAGGGACCCGCTCGCGCGGGCGCTGTGCTGGTCGGCGCTGTGGAACCTGACGCGGGACGCGCTGATGCCGGCGCGGGACTTCGTGGGTCTGGTGCTGGCGTTCGCGGGGCGCGAGTCGGACATCGGTGTGCTCCAGATGCTGCACGCCTGGGCGCGGTCCGCGCTGGTGCACTACGCGGCGCCGGCGTGGCGCGAGGAGGGTGGCCGGCTGCTGGCCGAGGGCGCGCTGCGGGAGCTGCGGGCGGCGGAGCCGGGCAGTGAGCACCAGCTGACGTGGGCACGGTTCTTCGCGGCGACGGCCACGAGCGACGCGGACTTCCGGCTGCTGGAGGGGCTGCTGGACGGCACGGAGAAGATCGACGGTCTGGACGTGGACCAGGAGCTGCGCTGGTCGTTCCTGGAGCCGCTGGCCGCGCACGGCCGGGCCGACGAGGCGGCGATCGCGGCGGAGCTGGCGCGCGACGACACGGCGTCGGGCAAGCGCCACCAGGTGCGCTGCCTGGCGGCCCGCCCGTCGGAGGCGGTCAAGGCACAGGCGTGGGCGCAGGTCGTCGAGTCGGACGCCCTGTCGAACGCGCTGGTGGAGGCGACGATCGCGGGCTTCGGCCAGCCGTCGCAGCGGGCGCTGATCGCTCCGTACGCGCCGAAGTACTTCGCGGCGATCGAGCGGGTGTGGACCGAGCGGTCCATCCAGATCGGCATGGACGTGGTGCGAGGCCTGTTCCCGTCCCTCCAGGACGACCCCGCCACGCTGGAGGCCACCGACGCCTGGCTCGCCGCCCACGAGTCGGCCGCGCCCGCCCTGCGCCGCCTGGTCCTGGAGTCCCGCGACGACCTGGCCCGCGCCCTGCGCGCCCAGGCGTGCGACGCGTCGGCGCCCTGACGGACCCGGGGGCCGGGCGGGGCCGCCCGTCGCGGGGCGCACCGCCACCCGCGAAGCCCGGCGCCGGGCGCGGGTTGACGGGCCGGGCGCCGCGCCGGTCAGGGACGTGTGCGCCAAGCACCGCGCGGGCCGGGCGCCGGATGGGGATTCGCGCGGCCGTTCCATGGGCGGGCGGCTGTCCGAGTAGAGGGCGCCGCACCAGGTCGGGGGCATGATCGGAGCCCCTGATCGGCAGTCGAACGTCCGTACTTTAGGACGGGGTTGTCCCGGATTGTCGACGGACGTGTAACAGCGGTTAGCGGCGGGCCGGTTGGCGGGAAACCCCGGGGCATGACGAACACCCCGCTCTCCCCCCGCCCCTTGTCCCACCTGGCCGACGACCGGCGCCGGGTACTGTCCGCCGCGCAGTTGCGGGCGCACGGTGTGTCCGCCGCCGAGGTCGGCGCGCAGTGCCGGGCCGGTGGGCCCTGGCAGCAGTTCCTGCCGGGGGTGTACCTGCTGCACCCCGGCCCGCCCACCAGCGAGGAGCGGCTGCACGCGGCCCTGCTGTACGCCGACCGGCAGCCGTCCGAAGCGATGATCACCGGGCCGGCCGCGCTCGCGCTGTACCGCTTCGCGGCCGCTCCGCCGCTGCTGTCGCTGGACCGCATCGACGTCCTGGTGCCGCGCACCCGGCGGCTGCGCTCCACCGGGTGCGTACGGATCGTGCGTACGCACGAGATGCCGAGGCCGGTGGAGGTGACCGGCCTGCCGGTCGCCCCGGTGGCCCGTGCGCTGGCGGACGCCGTCGCGCAGATCGGTGACGCCCCCACCGTACGCCGGCTGCTGACCGAGGCCGTGCGCGGCGGGCACTGCGAACCGGCGGTGGTGGTACGGGAGTTGAACCGGCTCCGGCTGCTGACGCGGCCGCACGTCGTGGACGCCGTGGACTCGCTGCTCGCCGAGGGGCGGGCACTGGCCGAGGACCGGCTGTACGAGATGGTGCGCACCCAGGGCCTGCCCGAGCCGCTGTGGAACGTCGACCTCCGGCTGCCGGGCGGTCCGCACCTGGGTGGCGTGGACGCGTACTGGCCCGACCACGCCGTCGCCGTCGAGCTCGACACCCGCGCGCCGCGCCAGGACGACGACACGCTGTGGACGGAGTACACCGCCAAGCGGGAGCACATGGAGCGGCTCGGGATCACCGTCGTCCACATCACGCCCCGCAAGCTCCGCGACGCCCTGGAGCAGCAGGCGGTCGTGGTGCGTACGGCGCTGATGGCGGCCGGGGACCGCGCCCCGGCCGCCTATGTCGTCGTCCTCCCGCGGTAGACGGGGCAGGCCGGGCAGGTCAGCCGCAGAACTCGGCCTCGACGACCTGCTGGGTGTCGCCGGCCCAGTCACCGTTGACGTTCAACGCCAGCGAGTGCTGCCCGTCCCGGGTGGCCACCATGCCCGAACCGGAGCCGTGGATGCCCCCGCTGTGCCCCCACACCTCCTTGCCGCAGCTCAGTTTCTCCACCATGACGCCCAGGCCGTAGCGGGTGTTCGGCACCTCTTCCCCGATTGGGACCGTCGCGGTCATCTCCTTCATCTCCCGGGGCGGCAGCAGCTTGCCCGTCATGAGCGCGCGGACGAACCGCTGCAGGTCCGCCGAGTTGGAGATCATCTCGCCGGCCGATCCGGCGACGGTCGGGCTCATCTCGGTGACGTCGTGGATCTCGGCGTCCGGACCGGCGAAGAGCCGCGAGTACGCCCGGCCGCTCGGCTTCGGCATCGTCACGTCCGTGCCCGGGACGCTGGTGGCGCGCAGCTTCAGGGGCCGGAGGATGCGGCGTTCGACCTCCTTCCCGTACGGCCGGCCCGTGACCTTCTCGATCACCATTCCGGCGAGGAGGTAGTTGGTGTTGGAGTAGTTCCAGTCGGTGCCCGGGGCGAAGTCGGGCCGGTGTGTCATCGCGATGGCCACCATCTGGCGCGGTGTCCAGGTGTCGTAGCGGTGCTGGAGGAAGTCGGGGCCGAAGACCTTCTCCCGGAAGCCGGGGTCCGAGGTGATGTCGTAGACCCCGCTGGTGTGGTTGAGCACCTGGCGCAGCGTGATGCTCCGGCCGTCGTGGCCATGGCCGCGCACGACGCCCGGCAGCCACCGCTCGACGGTGTCGTCGAGGTCGAGGCGGCCTTCGGCCTGGAGTTGCAGCAGGACGGTCGCGACGAACGGCTTGGTGATGGAGCCGATGCGGTAGCGGTCCTGCGGCAGGCGCGGGCGGCCGGTGGTGCGGTCGGCGACGCCCGCGGTGCCGTTCCAGGTGCCGTCGCGGTCCTGGGCCTGGGCGAGCACGCCTGGCACGCCCGCCCGGACGAGGTCGTCGATGGCCGTCTGGGTGGCCCGGTGACGGTCCCCGGTCCGTTCCCCGGCCGTGGCGGGTGCGGTGAAGGCGGTGGCGGCGAGTGCTGCGGCCACCACCGCCGCGGGCAGTGCCTTGCGTACGGACATGTCGGATCCCTCCGCGCGACGTGTGGTCACGGGGCAGGACTCCGGCGGTGCGTGGCGCGTTGCCCGGCCGGGTTCCGTTGAGCGGGTTTCAGCCGTTGCGCGTGAGGCGCCCGGCGGCGGGCCGCTCACGCCACAGCCGCAGCCCGGTGTCGACGACTCCGACGCGTACGAGGGAGGGTACGGCGTCCAGCGGGTGCCAGGCGGCCAGGTCGGTGGAGCCGCCGACCTCGGGGCGCAGCTCCCCGCCGGTGATCCGGCCTTCGTAGAGGATCCGCAGAGCGTGGAAGTCGGTGACGCCGCCGAGCCGGCGGGTGTAGCGGCGCCGTATGGAGTCGACGCCGAGGAGGGCGGTCATTTGGGCGCGGTAGCCGGTCTCTTCCTCCACTTCCCGTACGACGGTGTCGAGGGGGTCCTCCCCGTGGTCCATGCCGCCGCCGGGCAGGGTCCACTCCTTGGTGCCGTCGTCGGCGGTGCCCCGGGCCAGCAGGATGTGGTCGTCCCGTACGCACACGGCGTAGGCCGCGACTCTCAACCTCTCGTTCATGCGCCGAGGTTAGACGGGCAGGTCCGGGTTCGCCGGTGAGTATTCGGGCGCGGACCAGCGCAAGGGGGCTCGCTCCCTCGCTCTCCACGACGCGGCCGACGGTGAACCGGACGGTGCGGCCCCGGCCGTCGTACGGAGTGCGGGCGGTTCCGGTGAGCTGGAGGGTGGTGCCGGTGCTCCAGTCGAGGAAGAGCAGTCCGGCGCGGGCGTCGGCCTCCAGGCTGCCGAGGGTGAGGAACATCGCGTTGCCGGCGTAGTCGCGCCAGCTCAGTTCGGTGGGCGAGGCGACCGTCACGAAGCCGGGGTTGCCGCCCCGGTGGCTGGCGTCGGCGCCGTGCCCCGGGGCGACCGTGGCGATGAAGAAGGTGTCGACCACGGCCGCATCCGCGCCACGCTCACCCCGGAAGGCCCGGGCGAGGAACCGGAGTTCGCCGACCCGGCCCGGGGCCCGGCCTGGGTGGCCGCCCGCGACTACCTGCACCTGCTGCGCACCGCGCCCGACCGGATCCGGGCCTGCGCCCACGAGGCGTGCGTCCTGCACTTCTTCGACACCTCGCGCAACGGCACGCGCCGCTGGTGCTCCATGGCGGTGTGCGGCAACCGCGCGAAGGCGTCCCGCCACTACGCACGCACCAAAGAGGCCTGAAAAGCTGAACACTCAACTACATATGGGGCATTGAGCCCGCTTCGTTCCTCATGGCGTACATCCCGCAGTGGCGGATGTACGCCATGACCGCATCCAGGCCTTCGGCAACCCTCCACAAAGCCCGGTCACTTACGAAAGGGTGAGCGGTCATCCGGCACCGAATTCCGGACTGTCTCTTTCACCAACAGGGATGCTGATGACCACCCCCGAACCCCAGGGCTCCATACCAGGGAGCTCGACCCCCGGGCACAGACGCGCGGCCCGCGTGGCCGCCGCCGCAGGCCTGGTGGCCGCCCTCGTCGCGGCCGGCACCGCCCCCGCCCTCGCCGCCGACGACCCGGCGAACCCCGCACCCCCCAAGCCCGCCCCCTCGTCCCCCACCGCGGACAAGCTGGGCTCGGCCGACTCCGAGCGGCTGGCCGAGGCGGAGGCCACGGGCCA
Organism: Streptomyces sp. CB03238; assembly: GCF_002099185.1. Taxonomy (NCBI): domain Bacteria; kingdom Bacillati; phylum Actinomycetota; class Actinomycetes; order Kitasatosporales; family Streptomycetaceae; genus Streptomyces; species Streptomyces sp. CB03238. Next base: position 360,177 of record NZ_NBCN01000001.1, on the reverse strand, counting down.
GAAGACCGTCACCGTCATGGTGGCCACCGCGCCCGGCCGGACCGAGCAGGTCGCCGAGCAGTTGGGCGACGTCACGGGTGCCACGGTCGGCACCACGTACGACAAGCTCGGCTACGTCCGCGCCACCCTGCCCACCGCGAAGGCCGGGTCCGCGCTCGACCAGGCCGCGAAGCTGCCGTCCGTCCAGGGCATCGACCTGCAGTACGAGATCAAGCTGGAGGACCCGTCACCCGACGCGGGCACGTCCGCCGCACGGGAGGGAGCCACGGCCGGTACGGCCACCACGTATCCGGGTCCGAACGCCAAGACGCCCGCGAGGAACCCGTACAACCCGTCCTTCGAGACGGGCGCGGTCGACTTCGTGAAGAAGTACCCCAAGGCCGACGGCCGGGGCGTGACCATCGGCATCCTGGACTCCGGAGTCGACCTCGACCACCCGGCGCTCCAGAAGACCACCACCGGTGAGCGCAAGATCACCGACTGGGTCACCGCCACCCACCCCGTCACGGACGGAGACGGCACCTGGCGCCGGATGAACGTGGCCGTGGAGGGGCCCACGTTCACCGCCGACGGGCGCACCTTCACCGCTCCGGCCGGCAAGCACGCCTACAGCCGGTTCGCCGAAGCCGTCACGCGCGGCGGCGACATGGCCGGCGACCTCAACCGGGACGGTGACACCACCGACGCGTGGGGCGTGCTGTACGACGCGGCCGCCGGTACCGTCCGGGTCGACCTGAACGACAACGCCGACTTCACCGACGACGTGGCGATGAAGCCGTACAAGGACGGCTTCCAGATCGGCCACTTCGGTACGGACAACCCGGCGACCGAGGTCGTCGAGCGCATCCCGTTCGTGGTCGAGATCCGCAAGGACGTCGTCTACAACGCGAACGGCGACAAGGCCGACTACGTCAACATCGGCGTCGTCAACTCCGACCACGGCTCGCACGTCGCCGGCATCACCGCCGCCAACGGGCTGTTCGGCGGGAAGATGAACGGCGCGGCGCCCGGCGCCAAGCTCGTCTCCTCGCGCGCGTGCACCTGGTCGGGCGGCTGCACCAACACCGCGCTGACCGAGGGCATGGCGGACCTCGTCATCAACCGTGGCGTGGACATCATCAACATGTCCATCGGCGGTCTGCCGGCGCTCAACTCCGGTGACAACGCGCGCGCCGAGCTGTACGGCCGGCTCATCGACACCTACGGCGTCCAGCTGGTCATCTCCGCCGGCAACTCCGGCCCCGGCATCAACACGATCGGCGACCCCGGCCTGGCCGACAAGGTCGTCTCGGTCGGCGCGGCCATCTCCAAGGAGACCTGGGCCGCCAACTACAACTCGGTCGTCGAGAAGAAGTACGCCATGTTCCCCTTCTCCTCGCGCGGCCCGCGTGAGGACGGCGGCTTCACCCCGACGATCTCCGCGCCCGGCTCGGCGGTCAACACCATCCCGCTGTGGATGGCGGGTGCGGGGGTGCCCGAGACCAGCTACAAGCTGCCCGCCGGGTACGGGATGCTCAACGGCACCTCGATGTCCTCGCCGCAGGCGGCGGGCGCGAGCGCGCTGCTGATCTCGGCCGCCAAGCAGCGGAAGACCGAGCTGTCGCCGCTGACCCTGCGTACCGCGCTGACCAGCACCGCGAACCGCATCTCCGGTGTCGCCGCGCACGAGCAGGGCTCCGGCCTCATCGACGTCGTGGACGCCTGGGAGTCGATCGAGGACGGCGCGACCGCGCACGAGTACAAGGTCGCCGCCCCCGTCGACACCGCGCTGGACCAGCACCTGACGAAGCCCGGCACGGGCATCTACGACCGTGAGGGCGGCCTGAAAGCCGGCCAGAAGAAGGTGTACGACGTCACCATCACGCGCACGACCGGCCCGGACCGGCCGGTCGAGCACGAGCTGGACCTGAAGTACAACGACGGCACCTTCCGCATCCTCGGCGACGACGAGGTGGACCTGCCGCTGAACAAGCCGGTCACCGTCAAGGTGCAGGCCAAGCCCGGCTCCGCGGGCGTGCACAGCGCGATCGTGGAGGCGGACGACGAGGACACCGAGGGCGTCGACAAGCAGATCCTCGCCACCGTGGTCGTCTCGCAGGACCTCGCGAAGGCGCCGTACACCTTCTCGGCGAGCGGCAGCGTGCAGCGCAACAGCCACACGTCGTACTTCGTGACCGTGCCCGAGGGCGCCAAGGCGCTGGAGGTCGCGATCGGCGGGCTGAAGGAGAAGAGCCAGACCCGGTTCATCTCCATCCACCCGTACGGCGTGCCGTCCGAGAGCACCGCGTCGAACGTCTGCTACCCGCACTACAACCCGGCCAACACCTGCCGCCCCGACGCGCGCTCGTACGCCGACCCGACGCCGGGCGTCTGGGAGATCGAGGTCGAGGCGCGCCGTACGTCGCCGCACCTGGACAACCCGTACACGCTGGACGTGTCGGTGCTCGGCGCGGCCTTCGACCCGGCCGTGCGGACGGTCCCGGAGGCGAAGATCGGCACGCCGGCCGCGGTCGACTGGACGGTCACCAACACCTTCGCGGCGATCAACGGGAAGCTGAAGGGCGGCTCGCTCGGCTCCGCGAAGGTCGCCACGCCGACGATCAAGAACCACGAGTCGCAGACCAGCACGGTGGTGGTCGGTGAGGGCGTCGAGCGCCTCGACGTCGTGATCGGCAACACCTCCGACAAGGGCGCCGACCTGGACCTGACCGTCCTGAAGGACGGCAAGGTCGTCGGGCAGGCCGCGGACGGTGACTCCGAGGAGTCGGTCTCGGTGGCGAAGCCCGCGCCGGGGACGTACACGATCGTCGTCGACGGGTACGCGGTGCCGGCCGGGACGACCACGTACGACTACAAGGACGTGTACTTCTCGTCCTCGCTCGGCACGCTCAGGGTCGACGAGTCCAAGCCCGTCACCCTGGCGAGCGGCGCGTCCGCGCAGGTCACGGCCGAGGTGCTGGTGAACGGCGCGGCCCCCGAGGGCCGGCAGTTCTTCGGCGAGGTGTCGCTGCTGACGGCGCGCGGCACGGCCGCGGGCACGGGCAGCGTCGTGATCGGCAAGGTCACTCCGTAGCACTGTACGTACGGTGAGTGAGGGCGGGCGTCGGACGTGGGCGCCCGCCCTTTCCGTCACCGTGCGTGCTGCTTCTCACGTCCCGGACAATGAATTGGACAAGCCGGGCCAGGTGATACGCATCATGGGTGCGGCACCCAGGCCGCCAGGCCCGTAAGCACGTACGGAGGAGTCCCCGTGAAGGTCGGAATCGTCGGAGCCACCGGTCAGGTCGGCACGGTCATGCGCAAGATCCTTGCCGAACGCAACTTTCCGGTCGACGAGCTGCGGCTGTTCGCCTCCGCCCGTTCGGCGGGCTCCGTCCTGGACGGGGTGACCGTCGAGGACGCCTCCACGGCCGACTACACCGGCCTGGACATCGTGCTCTTCTCGGCCGGTGGCGCCACCTCCCGGGCGCTCGCCGAGAAGGTCGCCTCGCAGGGTGCCGTGGTGATCGACAACTCCTCCGCCTGGCGCCGGGACCCCGAGGTGCCGCTGGTGGTCTCCGAGGTGAACCCCCACGCGATCAAGGACCGCCCCAAGGGGATCATCGCCAACCCGAACTGCACCACCATGGCCGCCATGCCGGTGCTCAAGCCGCTCCACCAGGAGGCGGGCCTGACCGCCCTGGTCGCCACCACCTACCAGGCCGTCTCCGGCTCGGGCCTGGCGGGCGTCGCGGAGCTGGACGGCCAGGTCAAGGCCGTCGCGGAGAAGGCCGCCGAGCTCACCCACGACGGTGAGGCCGTGGCGTACCCGGAGCCGGGCGTCTACAAGCGCCCGATCGCCTTCAACGTGCTGCCGCTGGCCGGCGCGATCGTGGACGACGGCTCCTTCGAGACGGACGAGGAGCAGAAGCTCCGCAACGAGTCCCGCAAGATCCTGGAGATCCCGGACCTCAAGGTGTCCGGCACGTGCGTGCGCGTCCCGGTCTTCTCCGGCCACTCCCTCCAGGTCAACGCCCGCTTCGAGCGCCCGATCAGCGTGGAGCGCGCCTACGAGCTGCTGAAGGACGCCGAGGGCGTGGAGCTCTCCGAGATCCCCACCCCGCTCCAGGCGGCCGGCAAGGACGCGTCCTTCGTGGGCCGCATCCGGGTCGACGAGACCGTCGAGAACGGCCTCGCGCTGTTCCTCTCCAACGACAACCTCCGCAAGGGCGCCGCGCTGAACGCGGTGCAGATCGCGGAGCTGGTGGCGGCGGAGCTCAAGGGCTGACCCGGTTGGCCGCGAGGAGGGGTGGACGCGTCTACGACGTCCACCCCTCCTCGTCGTCAAGGCCGTCTGCCACGGTGGCGTCCCAGAAGCGGGCGTCCTCGCTCTCGTCCCATTCGGCGAAAGCCTCCATGTATTGCCGTTCCAGTTCGGACGGGCAGGTTCCCTCACTGTCGCCCGTCATGCGACCTTCACCGTGACATCGCCCCGCCGGACGACCACGGACACCTCGCCCCCGAGTGCGGCCGCATAGGCGCGCAACACGTCCAGGCTGTCGACCTGCCCGTGCTCGATCTGGGACACACGAGCCTGGCTGACGCCCAGCGACGCGGCGACATCGGCCTGAGTCAGACCGGCTGAGCGGCGGAGCCCGGCGAGTTCGTGCCCTCGAACGCGTGCGGTGTTCTCGGCGCGCACCCGGGCTCTCTGGTCCTCGGCTTCGGGCGTACCGAGCCACGGCTGGCGCTCCATGGCCTCGGCGCGCGCCTCGCGCCACGAACGCCCCTTCACCTGGCGCCTCCTCATTCCTCTCTCGACGCATACTGCTCGTACCGCTTCTCGGCAACCGGGATGTTCGCCTGGTACCAGTGATTCCACTGGCCCGACTTGTCTCCTGCCACCAAGATCACCGCCTTTCGGTCCGCGTCGAAGACGAACAGCATCCGCACTTCCGAGCGTCCTATCGGGCTCAATGGCCAGCCGATCGGGTGATGCAGCGCAGAAGAGGTCCCTGACAATCCCGTGCCATGGAGTCGACGTCCCGTGGAAGGATGACCGGAAACGTCACACAACGAGGAGATGACCGGGTGCCTGGCACGAACCTGACCCGTGAAGAGGCCCAGCGGCGGGCCGAGCTGCTGACCGTGGACTCGTACGAGGTCGACCTCGATCTCAGTGGCGCGCAGGAGGGCGGCACCTACCGGTCCGTGACCACCGTGCGCTTCGACTCCGCCGAGGAGGGTGCGGAGACCTTCATCGACCTGGTCGCCCCGGCCGTGCACAAGGTCACCCTGAACGGTCACGCGCTGGACGTCGCGGCCGTCTTCCGGGACTCGCGGATCAAGCTGAAGCACCTGAAGCAGGGGCGCAACGAGCTGACGGTCGTCGCGGACTGCGCGTACACGAACACCGGCGAGGGCCTGCACAAGTTCGTCGACCCGGTCGACGACCAGGCGTACCTCTACACCCAGTTCGAGGTGCCGGACGCGCGGCGGGTTTTCGCGAGCTTCGAGCAGCCGGACCTGAAGGCGACGTTCCAGTTCACCGTGAAGGCGCCGGCCGGCTGGACCGTCGTCTCGAACTCGCCGACGCCGGAGCCGAAGGACGACGTCTGGGTCTTCGAGCCGACGCCGCGCATCTCCACGTACGTCACGGCCCTGATCGTCGGCCCGTACCACTCGGTGCACAGCACGTACGAGAAGGACGGGCAGGTCGTGCCGCTGGGCATCTACTGCCGTCCGTCGCTCGCCGAGTACCTGGACGCGGACGCGATCTTCGAGGTGACGCGGCAGGGCTTCGACTGGTTCCAGGAGAAGTTCGACTACGCGTACCCCTTCGCCAAGTACGACCAGCTGTTCGTGCCGGAGTTCAACGCGGGCGCGATGGAGAACGCGGGCGCGGTGACCATCCGCGACCAGTACGTCTTCCGCTCGAAGGTGACGGACGCGGCGTACGAGACGCGCGCCGAGACCATCCTGCACGAGCTGGCGCACATGTGGTTCGGCGACCTGGTCACCATGGAGTGGTGGAACGACCTGTGGCTGAACGAGTCGTTCGCCACGTACACCTCGATCGCCTGCCAGGCCGCCGCGCCGGGCTCGCGCTGGCCGCAGTCGTGGACGACGTTCGCGAACTCGATGAAGACCTGGGCGTACCGGCAGGACCAGCTGCCGTCCACGCACCCGATCATGGCCGAGATCCGCGACCTGGACGACGTCCTGGTCAACTTCGACGGCATCACGTACGCCAAGGGCGCCTCCGTGCTGAAGCAGCTGGTGGCGTATGTCGGTGAGGACGCCTTCTTCCGGGGCGTGCAGGCGTACTTCAAGCGGCACGCGTACGGCAACACGCGCCTGTCGGACCTGCTGGGCGCGCTGGAGGAGACCTCCGGTCGTGACCTGAGGACCTGGTCGAAGGCGTGGCTGGAAACGGCCGGTATCAACATCCTGCGCCCGGAGATCGAGGTCGACGGGGACGGCGTCGTCACCTCGTTCGCGGTGCGCCAGGAGGCCCCGGCGCTGCCGGCCGGTGCGAAGGGCGAGCCCGTGCTGCGGCCGCACCGGATCGCGATCGGCCTGTACGAGCTCCAGGGCGGCAAGCTGGTCCGTACCGACCGGGTCGAGCTGGACGTGGACGGTGCCCTCACCGACGTACCGCAGCTGGTGGGCAAAGCCCGTCCGGCGGTGGTGCTGCTCAACGACGACGACCTGTCGTACGCGAAGGTCCGCCTGGACGAGGTGTCCCTGGAGAACGTCACCGAGCACCTGGGCGACTTCACCGAGTCGCTGCCGCGCGCCCTGTGCTGGGCGTCGGCCTGGGACATGACGCGGGACGCCGAGCTGGCCACGCACGCGTACCTGGAGCTGGTGCTGTCCGGCATCGCGAAGGAGTCGGACATCGGCGTGGTGCAGTCCCTGCACCGGCAGGTGAAGCTGGCGCTGGACCTGTACGCGGCGCCCGAGCGGCGCGAGGCGGCACTGGCGCGCTGGACGGAGGCGACGCTGGCGCACCTGCGCACCGCCGAGCCGGGCAGCGACCACCAGCTGGCGTGGGCGCGGGCGTTCGCGGCGACCGCGCGTACGCCGCAGCAGCTGGACCTGCTGACGGGTCTGCTGGAGGGCACGGAGACGATCGAGGGCCTGGTCGTCGACACCGAGCTGCGCTGGGCGTTCGTGGAGCGGCTGGCGGCCACGGGCGTGTACGGCGAGGAGGAGATCGCCGCCGAGTACGAGCGGGACCGGACGGCGGCCGGTGAGCGGCACGCGGCGACCGCGCGGGCGGCGCGGCCGACGGAGGAGGCCAAGGCCGAGGCCTGGGCGTCCGTGGTCGAGTCGGACAAGCTCCCGAACGCCGTGCAGGAGGCGGTGATCGGCGGGTTCGTCCAGACCGACCAGCGCGAGCTGCTGGCCCCGTACACGGAGAAGTACTTCGCGGCGGTCAAGGGTGTGTGGGAGTCTCGCTCGCACGAGATGGCCCAGCAGATCGCGGTCGGGCTCTACCCGGTGCTCCAGGTGTCGCAGGAGACGCTGGACGCGACGGACGTCTGGCTGGCGAGCGCCGAGCCGAACGCGGCGCTGCGGCGGCTGGTGTCGGAGTCGCGGGCGGGCATCGAGCGCGCGCTGCGGGCGCAGGCGGCTGACCTGTAGGAACGGCTGTTCGCGGACGCCCCGGATCCCATTGGGTCCGGGGCGTCTTTTTTTTGCAACTCGCCTGTCACGTCCACATCATGACCCGTTGTCAAGACTCATGCACGGAACCGATAAGCTTTCGGGCCGTTGCGTCCTTGTCATTTGATCTTTCGTTTTCGATCGTTTGAGGGTTTTGATGGTTCGACTGGGATCGTCGCCCGGAAGTCCAGGGCCCGCCTCACCCGCCCTATGGGCGTTGCCCGCCATCGTGATCGCAGCGGGCACCGCCGTCGCCGCGGCCCTGGTCTCGGCGCCGGCCCGCACCCCGGTCGCCTGGCTCGGGGCCGCCGCCTTCGTCGCGGTCGCCCTCTCCTGCGGTACGGCCGCCCGGCGCGGCAGAGAGCTGGCGGGCCTCCGGGCCACGGTGGCCGGACAGCGAACGGCCCTCGCACGGCAGGAGGCCGAGACGGTACGGCTCGCCGACACGCTGCTGCCGGACGTCGTGGGGCGGCTGCGCAAGGGGGAGTTCCCCGAGGACGTCCTCGCCTCGCTGGAGGCCCCCGACGCGTACGAACCCGGGCTCACCCCCGAGTTCCGGGCCGCCCACCTGGCGGTGCTGCGCTCGGTGCTGGACGCCGTGGTCGCCGAGGAGGACCTGCGCGAGTCGGCGCAGCGGGCCTTTGTGAACATCGCCCGCCGCGTCCAGGCCATCGTGCACCAACAGGCCCAGGAACTCCGGGACATGGAGGACCGGCACGGCCGCAGCCCCAGCGTCTTCGGCGACCTGCTGCGGCTGGACCACGGCACCGCGCTGATCGGCCGGCTCGCCGACTCCATCGCCGTGCTCGGCGGTGCCCGGCCCGGCCGCCAGTGGAGCAGGGCCGTGCCGCTCTACAGCGTGCTGCGCGGCGCGATGTCGCGGATCATCGACTACCAGCGCGTCGAGCTGCACTCGGTCTCCGAGGTCGCCGTCGTCGGCCCCGCCGTCGAACCCCTCATCCACGCGCTGGCCGAGCTACTGGACAACGCCACCCGCTACTCCCCGCCGCAGACCAAGGTCCACCTGACCGCCGTGGACGTGAACGCGGGCATCGCCATCGAGATCGAGGACGGCGGCGTGAGCATGAGCGAGGAGGCCCGGGGCAGGGCCGAGCGGATGCTGCGCCAGGCCCAGCAGGGCATCGACCTCAACGACCTGGGCGAGACGCCGCGCCTGGGGCTCGCCGTGGTGGGCCGGCTGTCGCAGGCGTACAACTTCCAGGTCTCGCTGCGGTCCTCCGCGTACGGCGGTGTCCGTGCCGTCCTCGTCGTGCCGCAGGACCTGATCACCACCACCTCGGCCGCGACGGGCCTCGCCCACGGCATCGGCACCTCCTCCGGGCCGCGTGGAGCCCTGGCACCGGCGGAGCGGGAGGAGGCGCGGGGCGAGGCGCGGGAGGCGGCCGGGCCGCGTTCCGCTTCGGGTACCGGTGCCGGTACCGGTACCGGTTCCGCTTCGGGTTCCGCTTCCGGGCCCGGCCCCGACGCGCCCGTCGTGGCCGAACGGACCCCGAGCGGGCTGCCGCAGCGGCGCCGCAAGACGAGGGTCACGGCTCCGGCGCCCGAGCCGGCCGCGTCCGCCGCCACGGCACAGACCACGACACAGACCACGGGCACCACGGGCACCACGGGCACCACCACGACCACCCGGACCGCCACGACCGAACCGGAGCCCGCACCCGAGGTGCAGCCCGGTATGTGGCTGGCCGCCTTCCAGAGCGGCCTGTCCGGTGAACGCCAGACCGGCGCAGACCAGAACAGCGACGCCTCGCCGGCCTCGGCGAGCAAGGGGGAACAGCCATGAGTCAGCAGCGGCCCGATATGGACTGGATGCTCAAGGACCTGGCCGAGAGCGTTCCGCAGACCCGCCATGTCATCGTTCTCTCCGCCGACGGCCTGCGCATGGCGCAGTACGGCGCCGAGACCGACACCGCCGACCGGCTGGCCGCCGCCTGCGCCGGACTGCAGAGCCTCGCGGGCGCGGTCGCCGCCGAACTCCCGCACAGCGAGGGCCGGATGAGGCTCGTCGTGATCGAGATGGACGGCGGCTTCTTCTACCTGATGGCGGCCGGCGCCGGGGCGTACCTGGCCGTCCTGGCCGACGAGGGCGTCGACGCGGGACTGATGGGTCAGCGGATGCGCGACCTGGTGGCGCGGATCGGAGAGCATCTGAGCAGCCCGCCCCGCCGCGACGGGCAGCCAGCGTGAGGGACCCGGATCACCCGCGCGGTGAAGGCCACGCCTGGGAGGACCACAGCCCCGAGCGGCTCTACGTGATCACCGGTGGCCGCAGCGGTTCATTAGGGTCCGCTCCGCTCGACCTGGTCACCCTGATCGTGGCCAGGTCGGGGCCCAGGCCCGGTATGCAGCCGGAGCACGCGGCGATCATGCGGATGTGCCAGGCTCCGCTGTCGGTGGCCGAGATCTCCGCGTACCTCTCCCTGCCGGTGAGCGTGGTGACCGTCCTGGTCGGCGACCTGCTCACGGACGGACACCTGCTGGCACGCGCGCCCGTCGCCCCCGCCGAACTCCCCGACCTGGCATTGATTGAGGCAGTGATCGATGGACTTCAGAAGCTCTGAGCCACCCGCCGGGCCGCGCCACGAGGACGCCCTGCCGGCGACGGCCACCGCCGCGGTGAAGGTGGTGATCGTCGGCGGCTTCGGGGTGGGAAAGACCACCCTGGTCGGTTCGGTGAGCGAAATCCGGCCACTGACCACCGAGGAGACGATGACCCAGGCCGGGGTCGGCGTCGACGATACGGCGGGCGTGGAGCGCAAGACCTCCACCACCGTGGCCATGGACTTCGGCCGGATCAGCATCAACGACGAGCTGGTGCTGTACCTCTTCGGCACGCCCGGCCAGGAGCGGTTCTGGTTCCTGTGGCGGGGGTTGTTCGAGGGGGCGCTGGGCGCGGTGGTGCTGGTCGACACCCGTCGCCTGGAGGTCAGCTTCGATGTGATCGGCAGGCTGGAGGAGCGCGGCGTTCCGTTCGTGGTCGCCGTCAACTCCTTCCCCGACGCGCCCGAGCACCCCCTGGAGGAGCTGCGGAGCGCCCTCGATCTGCCCGAGTCGGTGCCGATCGTCGTGTGCGACGCCCGGCGGCGCGACTCCAGCCGTGACGTCCTGATGGCCCTGATGCGCTACCTGCACTCCCTCGCCGTGACCCCGGAGGCATCGTGACCACTCCACCGTCCCCCGCCGGCCCACCACCGGGCTGCCCCGCGCACCGGCTGTACGGCCCCGAGGCCGAGGCCGACCCGATGGGCCTGTACGAGAAGCTGCGCGCCGAACACGGCAGCGTCGCCCCCGTCCTCGTCCACGGCGACCTGCCGGCCTGGCTGGTGCTGGGGCACCGGGAGAACCTGGACGTGGCGCGTACGCCGTCGCGGTTCTCCCGCGATCCGCGCACGTGGCGCGACATGCGGGAGGGAAACGTCCCGGCCGACCATCCCCTGACCCCGATGACGGCATGGCAGCCGGTGTGCCACTTCGTCGACGGTGAGGAGCACCAGCGGCTGCGCCGGGCGGTGACCGAGTCCCTGGAGCGCTTCGACCGGCGCGGCGTACGCCGCTATGTGAAGCGCTTCGCCGACCAGTTGATCGACGGTTTCGCCGAAGCGAGCCGCGCGGATCTCGTCGCGAACTTCGCCGAGCCGCTGCCGATGCTGGTGATGACCCAGCTGGTCGGCGCGCCGGAGTCGTACGGGCCGCGTCTCGTCGAGGCGGCCCGCGACATGATCCAGGGCACGGCGACGGCCGTCTCCAGCAACGAGTACGTCACGGTGGTGCTGCGGGAGCTGGTCTCGCGCAAGAAGGCCGTGCCCGGCCGCGACTTCACGTCCTGGCTGCTGGAGCACTCCACGGCGCTCAGCGACGAGGAGGTCATCGAGCATCTGCGGCTGGTGCTGATCGCGGCCTTCGAGTCGACCGCCAATCTGATCGCGAACACGCTGCGGATGGTGCTCACGGACCGTCGCTTCCGCGCGAACCTGTCCGGCGGCCATATGACGCTCCCCGACGCGCTGGAGCAGGTGCTGTGGGACGAGCCGCCGTTCACCACGATCCTGGGGCGGTGGGCCACCGGCGACACCCAGCTGGGCGGCCGGCAGATCAGGGCCGGCGACATGCTCCTGCTGGGTCTGGCCGCCGGCAACGTCGATCCGGACATCCGGCCGGACCTCACACTTCCCGTGCACGGCAACCGCTCCCACCTGGCCTTCAGCAGCGGCCCCCACGAGTGCCCCGGCCAGGACATCGGCCGGGCCATCGCCGACACGGGCATCGACACGCTGCTGTCCCGGCTGCCCGACCTGGAGCTGGCGGTCCCGGAGGAGGATCTGCGCTGGCGGTCGTCGCTGATGTCCCGGCACCTGGTGGCCCTTCCCGTGACGTTCACGCCTCGCGGGGCCACGGTCACCACGGCCGCTCCCGGCTCCGGTGCCGGCGCCTCGCAGCCGCTGCCCGACGCGGTGACCGCGCCGGCCCCTTCCGGCCCCGTGGAGGACGGCGCCCGGGGCCGGGCGTCCTGGTGGAGCCGCCTGCTGGGGCGCCGCTGAGCGGTGCCGGCGGTCAGCCGTCGAGCTGCTGCCACCACCAGGCGATGGCGGGGACGGGCGGTGGCCCGGCGCTCGGGTCGCTGGGGGTGTCCCGCCAGGTGATGTCGTACGAAGCCCCTTCGACGGGTAGGGCGTTGCGGTTGCGGGGGCTGGTGTAACGCGGCGCCCTGTTGTGGTACTCGGCGTCGCCGGCGATCCAGTGCTCCAGCGAGCGGAGGTAGTGGCGCAACTGGTCGTCGGCGTCCCGTGCGATCTGGTCGCGCAGCCGGACGAAGAGCGTCACCGCGCGGTCGCGTAGCCGGCTCGCGAGGGGCAGCGCCTCTTGGGGCGTACAGCCGTGGTGGCGGGCGAGGACATTGAGCAGGTTCTGTTCCCAGGGCTCCTGGTGGTCCTCCTTGTTGTACGAGAAGAAGTCGTTGTCGCAGCTCACGACGAAGCCGGCGGCGTCGGTGAGGGCCTGGACGGGCGCCGAGTAGAGCACGTCGGCCGGGACGTCGATGCCGTTCGCCACGTCGCACCAGGTGAGGGTGAAGCGGGTGCCGTTGACGGACATCCGCATGGCGGCGAAGTCGTTGAGGCCGGGCATGACGTGCCGCTCGGCGTGGGCGGTCTGCCAGGCCGCGCCGAAGACCCAGTCCCTGATGCCCTCGGTGAACCGGCGTAGCTGGAAGGGTGTGAGCATCGTCCGCGTACGGGTGATCAGGTCTTCCAGCGCGGCGGTGTGCGGCCCTGGGGGGAGCAGACCCGAGCCCGGTGCCTCGACGGCGCGCATGAGCCGGGCTCCGTGGTCGGCGATGGCCGCCGTCCGGGCGGCGGTCGCACCGGAGTCCTGCCAGTCATCGGTGGCGAACGCCCAGTAGTTCCACTCGGTGAACAGCAGCATCGGCTCGACGTCCCCGTACGGGATGATCCGGCTGGTGAAGTCGGCGCTGTGGGTGGCCAGGCCCCAGGCGCGCTCGGTGGCGTCCGGGTAGATGCCGAACTCGTCGATCCACGCGATGGCCCGCTCTTCGAGCTCGGCCGCCTTGGGGTGGATGAGGCCCTTGTCGAACGGGCAGTAGAACGGCGGCAGGCGCCAGCCGATCCGGGACGGGGGCGCGTCCTTGGCGTACACGGGTGGCATCGTCAGCTGCCCCCGCCCAGGCGGAAGAGGAGCAGCCGGGTCTCCATGGCGTGGTCCCGCCAGATGCGGAACAGCTTGCCGTGCGTGATCGTGGACTCCTGGAGACGCTCCCGGGACCAGGCGGTCCTCTCCTTGGAGCCGGCCTGGCCGGTGCCGCGCTCGACGCGTTCCAGCTCGGCCGTGTTCCAGGCCATGGACTGGACCCAGAACTCGGCGACCCGGTCGGTGACGTCCTCGTCCTGTTCGAGTTCAAAGCCGGCCGCCTCGGCGGCCACGATGTACTCGGTGAGGGTGCCGAGCCGGGTCTTGTAGTAGCCGTCGATGAAATCGGTCCACTCGGGGCGGCAGACGAAGTGTTCCTGGATCCCGAACCAGCCTCCCGGCTTCAGGGCCTTGGCGACCACCTGGAAGAGCCGCTCGCGGTCCATGTAGCCGGAGCTCTCGTTGGCGTAGGCGGCGTCGTACTTGCGCCGGGTGGTGAAGTCGTGGATGTCGCCGAGGACGGGGGTGACGCGGCCGGCGACGCCGGCCCGGCGGGCGAAGTCCTGGATGAGCGGGACGTGTTCGCCGGTGACGGTGATGCCGGTGACCTTGGTGCCGTGTTCCTGGGCCCAGTAGAGCGATCCGCCGCCGACCCCGCAGCCGACGTCGAGGAGCTTGCCGGGCGGGGTGGCGTACGCGCCCCAGCTGCGGGCCGCGTGCGCGACGATCGCCTCCTGGGACTCGACTATGCGACGCTTGAGCACCCGCTGGGAGACGGTGGTGTTGGGGGTGGCACCCGGGGCGAACAGCCCTACGTGGAAGTGGACGCGGGGCCCCGGCCCGTACTTGTGGAGGATGTCAGCGGTCTTGCGGCTGTAGTAGAGCGGAACCTGCGCCTGGTCGAAGGCCTGGCCATCAGTGGTCGGCTGAATGACGAGGTTGCTGTCCATCGGTTCTCCGGTCCTGCGGTCATGTGGGGGTGTTCATCGGCCGCCCCACTCTGCCCAGAAGTGACTGAAAAAAGTCCTCAGTCACTCAGTGTTTGAGCATACTCACGCGCAAAAGGGCCACATTCTGCGCGAGTTGACCTGACAGAACCGGAACGAGGGGCGCCCTCCCCTGTGGGGCGCCCCTCGGTCGGCCGGGACGTGGTGAAGCCCGCCCGGCGGGTGGGCGATCGGTGCGCGGCCGCCCGCCGGGCGGAGGCCGGTCAGCCGTTCAGCTCGGCCCAGCGGGCGCGCAGCGCGGCCGCGCCCTCGTCGGTGAGCGAACCGTGCAGGCGCATCCGGGCGATGCCGCCGTCCGGGAAGGCGTCGAGCCGGACGTGGGTGGCGACGGCCTGCTCGGGCAGCGTGAACCGGTGCAGGGTGTCGGGCTGGAGCCGGGTGCGCGGGATGATCTCGAACCACTCGCCGCCCTCGCCGTCGCGGCCCTGGAGGGCGATCCAGCCGGCGGAGTTGCCCTTGAGGTACGCGGTGTCGATCTCGACGGCCCGGATGGCGCCCTGGGCGGCGAGCCGGAAGCGCACCCAGTCGTTGGTGCCGCGCACCCGGCGGCGGCGGTTCTCCCAGCCGTCGTCCATCTTGCGGGAGGTGCCGGGCAGGATGATCTGGGTGGGCGAGGAGTAGAACTTGTCCGACGCGTCCTCGTACGCCCCGCCGTTGAGTACGGAGGCGAGGTCGATCGTGCCGAGCAGCTCCAGCCACTCGGGGTCGGGCACGACCTCGCCGTGGACGCGGAGGCGGGCGATGCCGCCGTCGGGGTGCTGGCACAGCCGCAGGTGGGTGAAGCGGCGTTCGGCGCTGATCTCGAAGCCGTTGGCGGCGTGGCCGCGTACGGGGGTGGGCGGGACGAGCTCCTCCCACTTCACGTCGTCGGCGAGCAGCTGCTCGGGGCTGGGCGAGCCGGGGACGGAGGTGGCCTGGATGGACACGCGCTGCGGGTAGTTGCCGCGGAAGTGGGCGGTGTCGACCACGATGCCGCGGATGACGCCGGGGGCGCCGAGGCGGACGATCGCCCAGTCGTGGTCCTCGGGGGCCGGGAAGGGGTTCTCGGCGTCGGTGCCGCGCCGGCGGCGGGTCTCCCAGCCGTCCATGATCTTGCCCTTGTGCCCGAAGTGCTCCGGGTCGAACACGGCGCGCTCACGGACCAGGAGGTTCTCGCGCTCGGCGAAGAACTCGTCGTTGGCGGCGACGACTCCGGCGCCGAGGCGGCGGTCGGCCAGGTCGACCAGCTCGGTGAACGGGAAGTCACCGGCGCGGTAGTCGGCGTAGGGGTCACCGCCGCCGTAGGGCGCGGCGTCGTTGGCGTGCGGGTCCTGGTCCGGGCCGGTGAGGCTGGCGTCGAAGGTCATGCACCGACTCTCCCGCCGCCGGACCGGTCAGGTCCAGTGGAAGTTTCTTCACTGGCCGTTAAGTCCAGCTGAAAGGAGCCGGGCGGTGATGCCGGCCAGCCGTCGCCCCTGGTAGCGGGCGGCGTCGAGCACCTCGTCGCCGGGGGCGCCGGCGGCGGAGGCGTGGGCCGTGCCGTAGGGGTTGCCGCCCGCCGCGTACACCGCCGGGTCGGTGAAGCCGGGGGACACGATCAGCGAGCCCCAGTGGTGGAAGGTGTTGTAGAGCGCGAGCAGCGTGGACTCGTTGCCGCCGTGCGTGTTGGCGGCGCTGACGAAGCCGGTGGCGGGCTTGTCGACGAAGGCGCCCTGCTGCCACAGCCCGCCGGTGGTGTCGAGGAACTGCTTGAGCTGCGAGGACACATTGCCGTACCGGGTCGGCGTACCGAAGGCGTAGGCGTCGGCCCAGGAGAGGTCGTCGAGCGTCGCCACCTCCACGTGCCGCGTGGCGTCGATGTGTTCGCGCCACGTCGGCAGGGAGTCGATGGCCGCGTCCGGCGCCAGCTCGGGCACCCGGCGGAGGCGCACCTCGGCGCCGGCCTTCTCGGCGCCCTCGGCGACGGCCTCGGCGAGGGTGTGGACGTTGCCGGTGGCGGAGTAGTAGATGACGGCGATCTTGGGAGACATGGCGCGAACCCCTTCGGGAGACACTGAGCGGATTATTATCCGCTTGCTGGCGAGACCGAGTTAAGCGGATAGAAATCCGACTGGCAAGGGATTCGGAGAAGAATCGGATAGCTATCCGTTACGGGGGTTATGCTGGAAGCATGGACCAGCCGCAGCCGCCGCGCGCCCACCTCCCGCTCGCGGGCGGACCTACCGCGGAGCGCGCAGGACGCCCCCTCCGCGCCGAGCGCGCGGACGCCGCCGACAACCGCCGCCGGATCCTGGAGGCGGCCGCGCGGATCGTCGCCGAGAAGGGCCCGGGCGCGCTGACGATGAACGCGGTCGCGCACGAGACCGGCATCGGCGTGGGCACGGTCTACCGCCGCTTCGGGGACGTCGCCCAGCTGCTCTTCGCGCTCCTCGACGAGCGGGAGAAGCAGTTCCAGGAGGCGTTCATGACCGGCCCGCCGCCGCTGGGCCCGGACGCCCCGCCCCTCGAGCGGCTGCGCGCCTTCCTGCACGCCCTTGCCGACCGCGTCACCGACCAGCTGGACATGATGCTCGCGGCGGAGGCGGCCGCGCCGAGCGCCCGCTACAGCAGCGGCGCGTACGCGACCATGCACACACACGTGACGGTGCTCGTCACCCGCATCCGCCCGGAGGCCGACGCGTCCCTGCTGGCCCACATGCTGCTCGCCCCGTTCATGCCGAGCCTGATGAACCATCTGACGCGGGACAGCGCGCGAACGGTCGACCAGATCAAGGCCGCCGCCGACACCCTGCTCCTTGGCCTCGCCCAGCCCCGCTGACCCACCTCCGGGCGCCTCCGCCGCCCCCTCAAGCCCGCCGCCCGCCCACCGGCCCCACGGCCCCGGCGCCCCGCGGTCCGACGCCCCGGCCGCCCGTAGGCCCAGCGGCCTCGCCTGCTCAGGGCCCCGACGGTCCCCGCGACGCCAGCCACCTCAGCCGCCCTTGCGGCCCGGCGGCCCGGAGACCGCTGACCCCGTGGGTCCAGCAACCCCGGCCACCCGGCCCCCCGGCGGCCCCTCGCCCCCGGCGGCCCCGGAGTTCCGCGGGCCGTCGCCCCCGCGGGCCCGGCACACCACGGCCACCCGAGTCCCCGGCGGTCCCGGCGGCCCCAACGCCCGGCCCGCCCCGGCGACCCCGGAGGTCCGCCGCCCTCAGCGACCCGGGAGGACCGCCCCGGCGGCCGTTGGGGGGCACGTCGGTCACGGGGCCGCGTCCGGGCGGCCCACGGCGGTTACCGCCGTGCCGCCACTTCCCGCAGCGCTGCCAGCAGCCGGGAGACGGCAGGGGCGGACTCCGCGCCGCGGCGCACCGCCGCCACGACATGGCGGCGCGGCTGGTCGGCCTCCAGGACCCGCATCACCACGCCCGAGGCACGTTCGGCGGCCGCCATGCGCGGCACCAGCGCGATGCCCATCCCGGCCTCCACCATCGCCAGGATCGCCGTCCACCCGGCGGCCGAGTGCGCCTGTTCCGGCACGAACCCGGCCGCCTCGCACGCCGCCCTGGTGATCTCCGACCAGGGGCCACTGCCGCCGAAGATCCACCGTTCCCCCGACAGGTCGGCCAGCCGCAGCCCCGGCGCCCCCGCCAGCGCGTGCCCCGCCGGAAGGGCCACGTCCAGCGGGTCCGCCAGCAGCGGTACGCGGCTGAACTTGGGGTCCCGGGCGGTCGGGGCGTGCGCCGCCAGGGAGAGCGCCAGGTCCACCTGCCCGGCCGACAGCAGCTCGTACGCCTCGGCGGCCTCGGCCTCCCGCACCCGCACCTCCAGGCCCGGGTGCGCGGTGCGCAGCCGCAGCACGGCCGGCACGACCAGCGCGGGCACCGCGGTGGAGAACGCCCCCACCCGCACCTCGCCCGCCTCGCCCTGGAGGTACCCGGCCAACTCGGCGTCGGCCCGCTCCAGTTGCGCGAACACCACCTCGGTGTGACGCAGTACCAGCTGTGCCGCGTCCGTGAGCCGCACCCGCCGCCCGTGCGCCTCCAGCAGCCGCACCCCGAGCTGCTTGGAGAGGTTGGTCAGCTGCTGCGACACGGCCGAAGGGGTCATCAGCAACGCCTCCGCGGTCGCGGTCACCGTGCCCCGGTCGCGCAGGGTGCGGAGGATCTGGAGCTTCTTGATGTCCCACTCGGTCATGCCCCGCAACCTACACAAGGATTTTTCCGGCCTTCCTCGCCCAAGGAGGGCCTTTGGCGTCTCCAGGACATCGGAGGCGATACCGGTTGCCGGGCGCCATTGCCGACATGGAGACTCCTTGGCATGCCCGGCGCAAGAGCGTGGGCATCCGGCACCGCACTCCGTAGAAGGAAATCCACATGGCGCTGCGCAAGTTGACCGCCGCCCTGGTCGCGGTCATGGCTCTTCTCGCCACGACGCTCGGGCTCTCCGCCACCGCGACCGCCGCGACCGGCGGGGGCGACCGGCAGGACGCCACCGTCCGGGCGGTGACGACGGACCCGGGAGACGACGGCAAGGACGATGGCAAGGACGGCAAGGACGACGACGGCCGCGGCAACGTACTGAAGAACGCCCGCGCCGACTGCCCGGCCCAGCACTTCTGCATGTTCACCGGCACCAACTTCACCGGCGCCCAGTTCAACCTCTACCGGTGCGGCACGTACGCGCTGGAGAACTGGACCGGGAACGGCTCCTGGATCAACAACCAGACCCCCGGAACCCGGGCCCGCTTCCTGGACCGGAACCGGAACACGATCTTCACCACGCCGGGCGCGTACTCCGCGAGCGCCGGCCACAACTGGAATCCGGTCTGGTACGTCGTGCCCTGCTGACCGCCTCGTCGCACATGCCCGTGAGGGCCTCGCCCCGCCGCCCGACCACCGGCGGGGTGAGGCCCTCACGCCCGTTCACCGCCCCCTGGCCGTCCCGAGGACCACACCGCCCAGGATCAGCCCCATGCACAGGAACTGCAGCGGCCCCATCGCCTCGTCGATCAGCGCCCAGGACAACAGCGCCACGCACACCGGCTGGAGGTAGTACACGACTCCCGCGCGGGCCGCGCCGATCAGCGCGATCGCCTTGTTCCAGGCGAAGAAGGCGAGGGCGGAGGAGAATACCCCGACGTACAGCAGCGGGCCGACGGTCCCGGCCGTGGGCTCGAACCCGCCCTGCGCGGCGAGGCTGATCCCGTACACCGGCAGCAGCATCAGCGCGCCGAGCACGAAGGTGGCGAAGAGGAAGGCCGGTCCGCCCAGTTCGGCCGGCCGCCGCTTGAGCAGGGCACTGTACGAGGCGAAGCAGACCGCGGCGGCCACGATCCACAGGTCCCCGGCGGCCAGGTCCGGCACCAGGGAGCCCTTGCCGACCAGGAGCAGTACGCCCGCACAGGCGATCAGCATGCCGGTCAGGCGGCGCGGGCCGAGCCGGGCGCCGCCGATCCTCTCGTACACCGCCATCAGGACGGGGGACGCGGCCATGACCATGCCCATGGTGCCGGCGGAGGTGGTGAGGCCGGCCTGGTTGACGAGGGTGTTGTAGACGGTGACGCCGAGCAGCGAGGCGAGGGCGACGAAGCCGAGGTGACGGCGGATCATATGCCGCTGGTGCCAGGCCTGGCGGGCGGCGAAGGGGGCGACGGCGAGGATCGCGACGACCCACCGCCAGAAGGCGGCCTGGACGGGTGGGACGGAGTCGTGGAGGGCCCGGGAGGTCACGAAGCTGCCCGACCAGACGACCGTCGCGACGACCGCGAGGAGCAGGCCGAGGCCGGAGGCCCGGACGACCACTCCTCTCCCGGTCGTCGGCTCGTCGAGCTCAGGGAGCTCATCGGTACGGACGTGGTCCAGGACTGCCACGGTTATCCCTTGCCTCTCTCCCCGCCAGGGGATCTCGGTCGGTTGCGGGATCTACCGTCGCACCGCCACACCACTTAGGTCCATCGAAACTTTCTCACCCATTTCTTCAGAAATTGTGAACGGTTGGCGGGGCGTCCACTGTCCGACGAGTGTCGCCCCGAAGGCGATCACCATCCCGGCCAACTGGACCGGCCCCAGGGTCTGACCGAGCGCCGCCCACCCGATGACGGCCGCGGTGATCGGCGAGAGCGGCCCGAGGAGCGTGACGGAGGTCGCGGTCAGCCGCTCGATACCGCGGAACCAGAGCCAGTACGCGACGGCGGTGTTGGCGAGCGCGAGGTACGCGTAGCCCGCGACGCCCCGCCCGTCGAGGGCCGGCGGCGCGCCCTCCACCAGGAAGGCGACGGGTGCGATCAGGAGGCCGCCCGCGCTGAGCTGCCAGCCGGTCAGCACCAGCGGACCGACACCCTCGGGGCGGCCCCACCGCTTGGTGAGCACCGTGCCCGCCGACATGGCGGCCGCGGAGGCGAGCCCGGCGGCCACGCCTACGAGGTCGAACGCCGCGCCCGCCTTGAGCACGACGAGGCCGACCCCGAACGCGGCGGCGACGGCGGCGAGCAGGGACCGCGCGCTGGGCCGGTCGCCCAGCAGCAGGGCGGCGAGCCCGACGACGAAGAGCGGCCCGACCGAGCCGACGACGGCGGCCACACCGCCCGGCAGGCGGTATGCCGCCAGGAACAGCAGCGGGAAGAACGCCCCGATGTTCAGCGCCCCCAGAACCGCCGACTTCCACCACCAGGCGCCGCGCGGCAGCGTCCGGGTGAGCGCCAGCAGCGCCAGCCCGGCGGGCAGCGCGCGCATCAGCCCGGTGAACAACGGCCGGTCGGGCGGCAGGAACTCAGTGGTGACGGCGTAGGTGGAGCCCCACGAGACGGGCGCGAGGGCGGTGAGACCTATGACGGCGGCCTTGCGGGACATCGGGCCATCCCCCTTCAAGTAGCTTGGCAGTAAGTAGCTTAGCGCTAAGCAACTTACTTGCAAGCATCTTTCTTGCGAACGAGGGATACGGAGTTCAGACTGCCGCCATGACCTCCTCGACACCCCGGCCCCAGGACCCCGTCGACGCGATCACCGCCCAGTGGGCTGTCGTACGCCCTGACCTAGACACCGTTCCGATGGCGGTCTACGGGCGGATCTACCGGCTGAGCAGCGCCATGGCCGCCCGCATGGACAAGGCGTACGCGCCCTTCGGCATCTCACGCGGTGAGTTCGACGTGCTGGCGACGCTGCGGCGCTCGGGCGAGCCGTACACGCTCTCCCCGCGCGAGCTCTCGGCGACGCTCATGCTGACGACGGGCGGCATGACGGGGCGGCTGGACAAGCTGGAGCGGGCCGGGCTGCTGAGCCGCAGCCCCGATCCGCACGACCGGCGCGGCCTGCGGGTGACGCTCAGCGCACGCGGGCGCGAGCTGGTGGACGAGGCCGTGACGGCCGGGCTCGCGGTCCAGCGGGAGGCCCTGGAGGCGGCCCTGGACGCCCAGGAAGCCGAACAGCTGGCGGGCCTGCTGCGCAAGCTGCTAGCGGCGACGGGCGGCGCGTGAAGCGCGCGAAGGCGCTGCCCGGCGGGGTGTCCCGCCGGGCAGCGCCTTCGGAAAGAGGAGGAGGTCCTCAGACCTTCTTGGACTTGTCGAGCACCATGACCAGGCCCGCGATCACCGCGAACAGCACGATCGGGGCGGCGACGTACAGGCCGAGGGTCTCGGCCAGGCTCAGGCCGGGACCCGGGTCGTCACCGTCGTCGCGGGTGAGCGCGAGCGCGGGGGACGACATGAGCAGCATCATCAGCGTCGTACCGGCCGCGACGGCGCCGGTGCGCAGGGCGTTCTTCTTGTCCACGGTGCAAACGTAGCGAACGACTAAAGGCCCCGCGCGTCCGGGGGTGCCGTAGACGGGCGCAGGACGTCCATCAGGGCGTGCAGGCGCGGTGAGACGGCCAGCTCCTCCAGGGTGACGGGGCGGCCCTCGGCGTCGGCGATCGGCAGCCGCCAGTTCGGGTACTGGTCCCAGGTTCCGGGCAGGTTCTGCGGGCGGCGGTCGCCCACCGCGTCCGGGAGCCAGACGCCGGCCATCCGGGCGGGGGTGCGGCGCAGGAAGCGGTAGACCGCGCGGATCTCGGCCTCCTCGTCGCGCGGCCCCTCCTCCAGCAGGCCCAGCGTGCGCAGGTACGCCAGCCACTCGGCGACCTCCTCGGCGTCCTCGGCCCGCTCCTCCTCCAGGGTGCGGGTGAGCAGCCCCAGCCGGTGGCGCAGCTCCACGTGCTCGCCGGTCAGCCGTGCGGCGGTGGACGGCAGGTCGTGCGTCGTCGCGGTGGCCACGCAGTCGGCCCGCCAGGTCCCGGGCGGCAGCGGCCGCCGCGTGCCCTCCCAGTCCCGCTCGAACCACAGCACGGACGTGCCGAGGACACCGCGCCGCTGGAGGGATTCCCGTACGCCGGGTTCGACCGTGCCGAGGTCCTCGCCGATCACGACGGCGCCCGCGCGGTGGGCCTCCAGGGCGAGGATCGCGAGCATGGCGTCGGCGTCGTACCGGACGTACGTCCCCTCCGTCGGCTCCCGGCCCTCGGGCACCCACCAGAGCCGGAACAGGCCCATGACGTGGTCGATGCGCAGCGCGCCCGCGTGCCGCAGCAGGCCGCGCAGCAGGTCCCGGTAGGGGGCGTAGCCGGAGGCGGCCAGCGCGTCGGGGCGCCAGGGCGGCAGGCCCCAGTCCTGGCCGCGCGCGTTGAACGCGTCCGGCGGGGCGCCGACCGACATCCCGGCGGCGAACGCGTCTCCTTGCGCCCACGCATCGGCGCCGTCCGGGTGCACACCGACCGCGAGGTCGTGGACGATCCCGACGGCCATGCCCGCCTCCCGGGCGGCCCGCGCGGTGGCGGCGAGCTGCTCGTCGGTGAGCCAGGCGAGCCGGCAGTGGAAGTCGACCCGGTCGGCCAGCTCGTCCCGCTCCCGCGCGGTGGCGGCCGAGCGCGGGTCGCGAAGGCCCTCGGGCCACTGCCGCCGGTCGGAGCCGTACCGCTCGGCGAACGCGCACCAGGTGGCGTGGTCGAGCAGCGCCTGGCCCCGCTCGGCGCGGAACCGGCGCAGCGCGGCCTGCCGCCCGGGGCCCAGCGGCACGCGCCACAGCAGCTCCAGAGCCTGCCGCTTGAGCACCCACACCGCGTCGCGGTCGATCAGCTCGCCCTTGCGCAGCACCCCTTCGCGCAGCTCGGCCGCGCGCCCGGTGAGGGCGTCCAGCTCGGCGCGCTCCTCGGCGCTCAGGTGCGCGCGCACGTACGCGTACTCGGGGACGTCCTCGATCCGCAGGTGGACCGGGTCCGGGAAGCGCCGCGAGGAGGGCCGGTACGGGGACGGGTCGGTGGGCGTCCCGGGAACGGCCGCGTGCAACGGGTTGACCTGGACGAACCCCGCTCCCAGGTCCCGCCCGGCCCAGTCGGCCAGCTCCCGGAGGTCCCCGAGGTCGCCCATGCCCCAGGACCGCGTGGACAGCAGCGAGTACAGCTGGACCAGCACCCCGTAGCCCCGCCCGGAGGGCTGCGGCACGCGCGCGGGGGCCACGACGAGCGTGCTGTGCGCGGTGCGCCCGTCGCGCGCCCGGGCCTGGAGCCGGTGCACGCCCAGCGGCAGCCTGGCCCAGCGGGGCGTGCCGGAGATCTCGTCGCCGTGCTCGGTGGTGATCCGCACGTCGGTGCCCGGCGGGAGCGCCGCGAGCGGGCGCGGCAGCTCGGGCGGCCGGCCCTGGCGTGGCGCGTCCTCGGGCGGCCGGCCCTGGCGCGGTGCATCCTCGTGCAGCCGGCCCTGGCGCGGTGCGTCCTCGGGCGGGCCGTCGCGCCACAGGACCAGCGTCGGCGGGAGGAGCCGGGCGTCCCTGGCCGCCTCGGTGGCGGCCAGGGACGCGCGCAGCGCCTCCGGCGTGGCGGCGTCGACGTCCAGGGCGGCGAGGACCTCCACCACCGTGGCGTCGGGGACCGGGACGGTGACGCCCGCGGACGGGGAGTACGCGGTGGCGACACCGTGCAGCGCGGCGAGCCGGGCAAGGGTCATTCAGGCTCCTGGGGACTCCGGTCCGCCGGCCGTGCGGTGCGCGGTCGGCTCGCTGGTCAGGGGGGTGAAGTCGGTGAGTGCGGGTTCGCTGGTCAGGGGCGCGGCGTCGGCGAGCGGCGGCTCGCTGGTCAGCGGGGTGCCGGCGGCGGGCAGCCCGGTGAGGGGGCAGTAGCCGGGGCCGAGGCCGGTGGCCGGCGGGTCGGAGACGGGTGCGGGGCCCGGGACCTGTTTGGAGAGGGCGGTGAGCAGGAGCTGGGCGGACGCGGCCATGGTGGCCTCCCTGTGGAGGTGACAGTGGGACACAGCAGCCCTACCCAGTGGGCGGCCACACATCCGTACAACGTGGCGTCGGTCACATGGCGTTCCCGTGACGGGAGTTGAACCGCACCCGCGCCCCGGTAGGCAAATACGACACAACGGCCACGCACATTGACACCTTCGGCGAGTCGGTGGTGGGCTCGAAACCGACCGGTTCAGCCACCGTTCCGGCCACCGTCCCAGCCACCGGCAAAGCTACTCGCAGAACAACGAAAGACGAGGGGAGACGCGCGTGCAGTTCGGGCGCTTCGGCCGCGGAAAGCGGACCGCGACGGCCGTCGCCGTCGCCGTGATCGGCGGCCTGCTGGGCGGCGCTCCCGGCGCCCTGGCCGCGCCCGGCGGGCCAGGCTCCCCCACCACCACCGTGCCCGAGCGGGACGGCGCCGCGCTGCCCCCGGTGTGGCCGCGCCCGCAGTCCCTCCGGCCGGCCGGCACGGCGGTGCCGCTGGGCGACGAGGTGACGCTCCTCGCGGGCGAGGGCGCCGACCCGTACGCCCTGACGGCGCTGGAGGGCGTCCTGCGCGACGCCGGCGTACGCACCGTGTACACCGGGCGCGACGGCCGCGGGCCGGTCGTGCTGGTGGGCGGCACCGGCGCGCAGAACGCCTTGCGCGCCCTGCGCGCGCCCGAGAGCGGCGACCTGCCGTCCGGCGGCTACCGCATCGCCACGGGCCGGTACGAGGGCCGCGACACGGTCGCCGTGGACGGCGTCGGCAAGGACGGGCTGTTCCACGCCGTCCAGACGCTGCGCCAGCTCATAGCCGAGGACCGGACCGTACCCGGCGTCCTCGTGCGCGACTGGCCCGGGACCGCCGTGCGCGGCCTGACGGAAGGTTTCTACGGCCGCCCCTGGAGCCACCAACAGCGGCTCGCCCAGTTCGACTTCATGGGCCGCACCAAGCAGAACCGGTACCTCTACGCCCCCGGCGACGACCCGTACCGCCAGACCCAGTGGCGCGAGCCCTACCCGGCCGACCGGCGGGCCGAGTTCCGCGAGCTGGCCGACCGGGCCCGGCGCAACCACGTGACGCTCGCGTGGGCCGTGTCGCCCGCCCAGTCGATGTGCCTGGCCTCCGAGGACGACCTGACGGCGCTCAAGCGCAAGATCGACGCGATGTACGCGCTCGGTGTGCGCGCCTTCCAGGTGCAGTTCCAGGACGCCTCCTACGACGAGTGGCACTGCTCCAGGGACGCGGACGCCTTCGGCTCGGGCCCCGCCTCGGCGGCCCGGGCCCACGCGCGCGTGGCGACGGAACTGGCGCGGCACCTGGCCGGCCGGTACCCGGACGCGGAGCCGCTGACGCTGATGCCGACCGAGTACTACCAGGACGGCACCACCGACTACCGCACGGCGCTCGCCGCGGAGCTGGACGACCGGGTGCAGGTGGCGTGGACGGGGGTCGGGGTCGTCCCCCGTACGATCACCGGCCGCGAACTGGCGGGCGCGCGGGACGCGTTCGGGCACCCGCTGGTCACCATGGACAACTATCCGGTCAACGACTACGCGCAGGACCGGATCTTCCTGGGCCCGTACATGGGCCGCGAGCCGGCCGTCGCGGCCGGTTCCGCCGCGCTGCTGGCCAACGCGATGGAGCAGGCCGCCGCCTCCCGCATCCCCGTCTTCACCGCCGCCGACTACGCCTGGAACCCCAAGGGCTACCGTCCCGCCGAGTCCTGGCACGCGGCCCTGAACGACCTGGCGGGCGGCGACCCGAAGGCCCGTGAGGCGCTGCACGCCCTCGCCGGCAACGACGCCTCCTCGATCCTCAGCCGCACCGAGTCGGCGTACCTCCGTCCGCTGCTGGCCGGCTTCTGGCGTACGCGCGCCAGTACGACGGCGGACGCGGCGGCCCGGGACCGGGCGGCGCGCGAACTGCGGGCGGCGTTCACCGTGATGCGCGAGGCGCCCGGGCGGCTGACGGGCACGGCGGACGGCCTCCTGGACGACGAGGTACGGCCGTGGCTGGAGCAGCTGGCGCGCTACGGGCGCGCCGGCGAGGCGGCCGTGGACATGCTCCAGGCGCAGGCGCGGGGCGACGGGGCGGGCGCCTGGCGGGCCTCGCTGGACCTGGAGCCGCTACGGGCGGAGCTGGCGGCGAGCCCGGTCACGGTGGGCGAGGGCGTGCTGGACCCGTTCCTGGCGCGGGCCGTCACGGAGGCGGCGCGGTGGACGGGCGCGTCGCGCGAGGCGGGCACCGTGGAGCGTGAGAACGGGGCGTACACGGTGCGCCTGGACCGGGCCCGGCCCCTGGACACGGTCACCGCGATGACGGCGCCGGGGGCCCACCCCGTGAACGGCTCCGTCGAGGCGCACGTACCCGGCGAGGGCTGGCGGCGGCTGGGCGCCCTGTCGGGGAGCGGCTGGACCCAGGCGGCCGCGCGGGGCCTGGCCGCCGACGCCGTACGGATCACCTGGACCGGGCGGTCCCCCGGCGTCCGGGCCCTGGTCCCCTGGTTCGCCGACGAACCGCAGGCCCGCCTGGAGCTGCCGCACGCCGAGACGGACGCGGTGATCGGCGGCGCCCCGCGCCGGGTGAACGCGGTGCTGGCCGCCCAGCGGCCCGGCGAGGTGCACGGCGCGCTGACGGCCAAGGCCCCGAAGGGGCTGAAGGTGACCGTCCCGAAGCAGACGGTCGTCCCGCGCGGCCTGGCCGCCACCGTCCCGGTCGACATCACCGTCCCGGCGGGCACCCCGGCGGGCGACTACCAGGTGCCGCTGTCCTTCGCCGGCCAGGAGCGCACACTCACCGTGCGGGCCTACCCGGCGACGGGCGGCCCCGATCTGGCCCGTACCGCCAAGGCCTCCTCATCGGGCGACGAGACCCCCGACTTCCCCGCGTCGGCCGCGACCGACGGCGACCCGGCCACCCGCTGGTCGTCCCCGGCGGAGGACGGCGCCTGGTGGCAGCTGGAGCTGGCGCAGCCGGTCCGGCTCGGCCAGGTCGTCCTGCACTGGCAGGACGCGTACGCGGCGAAGTACCGCATCCAGGTGTCGGCGGACGGCCGCACCTGGCGCACGGCGGCGACCGTGAAGGACGGGAAGGGCGGCCGCGAGGCAATCCGGATGGACGCCCCGGGCACCCGCTTCGTCCGCGTCCAGGGCGACGCGCGGGCGACCGAGTACGGCTACTCGCTGTTCACGGTCGAGGCCTACGCGGTGACGCCGTGACGCCGTGACGTGTGCCTTCGGCGAGTGAGGCGAAGTGGGGTCCCCCCGCCGAAGGCAGGGGGAGCGACGGTGTCGAAAGGGAGAACGCGCAAAGGCCCCCGAGGTACGAGGGGGTCGAGCGGGGGCACCTCCCACGCCCGAAGGGCGTAGGGGGAGATCGACCGTCGACACCGGCTGAGGCGCCCCGTAGCCGAACCGAGCCCTAAGAAACGCGATCGATCCGGGCCATGGCGTCGTCCGCGCCGTACGGCTGCAAGTAGGGCAGCCAGCGCGGGTCCCTGTGCCCGGTCCCGATGATGCGCCAGGCCAGGCCGGTCGGCGGGGCGGGTTGCTGGTGGAGTCGCCAGCCCAGCTCCCGCAGGTGCCGGTCGGCCTTGACGTGGTTGCAGCGGCGGCAGGCCGCCACCACGTTCTCCCAGGCGTGCTGTCCGCCGCGGCTTCGCGGCACGACGTGGTCGACGCTGGTTGCGACGCCACCGCAGTACATGCAACGCCCGCCGTCGCGGGCGAAGAGGGCTTTGCGGGTCAGAGGAACGGGCCCCCGGTAGGGGACCCGTACGAACCGCTTCAGGCGGACCACGCTGGGTGCGGCGATGGCACGGGTAGCGCTGTGCATGAAGGCGCCGGATTCCTCGAGGCAGATGGCCTTGTTCTCGAGGACGAGGACGAGCGCGCGGCGGAGCGGTACGACGCCGAGGGGCTCGTACGACGCGTTGAGGACCAGGACATGCGGCACGGATGCCTCCTATTACGCCGGCGGCGCGTGGCTCGCGCCGGGACGATCTGCTCTCAGTCTCTCCTCATGCCAGGTCGAAGCGCCACCACGTACCGGTAACGGGCCCGAAGTGTTTTCGACCACACCCCGATCATCCCCGGATGAGACGCAGCTCTCCCTCGAACATGGCAACGAACCACCCCCGATGCGCCGTTAATGTAATTGGTCCGCTTGTCCATCCTGGAGGTTCCCGCCGTGCTCTGGTCCGCCGTTCCGGCTGCCGGCCCCACACCCGCGCCGGTGTCGCTCGACGAAGCCGCCAAGCAGGCCGGTGCGGCCGCCGGCTGGGTGGAACAGAACTGGTCCACCTGGTTGAGCACCGGTCTGCGCATCCTGCTGATCCTGCTCGTGGCCGTGGTGCTGCGGCACCTCGTCCGCCGGGCGCTGACCAAGCTGATCGAGCGCATGAACCGCAGCGCCCAGGCGGTCGAGGGCTCCGCCCTGGGCGGCCTCCTGGTGAACGCGGAGCGCCGCCGGCAGCGCTCGGAGGCCATCGGATCGGTCCTCCGCTCGGTCGCCTCCTTCCTGATCATGGGCACCGCCGGCCTGATGGTCCTCGGCGCCTTCAACGTCAACCTGGCGCCGCTGCTCGCCTCGGCCGGTGTCGCCGGTGTCGCCATCGGTTTCGGCGCCCGCAACCTGGTCACCGACTTCCTCTCGGGCGTTTTCATGATCCTTGAGGACCAGTACGGGGTCGGTGACTCGGTCGACGCGGGGGTCGCCTCCGGCGAGGTGATCGAGGTCGGCCTGCGCGTGACGAAGCTGCGCGGCGACAACGGTGAGATCTGGTACGTCCGCAACGGCGAGATCAAGCGGATCGGCAACCTGAGCCAGGGCTGGTCCACGGCGACGGTCGACGTGACGGTCCGCCCGACCGAGGACCTGGACCAGGTCCGCGCGGTGATCACCGAGGTCGGCGAAGCCATGGCCAAGGAGGAGCCCTGGAACGAGCGCCTATGGGGCCCGGTCGAGGTGCTGGGCCTCAACGAGGTGCTGCTGGATTCCATGACGGTCCGGCTCTCGGCCAAGACCATGCCGGGCAAGTCCCTGGGCGTGGAGCGCGAGCTGCGCTGGCGCATCAAGCGGGCCTTCGACGAGGTCGGCATCCGCATCGTGGGCGGCCTGCCCGCGGCGCCGCAGGAGGACGCCGCCGCGAACCCGGCGGCCGCCATGGCGCCCCCGTCCGCCTTCGCCTCCGCCACCTCTCCCCAGTCGGTCGCGGCGACGCCGCTGACGCCGCCGCCGAACCTGACCAAGTAGCGCCGTTCGAAGCAGCGTCCCCGGGCCCTAGACCCCGGCGAGCTCCCGCACGGTCGCCATGTCGCTGAACGGCAGCAGCTGGTCGCCGACGATCTGGTGCGGCTCGCTCCCCTTGCCGGCGACCAGGACGACGTCGTCCGGGCCCGCGGCGGACAGGGCGAAGGCGATGGCGTCACGGCGGTCGGGGCACCGTTCGAACGGTGTGCCGGTCGCCGCCAGGCCGGGCGCGATCTGGTCCAGGATCGCCCCCGGATCCTCGTCGCGGGGGTTGTCCGAGGTGAGGACGCACAGGTCGGAGTGGATCCCGGCGATCCTGCCCATGTCGGCCCGCTTGGTGGTGTCGCGGTCCCCGCCGCACCCGAAGACGGTGATGACCCGGCCGCGGGCGAAGCCGCGGATGGTGGTCAGGACCTTGTCCAGGGAGTCCGGTGAGTGAGCGTAGTCGACGATCACCGACGTACCGCCGGGGGTACGGAAGCGCTCGAACCGGCCCGGCACGGGCGGCATCTGGTCGAGCGCGCCGACCAGCCCGCGCAGATCGTGTCCCAGGATGTGGCAGGCCGCCACGGTGGCGAGCGCGTTGGACACGGAGAACCGTCCCGGGACCGGGATGCTCGCCGGATACGCGCGCCCACCGTGGTGCAGCGTGAACCGTGTGCCGGTGGCGTCCACCACGAGGTCGGTGGCCCGGTAGTCGGCGTCGGCGTCGATGGCGTACGTGGTCACCTCGCCCGGCATCATCATCATGATCCCGGCGCCTACGGGGTCGTCGGCGTTGACCACCGCGTACCGGCACAGGCCCTGGAACAGGCGCAGCTTGGCGTCCCGGTAGTTCGCCATCGTGCCGTGATCGTCCAGGTGGTCCTGGGTCAGGTTGGTGAAGACCCCGACGTCGATGAACGTCCGGTCCACCCGGTGCGTGAGCAGGCCCATGGAGGTGGCCTCCAGCACCACGCTGCCGACCCCGCGGTCGCGCATGCATCCCAGCAGGTACTGCAGGTCCGGCGACTCGGGTGTGGACAGGACCGACCGCGGCATCGGGATCAGCTGGTCGCCGATCCGGCTGCCGGCCGTTCCGATGACCCCCACCTTGGCGCCCTCCGAGATACGCAGCACCGACTCGACCATGTACGACACGGACGTCTTGCCGTTGGTGCCGGTGATCGCCACCATGTCCATCCCGCGCCCCGGCTCCCCGAAGTAGCGGGACGCGACGGCCGCGCCCGCCGCCCGGGTGTCCGGCACCCGCACGGCGCACACATCGGCGGGCGACGCCCACACCGACTCGGGCAGCTCCGGCGCCGTACCGTCCACGAGCACCGCGGCCGCCCCGCGCGCGAGGGCCGGCGCCACGGACCCGGGGCCGCCCTCGCGGTGCCCGGGGACGGCGATGAACAGCGACCCGGGCGTCACCCGGTCGGTGTCGAAGGTCGGCACCCCGGTGATCCACGTCTTCTCCGGATCACCCCGCAGCACATGGTGCTCCTGCCCGGCCAGCAGTTCGCTCAGCTTCACGATGATCCCTTCGACGGTGGCTCGGCCCCGTCGTGCGGCTGTCGCCATGCGGCAGCGCCGGCGGTGCGCCGGAAGCTGCGGTGATGAGGTGATGCGGTGATGCGGTGATGAGGTGGAACTGCGGACACGGTCCGGCTGTATCCGGACGGAACACTCAGCCCGCGATCGAAAGCCGCTGGAAGATCGTCAGCCGTCGGCCGGCGACAGCACGGAGGTGGCCTGCCGCAGGCACTGCCTCATGGCGCTCGTCCGGCCCATGGTCGGAGTGTACGTCGGCCCGGGCACCGCGGAATCCGCCACTTCGGGCGGCGGGACGCCATAGGGTCTTGACGGGGTCCTGACATGCGCCTTACCGTCTGGCCACTCCAACTGGAAAGTTTCCTAACAGTGTGAGGGGCAGGTGCATCCCGTCGTGGCCGGAACCTCCGGAAACACGCCCGGCACCCCGCGTGTGCTGCGGGCCATGAACGACCGGGCCGCGCTCGATCTGCTGCTGGAGCACGGGCCCCTGTCCCGGACCCGGATCGGCAAGCTGACCGGGCTGTCGAAGCCGACCGCCTCGCAGCTGCTGGCGCGGCTGGAGGCGGCCGGGCTGGTCGTGGCGACC
This sequence comes from Streptomyces sp. CB03238, assembly GCF_002099185.1. Taxonomy (NCBI): domain Bacteria; kingdom Bacillati; phylum Actinomycetota; class Actinomycetes; order Kitasatosporales; family Streptomycetaceae; genus Streptomyces; species Streptomyces sp. CB03238. The sequence continues at coordinate 328,284 of NZ_NBCN01000001.1, read as the reverse complement.
GGGACGACGGAGGGGCGGCCGGGGCCGAACGCCCAGCTGTACGCCGTCAACGCGCGCGCCGCGTACGCCGCCGGGCTGGACGTGAACCCCCGGCGCATCCGCGCGGCCGTCGCCGACGTGACGGGGGCGGTGGCCGGCGAGTTCGAGCTGGCCACGCCCGGGCGGCCCGCCGACGGCGTCGTACGGCAGGTGACGGAGGCGCTGGACGGGGCCGTGAAGGCGGCCGGGATCACGCGGGGCGAGGTGCACCGGCTGGTGATCGGGACGCCGGGCGCGTTCGATCCGTCGACCGGGCGGCTGCGGTACGCCTCCCACCTGCCCGGCTGGCACTCCCCCACGCTGCTGGACGAGCTGGCGGCCGCGCTGCCCATGCCGGTCGAGTACGAGAACGACGTGAACCTGGTGGCGGTGGCCGAGCAGCGGCTCGGGGCGGCCCGGGGGCACGAGGACTTCGTCCTGCTGTGGAACGAGGAGGGCCTGGGCGCCGCGCTCGTGCTCGGCGGACGGCTGCACCGCGGGTTCACCGGGGGCGCCGGCGAGGTCGGCTTCCTGCCCGTGCCGGGCGCGCCGCTGGTGCGGCACGTCACCAAGGCGAACAGCGGCGGCTTCCAGGAGCTGGCCGGCGCCCAGGTGCTGCCCCGGCTGGCGCGCGAGTACGGCGTCGAGGACATCCCGCGCGGGGAGTACGCGGAGGTCGCCGCCGAGCTCCTCCGGCGAGCCGCGCACGCCGCCTCCGGCCCGTACCCGAGGCTCCTCGACGCCTTCGCGACCGGTCTCGCCACCGGTCTGGCCTCCCTGGTCGCCGTCCTCGACCCCGAGCTGGTGGTGCTGTCCGGCGAGGTGATCGTCGCCGGTGGCGAGCCGCTGCGCGAGCGCGTCCAGGCCGAGCTCGCCGAGCTGGCCGCCTCCCGGCCACGGCTCGTCATCGGCGGCGTACGGCAGCACCCGGTGCTGCGCGGTGCGCTGGAGAGCGCGCTGGCCGCCACGCGCGACGACGTCTTCGACACCTCTCGCTGAAGAAGAATCAGGAGACACCGGTATGAACCGCAGAACCGTCTTCGCCTCGCTCGCCTCGGCCGCCGCCATAGCCCTGCTCACCTCCGCCTGTACCGGCTCGGCCGGGGCCGGCGCGGGCGACGACCCGAACGCCGAGGTGACGCTGACCTTCTGGCACGGCTGGTCGGCGCCGAACGAGGTGAAGGCGATCGACGCCACCATCAAGCGGTTCGAGGACGCCCACCCCGACATCACGGTGAAGGCCGTCCCCAACATCACCGACGACAAGATCCAGCAGGCGCTGCGCGCCGGCGGCTCCAACGCCCCGGACGTCGTGTCGTCGTTCACGACCGACAACGTGGGCAAGTTCTGCTCCTCCGGCGCCTTCGCCGACCTGAAGCCGTTCATCGAGAAGTCCGGGATCGACCTGGAGAAGACGTTCCCGAAACCGCGCCTGGACTACACCCAGTTCCAGGGCAGGCGCTGCGCGCTGCCGCTGCTGGGCGACGCGTACGGGCTGTACTACAACAAGGACGCCTTCAAGGAGGCGGGTGTCACGGCGCCGCCGAAGACGTGGAGCGAGTTCGACGAGGTCGCCCAGAAGCTGACGAAGCCGAAGGGCGACTCGTACGAGCGGCTCGGCTTCATGCCCACCTTCCACGGGTACGAGTCGACCCCGGGCCATCTGGTCGCGCAGTGGAGCCCGGCGTACTTCGACGAGCACGGCAGGTCGAACATCGCCAAGGACCCGGCCTTCGCCGCCATGTTCACCTGGCAGAAGAACCTGATCGGCAAGCTGGGCGGGTTCGAGAAGCTGGAGAAGTACCGCAGCACCTTCGGTGACGAGTGGGGCGCCAAGCACCCGTTCCACACCGGTCAGGTCGCCATGCAGCTCGACGGCGAGTGGCGGCTGGGCATGGCCACCGACGCCAAGGTGCCCTTCGAGGTCGGCGTCGCGCCGCTGCCGGTCCCCGACGACCAGGCCGCCGACTACGGCAAGGGCTACCTGTCCGGGACGATCGTGGGCATCGCCTCCACCAGCGCGAAGCAGAACGCCGCCTGGGAGCTGGTGAAGTACCTGACCACCGACACCGACGCGGTGGTGGACTTCGCCAATGAGCTGCGCAACGTCCCCTCCACCCACGCCGCGCTCGCCTCGCCGAAGCTGAAACTGGACCCGCGCTTCACGACGTTCCTGGACATCGCCCGCCACCCGAAGTCCAACACCACCCCCGCGTCCGTCAACGGCGGCGCCTACCAGGTCACCCTCCAGGAGTCCGGTTACCTGTACGAGGCGGGGAAGGTGGCCGACCTCAAGGCCGGGCTGGAGAAGACGGCCGCACAGATCGACACGGACCTCGAGAAGGCGAAGTGACGCCCCACACCGTCCGCGCCCTCCGGGCGAAGCGCACCCGCGGCGCGCTGCGTACCGTCGCCTTCCTCTCCCCCTGGCTGGTCGGCTTCAGCGTCTTCTTCGCCTACCCGCTCCTCGCGACCGTGTACTTCTCGTTCATGAAGTACGACGGGTTCAAGGCGCCCGTCTTCAACGGCCTGGAGAACTGGACGTATGTCTTCGCCGACTATCCGGCCTTCTGGCCGTCGATGGCGAACACGCTGTGGCTGGTGGTCGTCATGGTCACCTGCCGGGTCGTCTTCGGGCTCGGCGTCGGGCTGCTGATCACGAGGATCAAGACGGGGGCGGGGGTGTTCCGGACCCTGTTCTACCTGCCCTACCTGGCCCCGCCCGTGGCCGCCACCCTCGGCTTCGTCTTCCTCCTCAACCCCGGTACGGGCCCGGTCAACACGATCCTCGCCGACCTGGGGCTGCCGGCCCCCGGCTGGTTCACCGACCCGGCCTGGTCCAAGCCCGCGCTGACCATGCTCGCGGTGTGGGGCGTCGGCGACCTGATGGTCATCTTCATGGCCGCGCTGCTCGACGTACCGAAGGAGCAGTACGAGGCGGCGGAGCTGGACGGCGCGTCGGCCTGGCAGCGCTTCCGGTACGTCACCCTCCCCAACATTTCCCCGATCGTGATGTTCGCCGTGGTCACCGGGGTCATCCAGACCATGCAGTACTACACGCAGCCCCTGGTGGCCGGGAAGGTCGCCTCCGGGATCATCGGCAACAGCGGGCAGCAGTTCGAGCCGGGCTACCCGGAGAAGTCGACGCTGACCCTGCCGCAGCTCGTCCACAACCTCGGCTTCCAGCGTTTCGACTACGGATCGGCGTGCGTCGTCGCCCTGGTGCTGTTCGCGCTCGCCATGGCCTTCACGGCGCTGCTGATGCGGCGGCGCGGCGGTCTCGTACAGGTGGGTGGCTGACCGCCATGACCTATGTGCTGGAATCGCCACTGAAGGTCACGCCGGCCGCGCGCACGGCCCGCCGCAAGGCGGTGCTGCACTGGATCGCCGTGCACACGCTGGGTGTGGCGGCCGCGCTGTTCTTCGTGCTGCCGTTCGTCTTCCTCTTCCTCACCTCGCTGATGAGCGACCAGCAGGCCCTCACCCGCGACCTCACCCCCGACAGCTGGGAGTGGGGCAACTACCGGCGGGTGTTCGATACCCCCGGCTTCCTGACGTGGTGGAAGAACACCCTCTTGTACGCCGGCCTCGGAACGCTGCTGACGGTCCTCTCCTCCGTCCCGGTCGCGTACGCACTGGCGAAGTTCCGCTTCCGGGGGCAGCGGCTCGCGCTGATGCTGGTGATCTCGATGATGATGCTGCCACCCCAGGTGGTCATCATCCCGATGTACCTGTTCTGGGCGAAGCAGATGGATCTGTCCGGCTCGCTGTGGCCGCTGATCATCCCGATGGCGTTCGGTGACGCGTTCTCCATCTTCCTGCTGCGGCAGTTCCTCCTCACTGTCCCCAACGAGTACCTGGACGCGGCGAAGGTCGACGGCTGCGGCGAGCTGCGCACACTCGTCCGGGTGGTTTTGCCGATGGCGAAGCCGGGCATCGCGGCTGTCGCGCTGTTCCAGTTCTTCTATGCCTGGAACGACTACTTCGGACCGCAGATCTACGCCTCGGAGAACCCCGCCGCGTGGACGCTGAGTTACGGCCTGGAGTCCTTCAAGGGCGCGCACCACACCGACTGGAATCTGACCATGGCCGCGACCGTGCTGGTCATGGCCCCGGTGATCCTCGTCTTCTTCTTCGCCCAGAAGGCATTCGTCGAGGGCGTCACGCTGACCGGAGTGAAGGGCTAGAAGGCTATGAAGCTGGCTGTTGTGGGGGGCGGCTCCACCTACACCCCCGAGCTGGTCGACGGGTTCGCGCGGCTGCGCGACACCCTCCCGATCAGTGAACTGGTCCTCGTCGACCCGGCCACCGAGCGCCTGGACCTGGTCGGCGGGCTGGCCCGGCGGATCTTCGCCAAGCAGGGGCACCCGGGCCTGGTGACCACCACCTCCGACCTGGACGCCGGTGTCGACGGCGCCGACGCCGTCCTGCTTCAGCTGCGCGTGGGCGGACAGGCGGCCCGGCAGCAGGACGAGACGTGGCCGCTGGAGTGCGGCTGCGTGGGTCAGGAGACGACCGGCGCGGGCGGGCTCGCCAAGGCGCTGCGGACGGTGCCGGTGGTGCTGGACATCGCCGAGCGCGTACGCCGGTCCAACCCGCGCGCGTGGATCATCGACTTCACCAACCCGGTCGGGATCGTGACGCGCGCGCTGCTCCAGGCCGGTCACCGGGCCGTCGGGCTGTGCAATGTGGCGATCGGCTTCCAGCGGAAGTTCGCCACGCTGCTGGACGTCACGCCGGACGCGGTGCACCTGGACCACGTCGGGCTCAATCACCTGACGTGGGAGCGGGGCGTACGGCTGGGAGGGCCGGACGGCGCGGACGTCCTGCCGCAGCTGCTGGCCGAGCACGGGGACGCCATCGCCGACGGCCTGCGGCTGCCGCGCGCCGTGCTGGACCGGCTGGGCGTCGTTCCGTCGTACTACCTGCGGTACTTCTACGCGCACGACGAGGTGGTGCGCGAGCTGGGCACCAAGCCCTCGCGGGCGGCGGAAGTGGCCGCCATGGAGCGGGAGCTGCTGGAGATGTACGGCGACCCGGCGCTGGACGAGAAGCCCGAGCTGCTGGCCAAGCGGGGCGGCGCCTTCTACTCGGAGGCGGCGGTGGACCTGGCGGCGGCACTGCTGGGGGGTTCCGGTCCGGGGGTGCAGGTGGTCAACACGTACAACAAGGGGACGCTGCCCTTCCTGCCGGACGACGCGGTGATCGAGGTGCAGGCGACGGTGGACCCCTCCGGTGCCTCGCCCCTGGCCGTGCCGGAGCTGGACCCGCTGTACGCGGGGCTCGTCGCGCATGTGACCGCGTACGAGGAGCTGGCGCTGGAGGCCGCGCTGCGCGGCGGGCGTGACCGGGTGTTCAAGGCGCTGCTGGCGCACCCGCTGACCGGCCAGTACGCGGCTGCCGAGGGGCTGACCGACCGGTTGATCGCGCACAACCGGGAGCACCTGGCGTGGGCGTGACTCCTTGGGTGCTCGCGATCGACGCGGGCAACAGCAAGTCCGACGTGGCATTCGTCGGTGAGGACGGCTCGGTCCTCGCCTCGGCCCGCGGGCCCGGCTTCCAGCCGCAGCGGGTGGGGGCCGGGGCGGCGTTCGACGGGCTGGCGTCCACGATCGGCGACGCGCTGGCGTCGGCGGGCCTCGTCATCGACGGCGTACGGCATGTGTCGGCCTGTCTGGCGGGCGCCGACTTCCCCTCGGAGGAGGCCGAGCTGGCGGCCGCCCTGCACGCGCGCGCGTGGGGGCGGACGGTGCAGGTGCGCAACGACACGTTCGCGATCCTGCGGGCCGGTGTGGACGAGCCCCGGGGCGTCGCCGTGGTGTGCGGCGCGGGTATCAACTGCGTGGGCATGCTGCCGGACGGGCGCACCGCCCGCTTCCCGTCGGTCGGCCGGATCTCCGGTGACTGGGGCGGGGGTTCGGGGCTCGCGGAGGAGGCGATGTGGTTCGCGGCCCGGGCGGAGGACGGGCGCGGTGAGCTCACGGAGCTGGCCCGGGCGCTTCCGGCGCATTTTGGGCTGGGTTCGGTGTATGCGCTGGTCGAGGCGCTGCACCTGGGGCGGATCCCGGCCGGGCGGCGGCACGAGCTGACGCCGGTGCTGTTCGCGGCGAGCGCGGCGGGCGACCCGGTCGCGCGGTCGGTCGTGGAGCGGCAGGCGGAGGAGGTCGTCGCCCTGGCAACGGTCGCCCTGGACCGGCTGGATCTGCTGGACGAGGAGGTTCCGGTGCTGCTGGGCGGCAGCGTCCTGGCGGCCCGGCACCCGCAGCTGAACGGGCGGATCACCGAACTACTGGCGGTCAAGGCGCCGAAGGCCGCCGTCCGTGTGGTGACCGAGCCCCCGGTCCTGGGCGCCGCGCTGCTGGGCCTGGACGACGCGGGGGCGGCCGAGGAGGCCCGGGCGCGGGTGCGGGCGCACTACGCGTGACTGCCGGAAATCCGGGTGCGTCGTCCATGCCCCGCTTGTCACGATCGGGGCATGGACGATGTGGACATGCGTGAACGGTTCGAAGCGGACGGATTCGTGAAGCTGGAAGGAGCCTTTCCGGAGGACCTCGCGGCCGAGTGCGCCGCGCTGCTGTGGAAGGAGACCGGCTGCGACCCGGACGATCCGGCGACGTGGACGAAGCCGGTGCACTGGGTGTGGGGCATGGGGCAGGAGCCGTTCCGGCGGGCGGCCAACACCCCGGTGCTGCATGACGCGTTCGACCGGCTGGTCGGACCGGGGCGGTGGGTGCCGCGGACGGCCCTCGGGTCGTTCCCGCTGCGGTTCCCGCACGAGGAGGAGCCGGACGACGCGGGGTGGCACATCGAGGGCAGCTACCTGCCGGACGGGCCGGCCGCCGAGCTGGGCTACCACGCCAACCACCGGTCGCGGGGCCGCGCGCTGCTGATGCTGTTCCTGTTCAGCGAGGTCGGCGAGGCGGACGCGCCGACCCGTGTCCGGGTCGGCTCGCACCACGACATGCCGGCGGTGCTGGAGCCGTACGGGGAGGAAGGCGCGCCGATCATGCGGATCGGGGCGGCGATCGACGCGGCGTCGCGCCACCGCGAGGTCGTGTACGCGACGGGGCGGCCGGGCGATGTGTACCTGTGCCACCCGTTCCTGGTGCACGCGGCGCAGCCGCACCACGGGACGCGGCCCCGTTTCATGGCGCAGCCGGCGCTGGAGCCCCGCTGACGTCCGTGGAGGGGAACCGATCGGGGCCGGGCGGCGTATACAGAGTGGGGGGATCGAGGGGTGGTGCGAGCGGGGCGGCGGCACGACGGCGGGCACGATAAGAACAAGATCGAGTCAAGCCTGGTGTGAATACCGGCCCCTTTGGCCATACTGCGGTGAGCGACCGAGGGGGAGGTCACGTGACATACGCACCGGATGCGCCGGCTGTGCCGAGCGCGCCACCGGCGTCCGGCGCGCCACCGGCGCCGGGCGCGCCCGTTGTGCCGCCACCACCGCCGCCGCCCGCGGGGCCGCCCGCCGGGCGGGGGGCGTGGGCCGAGGGGTTGGCGCGGCTGCGTGCCGCGGCGACGACGGAGCCGGGGCGGCTGCGGATTCTGGGTGCCGTACTGGCCGTGCTGGTCGTGGCGTTCGGGGCGGTCACCGCGCTGGAGGTCTCCGACCGGGCGGCGGCGGCCGACGACGTGGTGAGCCGCAGCCAGCCGCTGAGCGCGGACGCGGCGGACATCTACCGCTCTCTCGCGGACGCCGACACGGCGGCGGCGAGCGGCTTCCTGGCCGGCGCCCAGGAGCCCGCCGGTGTGCGCGAGCGGTACGAGCAGGACATCACCACCGCCTCACGGCTGCTCATCAAGGCCGCGGCGAGCACGGACAGTTCCTCGCAGTCCGCCCGTGACATCGCCACCCTCAATGAGCACCTGCCGCGCTACACGGGCCTGATAGAGCGCGCCCGCGCGGCCAACCGGCAGGGTCTGCCGCTGGGCGGCGCGTATCTGCGGTACGCCAACCAGCAGATGAGCACCCAGCTGCTGCCCGCCGCCGAGCGGCTGTACGAGGCGGAGACCGCGCGGCTCGACCGGGACGACCGGGACGCCCGTGTGTGGCCGTTCCTGTCGCTCGGCCTGGGCGTCGCGGTCCTGGCCGCCCTCCTGTGGGCGCAGCGCCGCTCGTACCTGCGGACGAACCGGGTGTTCAACCAGGGGCTGCTGGCCGCCACCGCCGCGTCCACGGTGGTGTTGCTGTGGCTCGCGGTCGGGCACACGGTGGCGCGGGCGCAGCTGAACGAGGCCAAGGTGCACGGCCAGAATTCGCTCAAGGTGCTGAACGAGGCACGGATCAACTCCCTGAAGGCCCGCGCCAACGAGAACCTGACCCTGGTGGCCCGCGGTGCGGTGCTGACCGCGGACGGCAAGAGCGACAAGTACGAGACCGACTACGGCACCGGCATGGGCAGACTGACCACCGCGCTGGAAGAGGCGGACCGGCTCGCCGACGACAGCGCGGGCGACGAGCCGGTCTCGGTCGCCGCGCGGGCGGTGGCCGAGTGGAAGAAGCGGCACAAGGACGCCCGTGACACGGACAACAGCGGCGACTACAAGGGCGCGCTGGCCAAGGTGATCGGCCCCGAGAACTCCACCGGGGAGTCCTTCGACGACGTGGACGCGGCGCTGGAGAAAGCCCTGGACCATGAGCAGGGCGAGTTCACCCGGGCCGCCGAGGACGGGCGCGGCGCGCTGACCGGCCTGCCGGTCGGGGCGGGCGCCCTGGCCATGGTGGGCGCGGCCGCGGCCATCATGGGCATCAACCGCAGACTGTCGGAGTACCGGTGAGGGCGAGGGGAGGCACGATGAAGGACAACGACGACGCGGCGGCGCGGCCGGCCGGCCGGACCGCCGGGCGGTGGCGCGGGTGGGGCGGGGTCGCGGCGATGGCCGCCGCGTGCGGGCTGACCGCCGCGCTGACCCTGGTGCCGCTGTCGCGGAGCGACCTGGGCTCCTCCGAGGTGTCCGGCGCGGGCAGCGCCCTGCCGGCCAAGGCCGACACGTGCAAGGACCCGGAGGCCTCCCTCCCGCCGTCGGCCGCCGACGGGCCGTCCATCGACGCCATCAAGACGCGCGGCAAACTGATCGTCGGTGTGGACCAGAACAGTTACCGGTGGGGGTACCGCGACCCGGCGAACGGCAGGCTGGAAGGTTTCGACATCGACCTCGCGCGGGCCATCGCCGAGGACATCCTCGGCAGCCGGGACGCCGTCGTCTTCCGCGCCATCCCCACCAACCAGCGGATCGCCGCCCTGGAGAACGGCACCGTCGACCTGGTGGTGCGGACGATGACGATCAACTGCAGCCGCATCAAGCAGGTCGCCTTCTCCACCGCCTACTTCCAGGCCGGGCAGCAGGTCCTCGCCCCGGAGGGCTCCACGGTCAAGGGGTACGACTCCTCCCTCAAGGGCAAGAGGGTCTGCTCGGCCGAGGGTTCCACCGCCTACGAGGCGCTGGAGAGGAAGTCGTTCGGCGCCGTCTTCCAGGACGCGCACGACGGAAAGCCGGAGGACGAGGACATCCTCACCGTGCCCAACCAGCTGGACTGCCTGGTGCGGCTCCAGATGGGCGAGGTCGACGCGGTCGTGACGGACAACGCCCTCGCCGCCGGCCAGGCCGCCCAGGACCCGGCCGTCGAGCTGAAGGGCGAGCCGTTCACGACGGAGTACTACGGCGTCGCCGCCAAGCTCGGCAACGACGACCTGGTGCGGCGGGTCAACCAGGTGCTCGTCGACTACCGCAAGGGACCCTGGAAGAAGGCGTACGACACCTGGCTGAGCTCCGTCCTGCCCGGCATAACCGGGCCGCCGGCGCCGAAGTACCGGACCAACTGACCCGCATGTCTGGCGTGTACGAGTGGAGAGGTGATCGATGGGCGTCACGGGACCCCCTGGGCCGGTGATGGACCGGGACGAGGTGGACCGTGCGCTGGCGCGGCTCGGGGCGGAGCACAAGGCGGTCGAGGACTCGCTGCTCGCCCTCCAGGACCACGCGGGCCGCCGGCTCCTCGAAGGCGCCGAGCTGACCGGCACGACCAAGGACCGCTGGGCCACCACCGAGCAGACGATCACCCTGCTGTGGACGTACTTCGACGCGTACACCGCCGCGTTGGACGAGGCGCGTGAGGTGCGCGCCCGGCGCCGGTGGCCCGGCCGCGAGGAGCTGGCCGAGCTGACGGAGCGGCTGCGCGGCGAGAGCGTGACCGTGTCGGGCACGCCGGCCACGTCGGGCACGCCGGGCATGTCGGCCAAGCTGGCCGAGCGGTTCACGCTGGAGCGGCTGGTGGACCGGATGAACGAGCTGTACGCGAGCTCGCTCGACATGGTGGTGACGGCGGACGCGGTGTGGTCCGCGCTGCCCGCGCGGATAGACCTGCTGGCGGCCGAGCTGAACCGCACCCGTTCACTGGCGCACTCGGTGGGTGTACGCCCCGGGGAACACCCGGCCGGGGACGACCTGGAGTCCATCACGCACGAGCTGGCGACGCTGCGGGCGCAGGTGGTGACCGATCCGATGGCGTTCTGGCGCCCGGCGGCGGGCAGTTCGGCGCCCGGTGGCGGGCGGCCGGACACCGACCGGTACGACAGGGCGGCCCGCGCGCTGGAGGACGTACGCCGCGAGATCGAGGCGGTGCTCCAGGTCCGGCAGGACTCGGAGGCACGGCTGCTGCGGCTGCGGGACGTCCTGTCGCGCGCCGACCGTACGCTCGCCGAGGCGCGGGCGGCCCGGGGTGAGGTGCTGGCGAAGATCGCCGCCTCGGAGGTGCCGGTGGTGAGCGGCCCGCCGACCGCCCTGCAGGAGCGGCTGGCGGCGGCCGCCGAGTACCGGCGGCACGCCCAGTGGCACCGGCTGTCGCCGCTGCTGGAGGCGCTGGAGCGGGAGGCCGAGGACGAGCTGCTGCGGGCGCGCGAGCAGTTGACGGCGGTCACCGCTCCGCTCGCGGTCCGGGCGGAGCTGCGCGGCCGGCTCGACGCGTACAAGGCGAAGGTGGCCCGGCACGGCATGGCGGAGGATTCGCTGCTGATCGAGCGGTACGACGCGGCGCGCCGGATGCTGTGGAGCGCTCCGTGCGACCTGCGGGTCGCCGAGCAGGCGGTGCTGCGCTATCAGCAGGCGGCCGCCGAGGCGCTGTCGGGGGCGGGGCCCGTGGACCGTAGGGGGAGCCAGTGAAGACGTGTCAGCGGCCCGGTTGTGAGGGCTCGTACGAGGACATGGGCGGCGGTGAGCTGTACTGCGACACCTGCGGTCTGGCGCCCGTCGTCTCGCCGACCGGCCTGGTGTCGTCCCCGCCGACGGGGATCGCGGGCGGCGGGAAGGGCGGGTCCGGGAGCAGTTCGCGCTCCTCGTCACGGTCGTCCCGGTCGTCGCGCTCCTCCCGGTCGTCGACGTCCCGGCGCTCGGTGTCCGGGCGGCTGTCCCGGTCGGTGTCGGGCGGGACGGGGTCGTCCCGGTCCGTGTCGGTGCGCAGTTCCGGGTCGTCGACCGGCCAGTCGGGGCGGGGCAGGCTGGGCGCGGGGCTGGTGTCGATCCCGGCCGTGCCGCGCCCCGACCCCCGGTCGGTGGTCATGGCGAACCCGGAAGTACCGGAGCGGAAGCGATTCTGCTCGCGGTCCGACTGCGGGGCGCCGGTGGGACGGGCGCGCGGTGACCGGCCGGGGCGTACGGAGGGGTTCTGCACCAAGTGCGGGCACCCGTACTCCTTCGTACCGAAGCTGCGCGCGGGAGACATCGTGCACGGCCAGTACGAGGTGGCCGGGTGCCTGGCGCACGGCGGGCTGGGCTGGGTCTACCTCGCCGTGGACCGGGCGGTGTCCGACCGGTGGGTGGTCCTCAAGGGCCTGCTGGACACCGGTGACCAGGACGCGATGGCGGCGGCGATCTCTGAGCGCCGGTTCCTCGCGGAGATCGAGCACTCCAACATCGTGCGCATCTACAACTTCGTGGAGCACCTGGACCAGCGGACGGGCTCCCTCGACGGCTACATCGTCATGGAGTACGTCGGCGGCAAGTCGCTGAAGGACATCGCCAACGAGCGGCGCGGACCGGACGGGCGGCGCGACCCGCTGCCGGTCGAGCAGGCGTGCGCGTACGGCATCGAGGCGCTGGAGGCGCTCGGGCACCTGCACAGCCGGAACCTGCTGTACTGCGACTTCAAGGTCGACAACGCGATCCAGACCGAGGACCAGCTGAAGCTGATCGACATGGGCGCCGTGCGCAGGATGGACGACGACGAGTCGGCCATCTACGGCACGGTCGGCTACCAGGCGCCGGAGGTGGCGGAGGTCGGCCCGTCGGTCGCGTCCGACCTGTACACGGTGGCGCGGACGCTGGCGGTCCTGACGTTCGACTTCCAGGGGTACACGAACGTGTTCGTGGACTCCCTGCCCGATCCGGGCAACATCGAGGTGTTCCGGACGTACGAGTCGTTCTACCGGCTGCTGGTGCGGGCGACCGACCCGGACCCGGCGCGCCGGTTCGCCTCGGCCGAGGAGATGGCCGAGCAGCTGACGGGCGTACTGCGGGAGGTGGTGGCCCTCCAGACGGGCCGTCCGCGCCCGGCCCTGTCGACACTGTTCGGCCCGGAACTGCGCGTGACGGACACGCGGTTGTTCGCCGAGGCGGACGGCGACGTGTCGGCGCTGGGCGCCAGGGAGGTCCCGAAGGGCCTCGGCCTGTTCGGCCGCGGGCGCGGTGTCGCGCGGCCGGGTACGGGAACGGGCGGGCCGGCGGCGGTGGCCGGAGCGGCCCCGGTGGGTGTTCCGGCGGCCGTGGGTGGGCCTCCCCCGGTGGGTGGCCCGGCGGCGGCCGCGCCCGGGGCGTACGCGCCTGGGACGTACGCGCCCGTCGCGGCCCCGGCGGCCGCCGTCCCCGGCCCGCGTACGGAGCCGATGGGCGCCGCCGCCGTCACGCCGCTGCTCGCCCCGCTCGACGCCCGCGCCACAGCGCTCGCGCTGCCCGTGCCGCACGTCGACGCCGGTGACCCGAACGCCGGGTTCCTGGCCGGGCTCATGGCGTCCGCGCCCGCCGAGCTGATCGCCGCCCTGCACACCGCGCCGACCGGTTCGCTGGAATTGCGGCTGCGCGAGCTGCGCGCCCGCCTCGAAATGGGCGAACTGGGCTCGGCGGCCCGGGCGCTGGCGACCCTGGAGGCCCAGCATCCCGACGACTGGCGGGTGGTCTGGTACCACGGGATCGCGTCCCTGGCGACGGGCGACAACGAGAACGCCGCGCTGTCGTTCGACGCGATCTACGACGCGTTCCCCGGCGAGCCGGCACCCAAGCTGGCGCTGGGCGTCTGCGCCGAGGTGCTGGGCCAGCTGGACAACGCGGCCGAGTACTACCGCCTGGTGTGGGCGACGGACCCGAGCTACGTGAGCGCCGCGTTCGGCCTGGCGAGGGTCCAGTTGGCCGCGGGTGACCGGGGCGGTGCCGTCCGCACGCTGGAGTCGGTGCCGGAGGCGTCGATCCACTACACGGCCGCGCGCGTGGCGGCCGTACGGGCCCGGCTGCGGCGCCGCTCCGCGCGGGAGCCGCTGATCGGCGACCTGACGGCAGCGGCCGACCAGGTGTCCGCGCTACAGCAGTTCGGGCTGGACGCGGTGCGCCGCGAACAGTTGTCCACAGAGGTGCTGGGCAAGGCCCTGGACTGGGTACTCTCCGGTAGTCCCGGAGCGGGGACCGCACGGACCCCGCTGCTGGGCAGCGAACTGGACGAGCGCGGCCTGCGCTTCGGACTGGAACGCTCCTACCGGGTACTCGCCCGGCTCGCTCAGCGCGGCGAGGAGAGGATCGACATGGTGGAGCGGGCGAACCGCTTCCGCCCCCGGACATGGGTGTGAATGATGTCGCAGATGCACCAGCTGTCCGCCTGTCCCAGCTGCGAGGAGCCGCTGGAGTCGGGTGACCTGTTCTGCGGTGCGTGCGGGTACGACCTGTCGGCCGTACCGGCACCGCCGCAGGACCGTCCGACCATCGCCATGGGCACCCCGGTGGGCGGCGCGGCATGGCCCGCCGCGCCGGCCGGCCCCGGGCAGGACCAGGCGCGTCCCGCGGCCGCGGCGCAGTCGCCCGGCGACCTGCCGGGCCGTGACCCGGCCGGGGAGGAACTGCCCACGGGCCCTTCGGCGGTACGGTTCGACGCCCGCGCCGGGGATGCCGACGCCATGGGCGCCCCCGCCACGGACACCGTCGGCGACTTCGAGCTCCCGGCTCCCGAGCGGGCAGGGGCGGCACCCGGGGCCGTCGGCGAGCCGGGGCACGCGCCGGGAGCCGCGCCCCCGCAGGGGGCGAGCGCCGAGCCCGCGTACAGCGCCGGAGCATGGCCGTGGAGTAGGACGGCGCCCTTGCCGGAGCCCGCGTCGACGTACGAGACGTCGCCTTCGTCGGGTCCCGCGCCTGCGCCCACGCCTACGCCCACGCCCGGTAACGCGGCCGGGCCGGAGGCCGCCCCAGACGTACCAGGGACCGGGACGGGCGGGCCGGAAGGCGTACCGGACGCCTCCGGGGCGCCTGATCCGCGGGCGGTGGAGCACGCGACGACTCCGCCGGCCGGGACCAGGCTGTGCGTGGCCTGCCGGGCGGGGCACGTGGATCCGGACGGGTACTGCGAGAACTGCGGGCACGCCCAGCCGCGTGAGCGTGACCACCTGGAGGAGGAGCTGGGCGCGGTCGCCGCCGTGAGCGACCGAGGGCTGCGTCACCACCGCAACGAGGACGCGTTCGCCGTGTCCTCGACGGCCCTGCCGGACGGTTCACCGGCCGTCGTCGCGATCGTGTGCGACGGGGTGTCGTCGGCGACCCGCCCCGACGAGGCGTCGGCGGCCGCCGCGGCCGCCGCCAACGAGTCGCTGTTGGCGGCCCTCCCGCGCGGTACGCATCCGCAGGCGGCGATGCACGACGCGATCGTCGCCGCCGCCGAGGCGGTCAACGCCCTCGCGGGCGACGACGGCCAGGACGCGGCGGCCATGGAGCACGACCCGCACCACCACCAGAACGCCCCGGCCTGCACGCTCGTCGGCGCGGTCGTCGCGAGCGGCCTGCTGGTGGTCGGCTGGGTGGGCGACAGCCGCGCCTACTGGGTGCCGGACGACCGCAGCGGCCCGCCCGCCCGGCTCACCGAGGACGACTCGTGGGCCGCGCAGATGGTCGCGGCGGGCCTGATGAACGAGGCCGAGGCGTACGCGGACGAACGCGCCCACGCCATCACCGGCTGGCTGGGAGCCGACGCGTACGAACTGGAGCCGCACACGGCCGCGTTCAAGCCGGACCGCCCCGGTGTGGTCGTGGTGTGCACGGACGGCCTGTGGAACTACGCGGAGGCCGCCGAGGACATGGCGCGGGTCGTACCGCCCGACGCGGCGGGGCGGCCGCTGCACAGCGCCCAGGTCCTCGTGGGACACGCGCTCGACGGCGGCGGGCACGACAACGTAACAGTGGCCGTCGTGCCGTTCGCCATGGCGCCCCAAGGGGCAGGATCGGCCTGACCGTTTCGCCCGACGAGTCCGACGAGTCCGACGAGTCCGACGAGTCCGACGACCAACCTCCCATCCCCTTCTGTCTGTTGTGTGCGTGCGTCAGTCCGCGTCCTGAGGAGCCGATCAGATGGCGAACTTCTCCAAGTCGAACGTGCCGCAGTTCTCGGTGGACGTGTACCAGAACGAGTACCTGCCGGAGGGCGGGCGCGAGGTCAACGCGATCGTCACGGTCACCTCGACGGGCGGCGGCACCAGCGGCGGGGTGCCACTGACCGGGGCGTCCCTCTCCCCCTCGTACATACCGGGACGCGCGCCGACCGCCGCCGTCGTCATCATGGTCGACTGCTCCGGCTCCATGGACTACCCGCCGACCAAGATGCGCAACGCGCGTGACGCCACGGCCGCCGCGATCGACACCCTGCGCGACGGCGTCACCTTCGCGGTGGTCGCCGGCACCCACGTCGCGAACGAGGTCTACCCGGGCGGCGGCCGGCTGGCCACCGCCGACGCGCGCACCCGCGCCGGGGCGAAGGACGCGCTGCGCAAGCTGAGCGCGGGCGGCGGCACCGCGATCGGTACCTGGCTGACGCTCGCCGACCGGCTGCTGGCGTCCGCCGACGTACCGATCCGGCACGGCATCCTGCTCACCGACGGCCGCAACGAGCACGAGTCCCCGGAGGACCTGCGGGCGGCCCTCGACGCCTGCGCCGGCCGCTTCACCTGTGACGCCCGCGGCGTCGGTACCGACTGGGAGGTCAAGGAGGTCACGGGGATCGCCTCGGCGCTGCTCGGTACGGCGGACATCGTCGCCGATCCCACGGGCCTGGCCGCGGACTTCACGCGGATGATGGAGCACGCGATGGGCAAGGAGGTCGCGGACGTGAGCCTCCGCCTCTGGACCCCGGTCGGGGTGGAGATCGTTTTCGTGAAGCAGGTGGCGCCGACGGTGGAGGAGCTGACGGACCGGCGTACGGAGGCGGGGCCCCGGGCCGGTGACTATCCGACCGGCTCGTGGGGCGACGAGTCCCGCGACTATCACGTGTGCGTCCGGGTGCCGGAGGCCGGTATCGGCCAGGAGATGCTCGCGGCCCGCGTCTCCCTCGTCCTGCCCGACCCGGCGGGCGGCACCCCGCAGACCCTGTCGCAGGGTCTGGTGCGGGCGGTGTGGACGGACGACATGGCGGCCTCCACCTCCATCAACCCCCAGGTCGCGCACTACACGGGCCAGGCCGAACTGGCACAAGTCATCCAACAGGGGCTGGATGCCCGCAAGTCCGGCGATTTCGACGGCGCGACGGCGAAACTCGGCCGCGCCGTGCAGTTGGCTGCCGCTTCCGGGAACACGGATACCGCGAAACTCCTTTCGAAGGTGGTGGACGTCGTCGACGCGGCGACAGGTACTGTGCGACTGAAGGCGAAGGTCGCGGAAGCGGACGAGATGACACTCGAGACGCGCTCCACCAAGACCGTTCGCGTCAAGAGCGTCAAGAAATAGGTCACGATCTGCTCGGCCTGCGGGCCGGATGAGGAGAGGGGGAAGCGCCGACATGCCGACCTGCCCGAACGGACACCAGTCGGGTTCCGACGACTGGTGCGAGGTCTGCGGCCATCGCATGGCCGGGGCGGGCGCGCCTGCGGGTGCCGTTCCGCCGCCTCCTCCGCCCCCGCCGCCGCCGCCCGCGTACGGCTACCCGGGCCCGGGCGGGCCGCCTCCCCGGCCCGGCGGCTTCCCGGGTGGTGACCCGAACGCCACCGCCCAGGCGGAGCTGTGCCCGCAGTGCCGCACTCCGCGCGAGGCCATGGCGCCGTTCTGCGAGGAGTGCCGGTGGAACTTCCTCACCAATACGGCGACTTCGTACACGCCCCTGGCACCGCCGCAGGGTGGCCCCGGCGGCCCCCCGCCCGGGCTGAACCTGCCGCCCGGCTTCCAGTCCCAGCCGCCGTCGCAGCCTCAGGCACCGCGCCCGCCGGACCCGTACGAGTACCAGAGCTCCCGTCCGTCGCAGATGAACCGCCCGGCCGAGCCGCTGCCGCCCGAGCCGTCCACACCCCGGCGACCGCCGCAGGGCCCGCCGCCGGTTCCCCAGGCGTTCCAGCAGCCGCCCGGCCCGCCGCGGCCGCCGCAGGCGTTCCAGCAGCCGGGCCCGCCGCCCCCGCCGCAGCCCCGGCCGACCGACGGGGGCGGGGACGACTGGATGCTGCCGCCGCCCTCGCAACCGCAGGCCCAGCCCCCGGCCCGCCCGGAGCAGCCGGAGCGCCCCCGGGAACCCGGACCGCAGGGACACCAGCAACCGCAGGGACACCAGGGACCGCACGGACCACAGGGACCGAATTCGCCCCAAGGCACCCACAGCCCCCAAGGCTCGCAAGGGCCCCACGGCCCCCAGCCGCCCCACGCGCCGCAGCCGCCCCACTCACCCCAGCCCCCGCAGTACCAGGCGGCGCCCGCCGGGTGGACGGCGGTCGTCGCGCCCGACCGTGAGTACTTCATGGCGATGATGCAGCGCAGCGGCCCCGAGGCGGCGGGCCTCAACCTGCCCGCGTACTCCCCGGAGCAGCGGCTGTCGCTGTCCGGCAACCAGATCAGCATCGGCCGCCGGCGGCACTCGACGGGCGAGTCCCCGGACATCGACCTGTCCGTGCCGCCGGAGGACCCGGGCGTCTCGCACCACCATGCCGTGCTGGTGCAGCAGCCGGACGGCTCCTGGGCGGTCGTCGACCAGAACTCCACCAACGGCACCACGCTCAACGGCGCCGAGGACCCGATCCAGCCCTATGTCCCCGTCCCGCTCAAGGACGGCGACCGGGTCCATGTGGGCGCCTGGACGACGATCACCATCCGTCGCGGCTAGGGAGCAGGTGACCCCAGGGGCCAGCTGTAGGGCCCCTCGGGCTCGTCCAGCCACGCCCACTGGTGCTCGCCGCTGACCGTCACGCCGAACCGTTCCCGCGCGGGGCGCCGCTCGCGCTGCCACAGCGAGTACGCCTCGTGCGGGTCCAGGCTGCCCGCGGTGAGCGTCAGCAGGAAGCGGAACAGCTCGTTGTCGGTCGCGCGCCGGGGCAGCCCGCCCGTGTGCACCACCGGCGCGGGCGAGCCCCCGCCGCCACCGCGCAGCGGCACGAAGTACGCGGACGTGTGCAGGAACCGGCCCTCCGCGTGCTCGGCGTCCCGCACCCGCAGCCGGATGAGCCCCGTGGACAGCGGCGCCAGGATGCGTGCGCCCGGCCGGCACTGCGCGAGCCACTCGGGCGGTACGGAGGCCACGGCGCAGGTCGCGATGACCGCGTCGAACGGCGCCCGCCACGGGCAGCCGCGCGCCCCGTCACCGGTGACCACGACCGGGTGGTAGCCCGCCGCCGCCAGGTGGGCGCGGGCCGCCTCCGTGATGTCCTCGTCCAGGTCGACAGTCGTCACCCGCTCGTCGCCCAGCCGGTGCGCCAGGAGCGCCGCGTTGTACCCCGTTCCGGCGCCGATCTCCAGGACGCTGTCCCCGTCCCGTACCTCCAGCGCGTGCAGCATTCCGGCCATCAGGGACGGCTGGCTGGCGGACGAGACCAGTTCCCCGTCCCGTACGTGCGTGGCGAGCGGCCGGTCCAGATAGGCGCCTTCCAGCCACCGCCTCCGACAGTCCGGATCGGGGTCCTCGCACCACAGCCGCTCGTACCCGCCCTCCCCCGAGCTCTCGGCTTCGCTCGAGCAGGGGGCACCCCCACCCCCGATGTAGAAGTACGGCACGAACAGGTGCCGTGGCACCTGCTCGAACGCCGCCCGCCAGGCCGGGTCCTGAAGGTCCCCGCCTGCGGCGATCTCCCGCACGAGTTCGCGCCGCGCCTCGGCGGCGGCCTCGGCGAACGGATCCTCTCGCTGTGTGCGCATATCTCCACTTTGCTGCTCGCGGCGGTGGGAGGCGAGCATCCCGCGGGGTCCTAGGGCCCGGGTCCTCGGCCGGTCCGTCTGAGACGATGGAGTCGTGAATGAGATCCCGCGCGGCACGCTTCAGGAGCAGACCTTCTACGAGCAGGTCGGCGGCGAGGCTACCTTCCGGCGCCTCGTCCAACGGTTCTACGAGGGGGTCGCGGAGGACCCCCTGCTGCGGCCGATGTACCCGGAGGAGGACCTGGGACCGGCCGAGGAGCGGCTGGTGCTGTTCCTGATGCAGTACTGGGGCGGCCCGCGCACCTACAGCGACAACCGCGGCCACCCCCGGCTCCGGATGCGCCACGCGCCCTTCACCGTGGACCGCGCGGCGCACGACGCCTGGCTGAAGCACATGCGGGCGGCGGTGGACGAGCTCGGCCTGTCCGAGGAGCACGAGCAGACGCTGTGGAACTACCTGACGTACGCCGCGGCGTCGATGGTGAACACCCCCGACTGAGCCGATTCACGCTCCGTGACGGGCAAGTGACAGAAAAGGTTCCGGCCAACTCTGCCGCACCCGGCCCCCACGGCCGCCCTCCACCCCCTAAGTTCACAGCCGCAACACATCGAACGGGCATCCGCAATCGGCGGGTGCCCCTCGTCTTGTGGAGGTTCAACGTGCGACGGAGGACCATGCGGCTGGGTGCCGTGGCGATCGCGACGGTGACGGCGCTGCTCGGGGCCGGTACCGCCTTCGGCGACACCTTCTACGTCTACGAGGGCGAGGACTTCGGCTACATCGGCAGGGACCACAAGTACGCCGGGGTCTGCGACCGGGAGGCCGACGGCTTCAACGTCTACGTCAACTTCAAGCGGACCACGCCGGACACCGTGGTGCGCATGGAGGAGACGAACGGCTACTGCAAGACCTCCACGACCGGTACGTACTCGATCTACACGATGCAGACGTGCGAGAACCGCCCGCTCGTGTCGGACGCGTGCTCCGGCTGGAAGCGGCACCCCTGACGTCATGACCGCACCCACTGCGAGGGTCGCCGGGCCGGCCCGCGGCCCGGCACGCCCCGGCGGCCGCACCCGTCGGCGTGATCCGCGACGGGGCGTCCGGGCGCTGTGCCTGGCGCTCGCCGCGATGGCGGCGGCGCTGCTGGTGTGGGGCGTGCAGGCGGTCCACGCCGTGTACGAGGGACGGGAGGCGCGCATCTCGGCGCGGATGCCCGTGCCCGCCGCCCCCGGCGCACGCCCGGCCCTACGGTGGGCGCAGAGCGACGACACCTGGCGCGGGCGGAGCTTCTCGGTGGTCTCCATCGAGCCCGTCGCCCCCTCCGCTCCCCTCCCGCCCGGACTGCCCCGATGGCCGGAACGGGGCGAGGCGTTCGTGTCACCGGCGCTGCTCGACACCATGCCGGCCGCCGCCACCCGGTTCGGCGGGCTCGCGGGCACGGTGGCGGAGGAGGGTCTGGCCGATGCGGGCGAGCTCTTCGTGTACGTCCGCCCGCCGGCCGGCGTACGGATCGAGGGGTACGCGACGACCCTCGGCGTCGCCCGTTTCGGGGCGGAGCGGCCGGCGGACCCGGCGTACTTCCTCAGCCAGTCGTTCGACCGGCCGGAGAGCGACCTGCGCTGGCTGCTGGTGCCCCAGATCGGGCTGCCCGTCGCCGTCCTGCTCGTCGTCGCGTCCCAGCTCGGGGCCGGGCGGCGTGAGCGGCGGCTCGCGGTGCTGTACGCGCTCGGCGACACCGGGCGTACCGTACGCGCGAGGATCGCGGCCGGGGAGTGCGTGGGCCCGCTCGCCGCCGGCACCGTCCTCGCTGGCGTACCGCTCGCGGCCCTCACCCTGACCGGCGTACGGCTGCCGCTGACCGGGTACGAGGTGTCGGCCGCCGATCTGGCGCCGCTGCGGTGGCAGTTCCCGCTCACGCTGGCCCTCGTGTGGGCGGCCCTGTGCCTGCTGTTCGCCGCGCTGTGCCTGCTGTTCGGTGCGCCGCACCGGTGGGTACGCCCCGCCTGGTCGAGGCGGCCCGGGTCCGCGCGAGCCGGCTCCGCACCGCCCCGGCCCGCGCGGCCCGCGCGGCCCGCGCCGTCGGCCTGGCCCGGTGTCGTATGCGGGATCGGCGCGCTGGCCGTGGTCTCCGGGGCGGCGGCGGGGCAGGCGACGGGCGTCCGGCTCTTCGTGCTGGGCACGGCCCTGATGCTCACCGGGCTGCCGTCGCTCCTGGGGCGGGCGGCGGCCCGGGTCTCCGCCCGGCTGACCGGACGCGGCACCGCGAGCGCGGCGCGGCTGGTCGGCGGGCGCTGGGCGGCCGCCCATCCCTCGGTGTTCGCCCGGGCGGCCGCGGCCCTCGTCGTCATGCCGGCGCTGGCCGCCCAGGCCCTGGTGATGGTGACCGACCAGACGAACGCGGCCCGGAACGCCGCCGTGCTCGGCGAACGGCTGGACGACCGGCTCCTGGAGGTCTACAGCGCGCCCACGAACGAGCGGGCGCACGCCCGGTTCGCGGCCGCGCTGGCCCCGGAGGACCGGCTGCTGCGGGTGGTGTCCGGCTCCGGCCGACCCGTACTGCGCGGTGACTGCCGCGACCTGGCCGCCCTCGGAACCATGCGCTCCTGCCCGCGCGAGCGGGCCGTACCGGCGCACGACGTCTACCGGGAGCGCACGCCCCGTACCGAGGCACTGCGCTGGGTGGGCTTCGGCCCGGTCCACGTGCAGGCGTCCGCCACCCGGGCGCACCTGCTCGAGGAACAGGGCGCCTTCGTCGTCCTGACGACCGGGCCGGGAGGACGCGAACGCATCGAGCGGGCCGCGCACGCGACGCTGCCGCTGCCGCACGTGGGCGCTCCCGGGGAGGCCCACGTCGTCGGTGCCGAGGCCCGCGCGCGTCTCGCCGACTGGGTGGTCCTCGTGGCGGCCGTCGGGTTCCTGCTGTTCGCACTCGCGGGGGCGGCCGGGTTGCTGCACGCGTTCCTCGACCGGGCCGACGAACTGCGGCCGTCGGCCGCGTACACCTCGGGCGCCGGTTTTCCTCTGCGGGTGGCGTGGTGGGGCATGGGCGTTCCGATGGGGTGCGCGCTGGGGTTGGCCTCGCTGGTCGCGGCGCTGCTCGCCGCGGTGAACCTCGGTTTCCTGTCCCCGTCCGGGAGTTCACCGCTCGCTCTGCTCGGCGGCGGGCCGGCGGTGGCGGCCGCGCTGTGCGCGGCGGCGACGGTCGCGGGCGGGTGGCTGACCGCCCGCCATGACGGGGCGGCGTACGCAGGGCGGTCTTCCGACGCCGGATAACGAACCCGCAAGCGGTTAATCGGGCCGGGTGCCCCCTCTGAAAGCACGTGTTGCACATGACCATGCCGTGCCGAACGAGCCCGCGCGGTGGTCTCCCGCGAGTACGCGACCCTGGACCGGGCAGGCCGTCTCCAGCTTGGAGCTCGGGCCACGGGCCACGGGCACCGGGCACCGGGCACCGGGCACCGGCCTGTTCGGGCTCGGGTCGTGAGCCACGGACACCGGCGCCGCGGGTCCGGGCCCGGCACGGTCACCGTGCCGACGCACTGGTCGTGCCGAGCCCGAGGCGGGAACCGGGACGGGGACGGGGCGGCCCTCCGCCGGGCGGCCGTATCAGTCCGCCGTGACCGTCACCGCGCCCGTATCAGACCGCCGTGACGGTCAGTCCCGTCCCCAGCCCCGCCTTGCGGACCGCGATCGATCCGTACGGGGTACGCAGCCGCAGCCATGACCCGGCCGCGAGCAGAGCCACCGGCACGTCGTGCGGGGGCAGGAAGCCCAGCGACTGGGCGGCGTGCACGGCGCGCAGCGGCAGGCCGGTCGAGCCGATCGTCCGGGACCAGATGTCGCGGCCGATCCGGTCGCGCTCCGCGCGCGTGCGGCGCTCGGCGGGCAACTCTCCGTCCCGCGCACGGAATTCGGCCACCGCCGCGGCGACCGCCCCGCGCAGCCCGGCGACGTCCGGGAGGCCGGGAACCTCCTGCCAGCCGCCGCGCGGGGGCAGGACGCCCGCCCAGGGCGGACCGGTGACGGGGGCGGGCACCATGGCCTTGCCCGCCGACTCCTCGATGCCCTCCAGGAGTTGCCCCGCGGACACGGTGACGTCCAGCGGCGCGTCGTCCAGGAGCGCCGCCGTCCGGATGGCCAGCACCTCGAAGGACGCCGGCCGTCCGAACACGGCCAGGGCCCCGCCACCCGCCTGGAGGCGGACGGCGGCGGCCCGGTCGTAGTGGATCAGCCGGGCCAGAAAGGCCGCGAGGTCGGCCGCCTCCCTGGCGTCGGCGAAGTGCAGCGGCGGCGTCATGCGGCCGCAGGCTCCCCGTGCATGCCGTCGTCGACGTACTCCTCGAGGAACGACCGCTCCTCCGCCGTGATGCGGCGCGGACGCTGGGCCTCCAGGTCGAACGGCACGACGACCGTCGAGGCGCGCACGTACACCTGGGCAGAGCCTTCGGCGTCCTTGATCTCGTACGCGATCGTCAGCGACGCCGCGCCGATCTTCGTGACCCACGACTCGATGATCACCGGCTCGTGCCGGTGGACCAGCGGCCGTACGTAGTCGATCTCATGCCGGGCCACGACGGACCCGCCGGAGAACGACGGCGAGCCGTTCCCCGGCGCCAGCCGGAACATGAAGTCGATCCGCGCCTCCTCCAGATAGCGGAGGAAGACGACGTTGTTGACGTGCCCGAAGGCGTCCATGTCCGACCAGCGCAGGGGACAACGGTAGATATGACGAGCCACTGCCGCTGCCTCAGCCCCGGGTCAGCTTCTTGTACGTGGCGCGGTGCGGCCGCGCCGCGTCCGGGCCGAGGCGCTCGATCTTGTTCTTCTCGTACGACTCGAAGTTGCCCTCGAACCAGAACCACTTGGAGTCGCCCTCGTACGCCAGGATGTGCGTGGCAACCCGGTCGAGGAACCAGCGGTCGTGGGAGACGACCACGGCCGCGCCCGGGAACTCCAGCAGCGCGTTCTCCAGCGACGACAGGGTCTCGACGTCGAGGTCGTTGGTCGGCTCGTCAAGGAGCAGCAGGTTGCCGCCCTGCTTGAGGGTCAGCGCCAGGTTGAGGCGGTTGCGCTCACCGCCGGACAGGACGCCGGCCGGCTTCTGCTGGTCCGGCCCCTTGAAGCCGAACGCGGAGACGTACGCCCGCGACGGCATCTCGACCTGGCCGACGTTGATGTAGTCGAGCTCGTCCGAGACGACCGCCCACAGCGTCTTCTTCGGGTCGATGTTGGCGCGGCTCTGGTCGACGTAGGAGATCTTGACGGTCTCACCGACCTTGATGGAGCCGGAGTCCGGCTCCTCCAGGCCCTGGATCATCTTGAACAGCGTGGTCTTGCCGGCGCCGTTCGGGCCGATGACGCCGACGATGCCGTTGCGCGGCAGGGAGAAGCTCAGGTCGTCGATGAGGACCTTCTCGCCGAACGCCTTGTTGAGGTTCTCGACCTCGACGACAACGCTGCCCAGGCGCGGGCCCGGCGGGATCTGGATCTCCTCGAAGTCCAGCTTCCGCATCTTGTCGGCCTCGGCGGCCATCTCCTCGTACCGGGCGAGACGGGCCTTGGACTTGGCCTGCCGCCCCTTGGCGTTGGAGCGGACCCACTCGAGCTCTTCCTTGAGCCGCTTGGCGCGCTTTGCGTCCTTCTGGCCCTCGACCTTGAGGCGGGCCTGCTTGGTCTCCAGGTACTTGGAGTAGTTGCCCTCGTAGGGGTAGGCGCGGCCGCGGTCGAGCTCGAGGATCCACTCGGCGACGTTGTCGAGGAAGTACCGGTCGTGGGTGATGGCGACGACGGTGCCGGCGTACTTGGCGAGGTGCTGCTCCAGCCACTGCACGGACTCGGCGTCCAGGTGGTTGGTGGGCTCGTCGAGCAGCAGCAGGTCGGGGGCCTCCAGCAGCAGCTTGCAGAGCGCGACGCGGCGCTTCTCGCCACCGGAGAGGTTGGTGACGGGCCAGTCGCCGGGCGGGCAGCCGAGGGCGTCCATGGCCTGCTCGAGCTGGGCGTCCAGGTCCCACGCGTTGGCGTGGTCGAGCTGCTCCTGGAGCTTGCCCATCTCCTCCATCAGCTCGTCGGTGTAGTTGGTCGCCATCTCCTCGGCGATCGCGTTGAACCGGTCGAGCTTGCCCTTGATCTCGGCGACACCGTCCTGGACGTTCTCCAGGACCGTCTTCTCCTCGTCCAGCGGCGGCTCCTGCAGCAGGATCCCGACCGTGTACCCGGGCGACAGGAACGCGTCACCGTTGGAGGGCTGCTCCAGACCGGCCATGATCTTGAGCACGGTCGACTTACCGGCGCCGTTCGGGCCGACCACACCGATCTTCGCACCGGGCAGGAAGCTCAGCGTCACGTCATCGAGGATGACCTTGTCGCCGTGCGCCTTGCGCGTCTTGCGCATCGTGTAGATGTACTCAGCCAAGAGAAACCGTCCGGCAGTCCGAGAGTGGGCAGATACACCCCATCTTGCCTGACGTCCACCCCGCGAAGGAAACCAGTAAGGCCTCCGGCGCCCGACCGCGCCCCTCGGCACCCCGCGCCGGTGACGGAACCGTCACACCCGGTGTGCCCCACCCGCGCACCAGCCTCCCGGACTCCGATCCCGCCCCGTGCTGTCCGATCCGCCGGGCCGGCCGCCCGGTCCGCCCGGACCGTCCGATCCCCCCGGGCCACCCGGATCGCCCGATCCGCCTGGGCCCCCGGACCACCCGGACCTCCCGGTCCGCCCGGTCCGCCTCGGTCCGCCCGGGCCGCCCACCCCCGCCCGGGCCGTCGTGTCGCCGCCGGGGCCGTCGTGTCGCCGCCGGGGGACCGGGACCGCGCCCGCGTAGGCACGCGATTCCGGGCCCCCCGGCGCGGCGGCAGCGGCCGGGCGTCAGGGGCGTACCGCTCGCGTGCGACGTCAGTCGTCCGCGCCGGGGTCCTTCTTCCTGCGGAGGAGGACGACGGCCGCCCCACCGATCACCACCATCGCCACGGCTATGCCCGCGATCATGGGGGTGGCGCTGGACGCGCCGGTTTCGGCGAGGTCCGGACCGTCATCCATCGCGCCGGCGCCGGCCGAAGTGCCGCCGACCGAGAGGGGGCTGGGCTGGGTGCCCTGCTGGCCGGTCATGGTGGTGGCCGTGCTGCCGGAGGTCCGGCAGTCGAGGACTCCCGTGAACGTCTTCCTGAAGCCGCCGGGCCCGGTGATCGTGAAGTCGTACGACTGGTCCTCGGCGACCGGGATGGTCACCGTCCGGGACTCGCCGGCCTGGATGGCGTGGGTGGAACCCATGAGTTCGAAGCTGAACGCGGCGTCGCCCCGGTTGGTGGCGGTGACGTCCACGCCGCCCTCGGCGCAGTTCTTCCTGGCCGAGAGCGCCGGGATGGCGCCCGTCGTGGCCCACGTGGCGGTGGCGGTGGCGGAGACGGTCGACTCACTGGAACCGGCCAGGATCTGCGTCTGACTCTTGGTCACGCCGGCGAACGCCCGGCCGACCGGCACGGAGGTGCTGGCCTGCACGGTCAGGGCGGCGGAGCCGTCGGCGGCCTTGGCGGGGACGTCGAAGTAGAGCCGGCTGCCGTCGGTCGCCGAGGTGACCGGCTTGCCGTTCCTGTCGGTGACCTTGATACCGCTGGCGGCCGCGTCGGCGGGCGGGGTCACCGAGACGCGGCCGGCGTCGGTGCGCACGGTCACCGGGCCGAGCCTCGTTCCGGCCGGACCCGAGACGGCACTGGGCTCCAGGCTGAGCGACGCCCTGGGCTCCGCGACGTTCTCGGCCTCCTTCTCCAGCCAGTCGGCGAGCTTCTCGGCCGCCGGGTCGAGCGCCTGCACCTGCGCGTTGTCCGAGTACCGCCAGATCGCGACCTGGGTGCCGGCGGCCGCGGTCCCGGCGGTCAGCGGTCCCGTACCGGCGTCCTCGGCCAGCCCCACCAGGTCGTCGACCTGCGGGTAGGAGTGCTGGAGGATCCAGCGGATCCGGCCCGCGTCCTTGTTCCCGCCGAGCGAGGTCTGGTCCCAGGAGGTCTCCAGGTACCTGGCCTTCTCCTGGGTGGGGTTGTGAAGATCGATGCAGTACGTCTTCAGGGTCCCGCCCCCGTCGACGGTCATCTCGAACAGGCCGGCGGGGATCTCCTGCTTCTCGCCGTCGACACGGAGGACCGCCTGGCCGAAGGTGGTCAGCCCGTTGAGGGTGGCGGCGGCACCGCCCTGGTGCTGTGGCGCCTCGTCGGCCGCGGCGGCGGACGCCCCGGCTATGAACCCTCCGGCGACCAGACCGGAGGTCACGACCGCGGCGAGAAGACGGGCGGGACGCCTTCTCCCCCTCCGTACAGAAAACCCAGCAAACACAGAATTCCCCTCCGGGCGAGACTTTTCGCGTGTGGCGCGTGGGGGGAGTGCCTCGCCTGCCGACTCAAGTGCCCCGTGAGTACCCGGGAATCCTAGAGAGGCGACCCTGCACAGTCCCCTGTCATACCGTCAGACAACCATTCCGACTCGGAATCGTTATCGCGAACCCGGCTTCACGAGGCATGCGCTCGCCGAATCTCCACATCGGCACACCGGACCGTATCCCTTCCCTGACGTACCGTCACGGCACCAGCTCCACCGGCCGATCCACCGCACCGCCCCCTCCGCCTCCCCCTCCGGCTCCGCCTCCGCCCGCGTCGTGCACGGCCCCCGGCCGGTCCGCCGAGCGCGGCTCCCCCTTCATCACCCTCCGGAACGCGGAGGTCCCGCGCGTCAGGTCGTGTCCCACCGCCGACGCGTCGATGTCCACGAACGTCCTGCGCTGACCGTCCCAGTCCTCCTCCCGCACCTTCAGCCGTCCGTGCACCACCAGCGGGTCACCGACCGACACCGACGCGGCCAGATTCGCGCCGAGCGCCCGCCATGCGCTCACCGTGTAGAAACTCGTATGCCCGTCGACCCAGCCCGCCTTCTCCCGGTCCCAGCGGCGCGCGGTCGCCGCGAACCGGAATTTCGCCACGCCTCCCGCCGCCGTGTCGCGGTAATCGACGCTCGTCGCGACATTGCCCACAACCGTCACCATCGTGTCGTTCATGACACCCACCCCTCGCGGTCCTCCTGCTGACTGAGCCCATGCTGGCCCGCCCGCCGAAATCCCGCTCGGCCCTGTGGACGAGCCCCCGTTTGTGCACAACTCCGCCATCCGCAAGGGGGACACCCACCAGGCGTCACACCCGCCGCAGCCCCGTCCCCGCCCCCATCCGCACGACCGCCGCCGCGACACCCGGCCCTCCGCCCTCCCCGCGCCCACGCGCCACATGGGCGTACCGCTCGCGCACCTCCCGGTACCGCATCAGCTCCGCGGCGATCGGGTCCAGCACCATCGCCCGCCCGCACCCCGCCGCCGCCTCCCGCAGCCGGCGCTCGGTCTCCTGCCCGTACCGCCGGGCGGGCCCCCGGGCCGCCGCCGCGCACGCCCACTCGACGAGCGGCCCGCCGACGATGCCGGCCAGCATGATCAGGACCGGCGGGACGAGCCCCGGCTCCAGTACGCCGACGATCTGGCCGACCAGCCACAGGGCGCCGTAGAACTGGAGCAGCGTCATGGCCGCCTGGGCCAGTACGGCCGCCGGCCACCACGCGGGCCGGGGCGGCCGCCCGCCCGCCTGCGGCACCCCCACCGACACCGCCAGCTCGTCCAGCGCCTCCGGCAGCCCGCGCGCCCCGCGTACCGCCGCCTCGCGCACCGCCTGCGCCCACGGCACCGGAAGCCCGCGCGCCGCCTCTCCCGCCACCACCCGCACGGCCTGCTCGACGCGCTGGCGGGCCGTCAGCTCGTCCTCCGCCGCCACCGTGGCCTCCGGCTGGGCACCCTCCTCCGCACTCGCCCCGCCCGCCTGCGTACGCATCCGCTCGTACCAGCGCCACAGCCGCAGCCACGGCGTCCCGCACGCCCGTCCCGCGTTGCGCCGCCATTCGCGTTCCGCCGCCTCCCCGGCGGCCCGCGCGCCGACGGCGACCGCGAGCCGCGCGCCGAAGTCCTCGCGGGAACGTTCGCCGAGCCCGGGGTGCCCGTCCGCCACGTACACCGGGCGCAGCCGGGCGGCCGCCGCGTCGACGTCCGCCGACAGGCGCCGCTCGGCGGCGCTGCGGCCCTGTACGAACGCCCCGAGCACCTCGCGCAGTTCCCCCACGCCCTCCCCCGTGAGCGCCGACACGGCGAGCACCGTGGCACCGGGTTCACCGTGCTCGCCGAGCGCCATCCCGTCCTCGTCGAGCAGCCGCCGCAGATCGTCCAGCACCTGGTGGGCGGCCTCACCCGGCAGCCGGTCGACCTGGTTGAGGACCACGAACGTCACCTCGGCGTGCCCGGCGAGCGGCCGCAAGTACCGCTCGTGGAGCGCCGCGTCCGCGTACTTCTCCGGGTCGACGACCCAGATGACCGCGTCCACCAGGGCCAGCACCCGGTCGACCTGCTTGCGGTGCGTGGTGACCGCCGAGTCGTGGTCGGGCAGGTCGACCAGGACCAGGCCCTGCAACGCCTCGTCACCGACCCCGCCCGCCAGCGGCCGGCGCCGCAGCCGTCCCGGGATGGCGAGCCGGTCCAGGAGCCCGGCCGCGCCCTCGGACCAGGTGCAGGCGATGGGCGCGGCCGTGGTGGGCCTCCGCAGCCCGGTCTCCGACACCGGAACCCCTGCCAGCGCGTTGATCAATGTCGACTTGCCGCTCCCCGTGGGCCCGGCGATCGCGACGACGGTGTGCCGCGACGACAGCCGCTGACGTGCCGCGGCCTCGTCCAGTACCCGCCCGGCCTCGGCGAGGGTGTCGCCGTCCAGCCGGGTCCTGGACAGCCCCACGAGCTCCCGCAGGGCGTCCAGCCGCGCCCGCAGCGTCCCGGCGTACGCCTCACCGATCGGTACGTGCGGCTCGTCCGTCAGCGGCCCGCCGGCCACCTCCGCCTGTTCCTGTACGCGGCGGGCGATCAGTCCGTCGTCCCAGCGTTCGTCAACGGCGCTCACCGCCGTCACCTCTCCTTCTGCAGTCGGGACAGCGCGGCGATGAGCTCGGCCTGTGGCTCGGGGGTCACGTCGAGGGCCCGGAGGGGTTCCAGCCGCCGGGCCCGCTCCTCGTTCAGTACGCGATCGATGTACGTGGTCACCAACTCGCCGCCCCGGTCGCGCAGCCGCAGGGCGCCCTGGGCGCCGAGCAGTTCGGCGAGCCGTTCACCGGCGGTGCGCGCCCTGCGCCCGCCGAGCAGCGCGGCCGCGAGGAGGGCCGCCGCCGTCTCGGCGTCCGGGGCGGCGGCCCGGTCCATCCGCCGTACCTCGTCCTCGGCCAGCTCCTCCAGGACGCGCCGCCAGCGCCGTACGGCCATCCCGATCCGTTCGCCGGTCTCCCGGTCCGGCCCGGTCGTCGACGCCCTGGTGCCCCCGTCCAGCGCCCGGGCGGCCGGTTCGCGCCGCCATGATTCCCGTACGTGGTCGTCGGCGGCGGCGACGGCGCACTGGAGCAGGGCGGTCAGGGACTCGGCGAGGGAGTCCAGCAGTTCGGTGGCCGAGCAGTCGCGGGGGTAGCCGCGCCAGCGGGTGCGGGCGTCGCCGGCGAGGACGGCACCGCGCCGCAGCTCGCTGCGCACCCGCTCGCCCTCCCGCTGGTACGCCGCCTGGACGGCGCCGGTCAGCCGTACGGCGGCGGCGTACTGCGCGGCGACGGCGCCGGCCAGCTCCGGCATCCGTGCGTTCAGCGAGTCGATCACCCCGCGGGCCGTGCGCCCGACGGTCTGCTGCCGGGCGGCGGGGTCCTGGGCGCGGTGCGCGAGCCAGGCGCGCAGGGGCGCGACGGCGGTGTCGGGCAGCAGGCCGCTGCCGCCGCCCGCCGACTCGGGCAGCTCGGGGATGGTGAACCGGGGCACCTCGCCCAGCCCGGCGCGGATGAGGAGCGCCTCGTACTGCCGGGACACCTCGTTGATCACCTGGTGGGGCACCCGGTCGAGGACGGTGACGAGCGTGGCGTCGTACTCCTTGGCGGTACGCAGCAGGTGCCACGGCACGGCGTCCGCGTACCGTGAGGCGGTGGTGACCATCACCCACACGTCGGCGGCGCAGATCAGCTCGGCGGCCAGCTCGCGGCTCTCGACGACGAGCGAGTCGATGTCGGGCGCGTCGAGCAGCGCGAGCCCGCGCGGAACGGTGTCGGCGGTCTCGACCCGCAGCGCCCGCTCCTCGACCCCGTCCCCGTCCCCCTCCCCGCCCTCGGGCGTCCACACCCGGGTGAGCTGCGGCAGCACCCGCATCCCGGCGAACCAGTGGTGATCGTCGGGGTGGCAGACGAGGACGGGCGTCCGGGTGGTGGGCCTGAGCACCCCGGCCTCACTGACCCGCCGCCCGACGAGCGAGTTGACGAGCGTCGACTTCCCCGCCCCGGTGGACCCCCCGACGACCGCGAGCAGCGGCGCTTCGGGCTCCTTCAGGCGGGGCACCAGATAGTCATCGAGCTGCGCGAGCAACTCGGCCCGCGTCTGCCGCGCCCGTGGCGCACCCGGCAGGGGCAGTGGAAGACGCACGGCGGCGACACGGTCGCGCAGGGCGGAGAGTGCGTCGATGAGCTGAGGCCGTACGTCCAAGGTCACCACATGCGAAGAATGCCCAATTTCATGACCTTTTTGAAGCGTATGGCGCTCTCTGCGCGCCGATCGGACACTCGGGACAGACGGGACGAGTGGGGCGCAGGCATAACGAGTACACAACACCCGAGGCGGGAGACGCGAAAAGCGCTGCGGAAATCGCACCTGCCTGCGATTATCGGTTCGCTTCACTGAACCTCCACATCGTGCCACGCAGGTGAAGCGACCGGGCCAAGGTGATCGGAGCCCTATCCTTGTCCCCGGCATGGTCACGGACCACCCAGCAGGGGCTCCAGGCCACAAGGCCACCACCGGCCCCCGTAGCTCAGTGGATAGAGCAGGCGCCTTCTAAGCGCTTGGCCGCAGGTTCGAGTCCTGCCGGGGGCGCACCGCCCGGCCCTCCTCCAGGGAGGGCTTTTTGCCGGTCACGGCGCCCCGGCGGACGGGGCGCAGCGGACACGTAAGCCCCGGACCGGGCCGCGCTCGAACGATCACGCGGATGGGTCCGCCCGACGTCACCACCCTCCGCGCCGATGAGGCCCCCCTTCGGCCCCACTGGCCGTTGCGGTGCGGGCAGACGTCCGGCGCGGACGTCAGGGGGCGGTCAGCTCGGTGGACGGAAGCAACCCGACCGCTCCAGTCAGCCCGCAGCTTCCTTCATCGCTCTTCAAGTGACATCACCCCCAATGCCGCAACTGGCGTACAACAACGCAGTTGTTCCGGGCGCTCGTCAGGACCTCACCAGAAGGGATCGCCTGGTCATGCGGTATGTCACACGTCTCACCGCCGCTCTCGCCGCTGCGGGAACTCTCAGCCAGTGCCACCACATCACGAAGTGAGCTCGTTCATGAGAGAACAAGAGAGGCACGTTCAGGACCCCGAGGGTGAAAGGCGACGACGCCAGGGGGGCATCGCCGCATTCCTGGTGGGCCTTGTCGCAACACTCGCCTTCTTCGCCTTTTCCCCGGGGCTGCCGCACGTCATCGACTGGGGCGCCATTCTGGTATCCCTCGCCGTGGGCGGACTTGCCCGATGGGCCTGGCAGTCCTGGAGGACAAGGACGGCCGAGAGGAGGGCCGAGCGTATGTGACCGTTCATGTCCGGGCCTGTCGTCGAAACCACCGACGACGAGCGGTGCCTAGGCCCCGGGTGCGGGAACTCGGGCGGGTGCCCCGCGCGTTGTGGTGACTCCGCGACCGGGCAGGTGGGCCGGTTCCGACGCCGGTCCGTCATGTCGTTCCGTCCCCGCACGTCCCTTCCGGAGGTACAGGTGTCGTTGCTCGCCATCAGTGATCTGCATGTGCGGCATGAGGACAACCGGAGCATCGTCGAGGGTCTGCGGCCCCGGTCGGAGGACGACTGGCTGCTGATAGCCGGCGACGTCGGCGAGCTGACCACGGACATCACCTGGGCCCTCACCCTGCTGCGCGACCGCTTCCGCACCGTGGTGTGGGCGCCGGGCAACCACGAGTTGTGGACCGTGCCGGAGGACCCCGTACAGGACCGTGGCGTGCGGCGGTACGAGCACCTGGTGGCGCTGTGCCGGGGGCTCGGGGTCCTCACGCCCGAGGATCCGTACCCCGTCTGGGAGGGGCCCGACGGCCCGGTCGTCGTGGCGCCGCTGTTCCTGCTGTACGACTACACGTTCCGCCCCGCCGGGACGGTGACCGAGGAGCAGGCCCTGGAGGTGGCGCACCGGGAGGGCGTGGTGTGCACGGACGAGTTCCTGCTGCACCCCGACCCCCACCCCGGCCGGGCCGCCTGGTGCCGGGAGCGGGTGAGGATCACCGAGGAGCGGCTGGCGGCCCTCGACCCAGGCCTGCCCACGGTGCTCGTCAACCACTATCCGCTGGTGCGCGACCCCACGTACGTCCTGCGCCATCCCGAGTTCGCCCTGTGGTGCGGCACCGAGGCGACCGCCGACTGGCACCGCCGTTTCCGGGCCCGGGCCGTGGTCTACGGGCACCTGCACATCCCGCGTACGACCTGGCACGACGGCGTGCCGTTCCATGAGGTGTCCGTCGGCTACCCGCGCGAGTGGCGCCCACGGCCGGTGCGTCCGGACCTGTCCGTGGTGCTTCCCGGCCGGGTCTGACGGAGCGCCTTCACGCGCTACGAGACCGGCTCCCCGTAGAGGACCAAATTCTCGGCGTACGCGTGCGCGTCGGGGTCGAAGTCGCCGGCGCACGTGACCAGGGCCAGGCGGGCGGTGCCCCGGGTGGTGAACAGGTCCTGAGGCAGGGCCTTCTTGGGGTGGGTGCGGCGGGCCACGATGCGGTACGTGTGGCGTGTGCCGTCCGCCGTCGTGACCTGGGCGCGGGTGCCCATGGGCACGTCGTGGAGGGCCTCGAAGGGGCCCGCGCCCTCCTCGGCCGAGTCGAGGTGCCCGGCCAGCAGGACGGTGCCGTGCGCGGCGCCGGGGGGTGCGCCGAGGGCCCACCAGCCCAGCCGCCTGGGGGACGGCGGCACGGCCATGACGCCGGTGGCGTCGGCGGTGACCGGGTCGATGGGTGTCGTACGGAGATGGCCCGGGATGGTGAGGGACACGGGCGGTGAGGACGCCCACGGGCTGCCGGTGCCGGCGGTCGGGGGCGCCGCGGCCGCCCCTGGCAGGGTGCCCGTGTCCGGCGCCCGCGCGGGAGCCGGGAAGAACGGGAAGAGGTACGCCACGACCGCCACGGCGACCGCCGCGAGCCCGGCCCGGACCAGCGCGCGGTCCGGACCGGGCTCGGTACGCGGCCAGGCGCGCATCGGCGTCAGCGGTTGTCGTTGCGACGGATGCGGGCCGCGGCCCAGAACGCACCGGCGGCGACCAGGACACCGCCGACCGCCACCGCGGGTACGGCGAGGACGACCGGGACGTCGGCCGCCAGGGCGTTCGCGGCCTGGCCGCCGTTGCCGGCGTGGATCCGCTTCGGCGCCGCGGCGGCGTGGCACTCGCCGCCGCGCACCATGTCCAGGTGCATGGCGACGACCGGGCGTGCGGCCTTGGCGGCGACGGTCACCTGGGCGTTCTTGCCGTTGGTGATCTGGTTGTCGATCCGCGCCAGGGTCTTCTCATGGGCGGCGGCCTGGGCGTCGAGCCAGGCCTTGTCATAGGCCTTGGTGCCCGCCTTGGCCATGACCTCGGCGAGCGTGTCCTGCTGTTCCTTCGAGGGCGCGACGGGCAGGTCGACGCCCAGCTTGTCGGCGAGGGCCTTGGTGTCCGCGTCGAGCTTGGTGTGGTCGCGGACGAGCACCTTGCCCACGTGCTTCACGCAGTCGGTGGTGGCGTTCTTCTGGGCGTCCTTCCCCGCCGCGATCTCGGTCAGGTTCCCTTGGTGGGAGGCGCGCAGGAAGCCGGCGTCGGTGGCGAGGGAGGAGCCGTCGGCGGGTGCCGTGGCGAAGGCGGGCCCGGCGGATATACCGGTCAGGGCGAGACAGGTGAAGGCCGTGGCGGCCCAGCGGTGGGTGCGGGTCACGATTGGTCGTCCGTTTCTCGTCGGTCGCTTGGTGACCCTCACGTACGAGGGTCACGTGACCATCCGGACACGGAGCGGAGCCGGGCGCCACTCGCCGTACTGCAAACAGTGCACACCCGGTCGGGTGAGTCAGGTGAGCGAGGCGGTCACCAGCAGGGCGAAGGACGCCGTGATCAGCAGCGTACGGAGCAGATGGAGGGCGTTCCAGCGGGACTCGAAGGCCTGGCGTACGGAGGCGGCGTCGCTGCCCTCCGAGGCGGCCAGCGCGTTGTTGAGCGGGATGTTCCCGGCCACGGTGACCAGATGGTTGAGCACCGCGCACACCAGACCGGCGAGAATCAGCCACCGCTGACTGTGCGACCGGTCCTCGACCGGTACGGCGAGGGCCAGGGCCGGGAACACCACGAGGCCCGCGAAGACGGCCAGGAACACCGCGCGGGGCACGTACTCGTTGATGCGCCGCATGACCGTCACGAACTGCTCGTCCGTCAGCCTGGCCAGCGCGGGCATGACGCCGGTCAGGAAGATCAGCATGAAGCCCGCGTACAGGCCGGTGGAGATGACCGCGAGGGCGAGCAACAGCGTCGGCATGCGGCCATCATGGCAGCCGGTCACGCGTGGCGTCAGTGCTTGAGGCCGCCGGCCCGGCGGATCGATTCGGCCGGGGAACCGGTCCGTGCCGGGCGCGCAGCTCGATGTGGGCGGGCAACTGGTCTGCGGCAACGCGGAGCGCCCCGTGAGGCAAAGCGCAGGGGTTGGCTTGGACTCGCCAACCGCCGATCCGGGTCTTGTCACCGTGCGGAGTCACATGCGTACATGGAGTTGCGTACGTTCCAAGGGGATGGCGGGGGTGGTCAGCCGTGGCGAACGTTCCGGGCTCTGTGCTCGGCCGGGCGGCTTTAGTGGAGACGTCACCGGCGCGTGCCGCGCCGCCGCAGGCGCCGCGACCGGCCGGTCAGCCCGTGCGCGGTACGAGACAGATCGGCGCGACGCTCGCCGCGCTGGCCGAATCGGCCCGCCGTGAGCTGCTGACCTTCGACGATCCGGCCGCCTGCCTGGGCCTGTCGATCCCGGCGCCCTTCCTGGAGCTCGCAGGCAGCTGCGTGCGCACAGCGACCGAACGGGTCCGTACGGTACGCCAGATCGTGCCACGTCACGCGCTGTCCAGGGTCGTCGCCTCCGACGTCCTGGGGGCGGCGCGGCTGCCGGGCCGGGCCAGGCTGACGGAATCCATCCCCTTCAAGATGATCGTCGTGGACCGTACGGTCGCCGCCATCCCCCTCGACCTCGAACTGCTCTACAACGGGCTGCTGCTGATCCGCGACCCGGTCGTGGTCCACGCCCTCGTGCGGGCCCATCACGCCTGGTGGGAGGCGGGCGAGGAGGTCCCGTCGCGGCCGGACCCGCCCGGGGCGCTGCCCACGCATCTGCGGCCGGTGCTGGAGGCCCTGCTGGCCGGCCTCACCGACGAGACGGCCGCCGCGCGGCTGGGGATATCGGGGCGTACGTACAGCCGGCGCGTGGGGGAGCTGCTCGCGGCGCTGGGCACGACGAGCCGCTTCCGGGCGGGAGCGGAAGCGGCTCGTCGCGGCTGGCTGTGAGGACCGGGGCACACGGTCCTACGACACGATGTCCTTACGGGCGAACCCCCGAAAGGCCAGGGCGAACAGAACCAGGGCGTACGTCACGGACACCGCCGCCCCCTTGAGCATGCCGCCCCACTCCAACTGCGGCTGGAGCGCGTCCGCCCAGGCGAACTGCCAGTGCGCGGGCAGGAAGTCACGCCACGATCCGAGTGCCGTCACCGCGTCCAGCACATTGCCGATGATCGTCAGACCGACCGCGCCGCCGACCGCGCCGAGCGGGGCGTCCGTCCTGGTCGACAGCCAGAAAGCGAGACCCGCCGTGACCAGTTGGGAGACGAAGATGAACGCCACGACGAGCGCGAGGCGCGGCACCGTGTCACCCGTGGCCAGGGAGCCGCCCGTGGGCAGCTCCAGCGGCCCCCAGCCGTACGCGACCGTGCCCGCCGCCAGCGCCACCACCGGCAGCAGCAGCATCGCGGCCGCGCTGAACCCGAGTGCCACGGCCAGCTTCGACCACAGCAGCCGGGCGCGCGGCACGGGCGCGGCGAGCAGATAGCGGAGGGAGGACCAACTGGCCTCGGACGCCACCGTGTCGCCGCAGAACAGCGCCACCGGCACCACCAGCAGGAACCCGGCCGAGACGAACAGGCACGTGGCGGCGAAGTTGGCACCGGAGGCGGTCGCCGTGTCCATCAGGGTGATCCGGTCGTTGCCGCGTCCGTCCGGTGTGCCGCCGATCGCGAAGGCGGCGATCAGCACGAAGGGCAGGGCGGCCAGGACCGCGCCCATGACGAGGGTGCGGCGGCGCTTGAGCTGGCGTACGGCTTCGACGCGCAGCGGCAGGGTGTGCCCGGCCCGGTAGCCGGGCGCGGACTGGAGCAGTGCGCTCACGCGGATCCTCCTCCGATCAGGGTGAGGAACGCGTCCTCCAGGCGGCGGTGTGGGCCCACACCGGTCAACGGCACGTCCAGCCGGACGAGTTCGGCGATCAAAACGGTGGCGGTCGCGCCGTCCAGCCGTACCAGCAGGCCGCCGTCCGTGCGTACCGCCGAGCCGATGCCGGGCAGGGCGCCGACCTTGTCGACCAGCGGGTCCGGCACGTCACCGGCGGTCGTCACCAGCAGCGTGTCGCCCGCGCCGGTGATCTCCGCGACCGGGCCCGCCTGGACGAGCCGGCCACGGTCCATGACCACCAGGTGCGTGCACGACTGCTCGACCTCCGAGAGGAGGTGGGACGAGACGATGACGGTCCGGCCCCCGGCCGCGTACCGGATCATCACGTCCCGCATCTCGCGGATCTGTGGCGGGTCCAGTCCGTTGGTCGGTTCGTCGAGGATGAGGAGGTCCGGCAGGCCGAGCATGGCCTGGGCGATGGCGAGCCGCTGCCGCATGCCCTGCGAGTACGTGCGGACCGCGCGGGCCAGGGCGTCGCCGAGACCGGCGATCTCCAGGGCCTCGTCGATGTGGGCGTCCTCGGTGGGGCGGCCGGTGGCCCGCCAGTACAGCTCCAGGTTCTCGCGTCCCGACAGGTGCGGCAGGAAGCCCGCGCCCTCGACGAACGCACCCACCCGGGACAGGACCGGCGCGCCCGGCCTGATCGCGTGCCCGAACACCCGGATCTCCCCGTCGTCGGGGGTGATCAGGCCCATGAGCATACGAAGGGTGGTGGTCTTCCCGGCGCCGTTCGGCCCGAGGAGCCCGAGGACCTGCCCCTTCTCGACCCGGAAGGACAGCTCCCGTACCGCGTACCGGTCGGCGGACTTGGCGTACTTCTTCGTCAGTCCGGTGATCTGGAGCGGTACGTCGGCGAGTTCGGGATCGGGTGCGGGCGCGGTGGTGCGGCGGCGGGCGGTGAGCAGCAGGACGGCGGCGACCAGGGCGCCGGCCGCCGGGAGGCCCCACACCCACCAGGGCAGGCCGGTGGCCTCGGTGCGTACGCCGGGCGCGGTCGGTACGGACAGGCCGCCCGTCACGCCGACGGTGTACGTCGCCGGGGTCGCCGGGGAGGCGTAGCCGAGGTCGGTCGCGGCGAGGACGAGGCGCAGCCGGTGCCCCGCCTCCACCTCGTGGTCGATGGCGGGCAGCGTCAGCTCGACGGCCTTGCCGTTCTGCGCGCCCCCGACGCGGACGGGGGTGACGAGCTGGGCGGGCAGCACCTGTTGGCGGCCGTCGGGGCCGACGTCGTACACCTTGCCGAAGAGGACCGCCTCGCCGGTGTCGGAGGAAACGGTGACCCGAACGGTGGGCGAGCCGGTGATGCGCAGCGGCTCGGTGAGCGGCTGAGACTCGAACCGGGCGTGCTGTCCCGGGAAGTCGAGCGACAGGCCGACCCCGAGCGACGACAGCTGGGACAGTCCCCCGCCGACCCCCGGTACGGCGGAGATGGCGGGCGGGGTGGCCCCGGCAGGGTTACGGAAGGTCTGCGGCCGGCCGGCGCCGGTGAGCGGGATGGTCTGCTCGCCGCTGCGCAGGCCGGGGTAGCTGTCGCCGGTGGCGCCGCGCAGCTGGGCCTGCCCGTCGGTCGAGTCGACCCCGCCGGTGCGGCTGACCCGGAAGGCCGGACCGGTACCGGCGCCGGTGTCCTCCTTGAGGTACCGGTCGAACCAGGCGCCGATGCGCGCCTCGACGCGCTCGGTCTCCCGGTCGCCGCCGTCATGCCCGCCGGCGATCCAGTCGACGGCGACGGGTGCGCCGTTGGAGCGGATGGCCTTGGCCATGGCGTCGGCGTGCGACAGCGGGAAGAGCGAGTCGGCCTGCCCCTGCACGATGAGGGCGGGCACCTTGATGCGGTCGCCGACGGCGGACGGGCTGCGCGCTGCGAGCAGCGCCCGGGCGGCGGCGTCCGGTTTCCCGGCGACGGCCACCCGCTCGTACATCGCACACAGCACGTCCTGGAACGGCCCACAGGCGGCCACGTCGGCGCCATCGGCCGGACGGCGCGCTCCGGGTCCGGCGGGCGCGCCCGACGGCGCGGCACCGGCCGCCGCGTTCGGAGGCCCGGCGTCCGCCCCGCCCCGCGCGGCCGTCGGGGCGGTGGCGGCCGCCCCGGCCTCCGGGGCCGCGACGCCCGACGGGGCCG